>NZ_JALXVH010000093.1 GCF_025149945.1 Kocuria sp. p3-SID1428 | reverse complement strand
CTAGGGCGTGTCTCCTTTATTGACCATTCCAGCACTGACACGGTGGTGTTGTGACTACGAAGCAACGACACCGAGTATTCACTGATGAGCAGTGGGAGAAGATTGAACCTCTCCTACCTTCGAATGCCGGCAAAAGAGCCCGACCGTTTGAAAACAACCGTCGAATCGTCGAGGGAATCGTCTACCGCTACCGTGTCGGCATCGCCTGGCGCGATCTGCCCCGTGAGCACTTCGGGCCTTGGCAGACGGTATGGAAACGTCACCGCCGCTACGCCGCCGATGGCACCTGGGACCGGGTGCTGGCCCACGTACTTTCTGATGCTTATGCTGCCGGTGATATCGACTGGAACGTCTCCGTGGATGGCACCATCAATCGTGGCCACCAGCATGCAACGAACACGACGCGCCCTGACCAAGACACAGGGGCTACGTCGAATTACAAGAATCTGCCCGATCAGGAGTGTGAGCCGACCGGGCATGGCATCGGTCGCTCGCGCGGTGGGCTGACGACGAAGATCCATCATGCCGTCGACGGCAATGGCCGCCCCCTGGCAGTGGTGGTCACCGGTGGACAGCGCCACGACGGGGTGATCCTGCCGCAGGTCCTTGCCGATATTCGAGTGCCGCGGGCTGGTGGCGGTCGCTCTCGCACTCGTCCGGATACCGTTCTCGCTGATCGTGCTTATGGGTCCAGGGCGAATCGCGAGTACCTGCGATCGCGAGGCATTCGGGCAGTGATCCCGGAGAAGAAGGACCAGGTCGCGAGCCGAAAGAGACGCGGGAGTAAGGATGGACGGCCGCCGACGTTCGATGCTGGTGCCTATCGGAACCGCAACGTCGTGGAACGCTCGTTTGCCTACGTCAAACAGTGGCGAGGATTAGCAACGCGCTACGACAAGCTCGCGATCACCTATCGGGCGGCGGTCGTGATCAGCGCGATCCTGACATGGCTACGCCGATAAAGGAGACATGCCCTA
>NZ_JALXVH010000092.1 GCF_025149945.1 Kocuria sp. p3-SID1428 | reverse complement strand
CGCGGGCAGGGAGACTGGTCAGATCATGACGAACAGCAGGAAGCGTCACACCCCGGAGCAGGTCGTCCGTAAGCTCGGGCAGGCCGACAGGATGCTCGCCGACGGTCAGGACGTCGCGGCGGTGTGCCGGGAGCTCGGGGTGTCCGAGCAGACGTACTACCGGTGGCGGAACCAGTACGGCGGCCTCAAGGCCGACGACGCAAAGCGCCTGAAGGAGCTGGAGAAGCAGAACGCGACCCTGAAGCGTCTGCTCGCGGAAGCGGAGCTGGAGAAGGCCGGGCTCAAGGAGCTGGCTGAGGGAAACTTCTAAGCCCGGACAGGCGCCGCGCCGCCGTCGATCACCTCAAGCGCAAGCCGCGGGTGAGCGAACGGATGGCGTGCCGTCTGGTCGGGCTGAGCCGCTCCGCGTACCGGCGACCGCTCAAGGGCGACACGGTCGCGGACCCGGATCGGGCGCTCAGGGAATGGCTGCGCGACTGGGCGAAGGACCATCCCCGCTACGGGTATCGGCGGGCGTATCACGACGCCCGCGCCGAGGGATGGGTGGTGAACCACAAGAAGATCCAACGCCTGTGGCGTGACGAAGGGCTCCGGGTCCCGCAGCGGCGTCGACGCAAGCGCGTCGGGTCCTCGACCGTCGACGCGCCGACGGCGGACGCGCCGAACGTGGTGTGGGCGGTGGACTTCCAGTTCGACGCCGACGAGCACGGCCGACCGATCAAGATCTGCTCGATCGTCGACGAACACACCCGGGAGTGCATCGGCGGCCTCGTGGAGCGCTCGATTACCGCCGACCGACTCACCGCCCACCTCGAGGACCTCGTCGCCGCCCGGCGCGCCCCGGCGGTGCTCAGATCGGACAACGGGCCGGAGTTCATCAGCGAAGCGATGGCCGACTGGGCCGGCACCCGCACCGGCCTGTCCTACATCCCTCCGGGCTCGCCGTGGCGCAACGGGTACGTCGAGTCGTTCAACAGCCGGATCCGCGACGAGTGCCTCAACATCAACAGCTTCTACTCGCTGCTGCACGCACAGGTCATCATCGGCGACTGGAAGGACGAGTACAACCACCACCGCCGGCACTCCTCGCTCGGCTACCTGCCCCCAGCCGAGTACGCTCGAAAGTGCACC
>NZ_JALXVH010000091.1 GCF_025149945.1 Kocuria sp. p3-SID1428 | reverse complement strand
GGTCTCGTGGGCTCGGAGATGTGTTTAAGTGACAGGCTCCACAGCGTGTGGAAGGCGCCCTCTGCATCGGTGCGCAGGTAGGTGTGCGCACCGAAGTAGTCCCGCAGGCCCTGGGTCAGGGCGGCGTTGGAACGGGGGCGGCGCAGGCCGTCGTAGTACGACAGCGACGAGGCGAAGACCGGGGCCGGGATGCCGCGGTTGGTGGCCTCCACGACCACGCGGCGCCACGACGGAAGGTACTCGGCAATGACATCGCGGAAGGCCGGGGCGAACAGGAGGTTGCGCGGGGCGGTCTCCTTGTCCTTGTAGGCGGCCATGATGTCCTCGAGCAGCTCCGCGCGGATGATGCAGCCGGCGCGCCACAGTGAGGCGATGACGTCGAGCTGCAGGTCCCAGTCGTGCTCGGCCGAGGCGGCGTCCAGCATCTCCAGGCCCTGGGCGTAGGCCACGAGCTTGGAGCAGTACAGGGCGCGGCGGACGTCCTCGATGAAGGCGGCGTCATCCACGGTGCCGGGCTCGGGAACCCCTGCGGCCAGGGTCTCCTGAGCCTCAAGGCGGGTCTCACGAGCCGTGGAGGACAGCGCGCGGGCGAAGACGGACTCGGCGATGCCGGTGACCGGCGAGCCCAGCTCGAGGGCGGCCTGCACGGTCCAGGTGCCGGTGCCCTTCATGGCGGCGGCATCCACGATGACGTCGACCAGGGGCTTGCCGGTGCGGGAGTCGACCTGCTTGAGGACCTCTGCGGTGATCTCGATCAGGTAGGACGACAGCTCGGTGCTGTTCCACTGCGTGAAGATCTCGGCCTGCTGTGCCGGCTCGATGCCCCCGACCTGGCGCAGCAGCTCGTAGGCCTCGCCGATGACCTGCATGTCGGCGTATTCGATGCCGTTGTGGACCATCTTCACGAAGTGCCCGGCGCCATCGGTGCCGATCCAGGCGCAGCAGGGCTTGCCGTCCCCGGGGGCGTCCGCGGCGATGGACTCGAGCATGGGGCCCAGGGAGTCGTAGGACTTCTGTGAGCCGCCCGGCATGATCGACGGGCCGTTGAGCGCGCCCTCCTCACCTCCGGAGACACCGACGCCCACGAAGTGCAGGCCCTTCTCCGCAAGCGCCTGCTCGCGGCGGATGGTGTCCGGGTAGTGCGAGTTGCCGCCGTCGATGATGATGTCGTCCTCGTCCAGCAGTGGGACGAGCTGCTCGATCACGGAGTCCACCGGGGCGCCGGCCTTGACCATGATGAGGATGCGGCGCGGCTTCTCGAGCGAGTCCACGAGCTCCTGCATGGACTCGGTGCGGATGAAATCGCCCTCGTCGCCGTGCTCGGCGATCAGGGCATCGGTCTTGCCGACCGAGCGGTTGTGCAGGGCCACCGTGTAGCCGTGATGCGCGAAGTTGCGCGCGAGGTTGGCACCCATCACCGCGAGTCCGGTGACGCCGATCTGAGCTTTCTTCTCTGCAGTCATGGGCCTCAGCCTAGTCCGGGGGCCGGACAGCCCTCCATGGGTACCGCTTGTTGCCCGCGCCCGGATCTGGCGCGGCGCAGCGCCGCCGGCCTAGCCTCAGCAGATAGATGAGACACAGGCCGCGCGCCTGCTCGACGGGCCGCGCGGGGCGCGCCTGTGCTTGGAGCTGGCGGAGATCCACTCCGAAGAGGTGGCCCTGCTCGTATGGGAGCTCGCAGCACGGTTCGATCCGAACCGAGGCACCTGGCAGATGATGCCGCTCCTGGAGGCCGAGCCGGATGCTGCGAGCGCACCGCAGGAGCTGCGGGCGGTGCAGGATGTGCAGGAGGCCAGCATTCCTGCGCTGATCTCGGCGCTCGGTCGGTGCCCCTCGGGATCCTGTCACCGACGAGCACCCAGAAGGCCTTCGGCGCCGCGGTCAATGCTGCCCGGTACTGGCAGGAGCCCGACGGCGAGGATCTGCTCGCAGCCGATCCCGCGATCCAGACGGCGCTGCGCCCCCTGGCCCACGAGCTGACGGTGGTTCCCGAACTGAGCTGGTGGAGCCAGGATGCGCTCCAGCAGCAGAGGCTGATCGCATGGGATGACCCCGATCTCTCGCACGGAGGCCAGGGGCCCAGCCTTCAGGAGTGGGCCCGCTCCACGCGCGCTGAGGAGCTCCAGGCCCAGTGGGACAGGCCCGCGGACCCGCAGGCGAACATCTCCGGGACCTGGTGGTCCACGCCCGTGATCTTGCGACGCTCCGCCGTCGGGCGGATCCCCGAGACCCTGGATCTCGTGGAGGACGGCTTCGGGTGGGAGGCCGCCGACGTGGCGGCGGTGGGCCTCCCGGGTCGTGTCCTGGAGATCCGATGCGCCGAGGACTGGTTGCTGCTGTGCCGGACGCATCCACTGGAGGTCAGCGCCTCCCGCCGTAACGATGGGTATCGGGCCACCGGGAGGGTGGGGCGGTGGGTGATCCCCGACTGGAGCGCAGTGGCGCAGGAGGCGGATGGCTTCCACCTCCCAGCCGTCGCCTACCTGGAGCTCGCCGGACGCGGGCTGCCGCTGGGCGACGGCCGATGGACGGTGATCGCCGGCTGGGATCCCGACGCGACCTTCTGGCTGCGCGGGGATCCGGTGCCCACGGAGCCTGCCGAGCACTGGGTCCGAGACCCCGAGGACGATCGCTGGCACCGCGGCTGATGCGCTCTTTGCAGGTCGGCTGACTCCCCCCGACTCGCCAGGCAGAGTGGAGCCAGCAGCTCTGCGATAGCCTTCAGCACGTGGCCCATCCGAACTGGACTCTGCGCCGCCCTGACCCGCACGATGCCGACGGTCTCGCCCGGGTGCACAACGAGTGCTGGCGCGAGGCCTATGGAACGCTTCTGCCTGCCGACTTCTATGACGACTCAGCGCTGGACGCAGTCGTGGGCTCTGAGCCCTGTCAGCTGTGGGTGGCCCGGGACAATCGGCGCGCACAGGCCTTCTACCGACGCAACGGCTTCGTGCCGGATGGAGCCGAGAAGCAGGAGGATCGCGCCGGCGACCTGTGGGTGATGCGCTTGGTCCGCTAGGCGAGGCTCGGTGTGGAAGCAATGGAGCGTTGTGGGAACAGGCGACCTCGGGTCGAGAGGCTGGTTTCCGCGTGGAATCAAGGGGTTTGCGCGGATGCAGAGTCCGACGGCGAGGCCGACGACCCGTTGATCGGCGCGTCGGCGGAACCAAAGAAACGACCTCGAACACGCCTGACCGACGAGGAAGTGGACGCTATGCGAACAGCCCGCGCACAGGGCATCAGCGTGAACGCCGTGGCTCGTCAGTTCGGGGTGCACCGGGGCACGGTGTGGGCGAAGACGCGGTGATGAACCCGACGGCGACGCGGGAGTTGAACTGACCTCGACCCCCTCGCGCCTCGAATCTCGGCGGGGCGTTCTGCCGCATAAAATCAACGATCTACGGCGTCTAGATTGTGGATAACTTCACCGTAGTACCCCGACATACACGTTGCTTAGCACTTTCGTTAGCACTTTTCAGCACTGCCGGGGCTCCGTGATTCACCGTTCCGAGGCGGCCGTGGGCGGCCCGTAGCGTCGGTATCGGGCGGGAGTGACGCCGACGTGTCGTTGGAAAATTTCCGCGGCGTGGCCTCGGCTGTTCCACCCGACGCGACCTATCGCCACGGTCACGGGTACTTCGGTCTCGCGCAGCAGCCGGGCCAGCTCTGCGACGCGAAGCATCGTGAGGTATCTGTGCGGGGTGCTGCCGTAGGCGTCCTCGAAGACGCGCACCAATTGCTTATCCGATAGGTGCACGTGCTCACAGAGCAGGGCCAGGTTCCACCGCTTCGCTATGTTTCCGCGCAGCAGCGCTTCGACCGCGAGGGCTTCTCTGCGGGCGGGCCGAAACTCTCGCCATCGTGCGGGGCTCTCGACTGATCGCGGTCGCTGATGGACGGGAACGGGCAACGCAT
>NZ_JALXVH010000090.1 GCF_025149945.1 Kocuria sp. p3-SID1428 | reverse complement strand
CGCCGGGCTCACATCTCCTCGTGCTCGTCCGGGTCGAAGCCCGAGCCGGAGAGCCCGGTGTGCAGCAGCCGGATGCGCTCCATCTGCTCGTCGCTGAGCTCCCAGCCGAAGACGTCGAGGTTCTCGGCCATGCGCTGGGGATTCGAGGACTTGGGGATCGGCAGCACCGAGGACTGGATCTCCCAGCGCAGGATGACTTGGGCGGGGGTGCGGTTGACCTGCCCGGCGATCTCCGCCAGCCATTCGTGGTCGAGGATGTCGGTCTTGCGCCCCAGCGGGGACCAGGCCTGCACCAGGATCCGCTTGTCGTGGTGGTGGGCGCGCAGCGCCTCCTGCTGGTACTGCGGGTGCAGCTCGACCTGGTTGACGGCCGGGGTCTCGCCGGTCTCGGCGATCAGGCGGTCCACATGAGCCGGAGTGAAGTTGGAGACGCCGACCGAGCGCACCAGGCCCTCCTCCCGCAGGGCGAGCATAGTGCGGAAGGTCTGCACGTACTTGTCCTGCTGGGGGTTGGGCCAGTGGATCAGCAGCAGGTCTAGACGGTCCAGGCCCAGCCGCTCGAGCGAGCCCTCCACACTGGCGCGCACCGAGGCCTCCTCGCCCTGATCGCGTCCGGGGATCTTGGTGGTCACGAAGACCTCGTCGCGGGGCAGCCCGGCCAGGGCGATGCCGCGGCCCACGCCGATCTCGTTGCCGTAGTTCACGGCGGTGTCGATCAGGCGGAAGCCGCGGTTGATGCCCTCGTAGACATTGACCTCGGCATCGGCGTCGTCCATGGGATAGGTGCCCATGCCGATCTGCGGCAGCTGGTGGCCGTCGTTGAGGGTGTGGCGGCGCTCGGAGACGCCCACCTGGTCGGCCAGGGCCGGGTCGATCTGCGTGGTCTCGGACTCGCGTCTGTCTGCGGACTCGGTCATGGGCCCACTCCTCACTGCTCGGTGTCGATGCTCCGGGGCCGCGGTCGACGGGCCCGGGTGGGTTCCTCGACCAGTCTGGCACTGTCCGCCGACATCGTCCGGCTCACAGCCCCGTGCGGCGGCGGCCTGCTATCATGATCGGCGGTCCGCCTGCAGTCCGTGGCGGACGGACCCCTGAGATCGCACGATCCGCTCGTGCGGCTCCTGCCCCGGCGCGTTCACCTTCGCAGCCGGTAGGCACGGCACTGGACCCCGAAGGAGTTCACACATGGCACTCGACGCAGCTGTCAAGCAGTCCATCATCGAGGAGTTCGCGACCCACGAGGGCGACACCGGTTCGCCCGAGGTCCAGGTCGCGGTCCTGACTCGCCGGATCTCCGATCTGACCGAGCACCTCAAGTCGCACAAGCACGACCACCACACCCGCCGCGGCCTCATGGCCATGGTCGGTCGCCGTCGTCGCATGCTGACCTACCTGCAGAACACGGACATCGAGCGCTACCGCTCGCTGATCCAGCGTCTCGGCCTGCGCCGCTGATCGCATTCTGACCCTCGTGACGAGCGGGGCCGCCACGCACCTCGCGGCGGCCCCGCTCGTCGCCTACGGGCGCGGATCCCGCCACATCCGCCGCCGACGCCCGCCCACCGGCTGAGCGTCCGGACGAACACTCGCAGCCCCTCAATGCTGGTCCGCGCGTCGCGGACCTGTCAGGCTGGGCCTGCACGAACACGCCTCGAGGCCCACGGAATGGGCCTGCAGGGCGTCCGCGGGGGACGGCTGATGCCGCCCTCGTCCGGATCCGACCCGCCCGCCGCCCGCGTCCCGGTCCTCGACAGTGGTCCACGGAACCCCCGCAGCCCCGAGCTGCGGCCGTGGACTTCGATCGAAGACCGTGCGCCGTGCGAGCGGGACGGATCCGGCAGCAGAAGATCAACCTCGATCGTGGAGACGATCGCGACGAAAGGAAGGTGGCCCTTGGAGGGTCCCGAGATCCAGTCCGCAGAAGCCGTCATCGACAACGGCCGCTACGGCCAGCGCGTCGTGCGCTTCGAGACCGGTCTGCTCGCGCAGCAGGCAGCCGGCTCCACCCTGGTGTCCATCGACGATGACACCACCCTGCTGTCCACCACCGCGGTGGGCAAGAAGCCCCGCGAGGGCTTCGACTTCTTCCCGCTGACCGTGGACGTGGAAGAGCGCATGTACGCCGACGGCCGCATCCCCGGCTCGTTCTTCCGCCGCGAGGGCCGCCCCTCCACGGATGCCGTGCTGGCCTGCCGTCTGATCGACCGCCCGCTGCGCCCGGCCTTCCAGAAGGGCATCCGCAACGAGGTCCAGGTCGTCGTGACCGTGCTGGCCATCGATCCCGACGAGATCTACAACACCATCGCGATCAACGCCGCCTCCATGTCCACCACCCTCTCCGGCCTGCCCTTCGGCGGCCCGGTCGGCGGCGTGCGCCTGGCCCTGATGGGCGAGGCGGACGGCACCCACCAGTGGGTCTGCTTCCCCAAGCACTCCCAGCTGGAGAACGCCGTGTTCGACATGGCCGTGGCCGGGCGCGTGGTCACCAAGGCCGACGGCACCGAGGACGTCGCGATCATGATGGTCGAGGCAGAGGCCACCGACCGCTCGTGGGAGCTCATCAAGGGCCAGGGCGCCGTGGCGCCCACCGAGGAGATCGTGGCCGAGGGCCTCGACGCCGCCAAGCCCTTCATCAAGGCCCTGTGCCAGGCCCAGTCGGACCTCAAGGCCCGCGCCGGCAAGCCCGAGATGGAGCTGCCGCGCTTCGGCGGCCACGGCGACGACGTCGCCCAGGCCGTCAAGGACGCCGCGGGCCAGCGCCTGGTGGAGGCCTACTCGATCGCCGGCAAGCAGGAGCGCGAGGAGGCCACCGACGCCCTGCACCAGTCCGTCCTGGAGGAGCTGACCGGTGAGGGCAAGCCCTTCGCCGAGCGCGCCGACGAGGTCAACGACGCCTACCAGGCCCTGACCAAGCACACCGTGCGCCAGCGCGTGCTCTCCGAGAACGTGCGCATCGACGGCCGCGGCCCCCGCGACATCCGCGAGCTGACCGCCATGGTGGAGATCCTGCCGCGCGTGCACGGCTCGGCGATCTTCCAGCGCGGCGAGACCCAGATCATGGGCGTCACCACGCTGAACATGCTCAAGCTCGAGCAGCAGATCGACTCGCTGTCGCCGGTGAAGTCCAAGCGCTACATGCACCACTACAACTTCCCGCCGTACTCCACCGGCGAGACCGGCCGCGTGGGCTCGCCCAAGCGCCGCGAGATCGGCCACGGCGCTCTGGCCGAGCGCGCACTGGCCCCCGTGATCCCGTCGCGCGAGGAGTTCCCCTACGCGATCCGCCAGGTCTCCGAGGCCCTGAGCTCCAACGGCTCGACCTCCATGGGCTCGGTCTGCGCCTCGACCCTGTCGATGCTCAACGCCGGCGTGCCGCTGCGCGCCCCGGTGGCCGGCATCGCCATGGGCCTGATCACCGGCGAGCTCGACGGCAAGCCGGCCAGCGTCGCGCTGACCGACATCCTGGGCGCGGAGGACGCGCTGGGCGACATGGACTTCAAGGTCGCCGGCACCTCCGAGTTCGTGACCGCGATCCAGCTGGACACCAAGCTCGACGGCATCGACGCCGAGGTCCTGAGCGCGGCCCTGGCTCAGGCTCGCGATGCCCGCCTGGCGATCCTCAACGTGATCTCCTCCGCGATCGATGCACCGGACGAGATGTCCGAGCACGCCCCGCGGATCATCACCGTCAACGTGCCCGTCTCCAAGATCGGCGAGGTCATCGGCCCCAAGGGCAAGATGATCAACCAGATCCAGGAGGACACCGGCGCCGACATCTCGATCGAGGACGACGGCACCGTGTTCATCGGCGCCGTGGACGGCCCCTCGGCCGAGGCCGCGCGCTCGGCGATCAACGCGATCGCCAACCCGCAGGTCCCCGAGGTGGGGGAGCGCTACCTGGGCACGGTCGTGAAGACCACGACCTTCGGCGCGTTCGTCTCGCTGACCCCGGGCCGCGACGGCCTCCTGCACGTCACCGAGCTGCGCAAGCTCAACGACGGCAAGCGCGTCAACGACGTCGAGGACGTCGTGGGCGTGGGCCAGCAGGTCCAGGTCGAGATTACCAAGGTCGATGACCGCGGCAAGCTCTCGCTCTCGCCGGTCGTGGCCGATGACGAGGCAGCAGCCGCGGAGGACTCCGCCGCCGAGTGATCCCGCGCTGCGGCTTCCGCAGCAGCGCAGGCCGCAGCACCGTGCACGGG
>NZ_JALXVH010000009.1 GCF_025149945.1 Kocuria sp. p3-SID1428 | reverse complement strand
GCGCCCCGGCCCCCCCCGGGGGGGGGGGGCCCCTTCCCGCATGCTCCGACACGCCTGTCCCCGGCGCAGGATGCTCGGAGGAATCACTGGCAGTCTCCGATCAGCACTGTCCGACGGAGCCTCGCCACGTTCGGGGCTCACGGGCGGATCTGCCGATCCTCTGAGCGTTCGAGCCGTATGATGTGTCGACCCCAGCCCCACCCTTGAACGACTCGCTCGGCACGGCACGGGATCTGCGTCTGACCGCTCCTTCGGCGGCCCAGGCTGGTGCCCCGTCCTGCTGCCAGCCCGGAGGCCCCCCAGTATGAGCAACGAGATCCACGACGACCTGTTCGACGGCCAGGGCCGTGAGCCGGAGGCCGAGGGGCGGCCTCGTCGTCGCAGGCGCGGTCGCAAGGTCCTGATCGCGTTCCTGATCGCCTTCCTGGTGCTCGTGGTCGGGGTCATCGCGGTCATCGCCCTGTACATCAACGGGCTCTCGCGCTCCTACGACGACAACGTGACCTCCATGCCCTCCACGGAGGCCTTCCCGGACGAGGCCGATCGTCCGGAGGACACGGAGGGCACCACGATCCTGCTGCTCGGCTCGGACAAGCGGCCCGAGGGCGGCGGCGAGCTCGGCCGCGAGGGCGAGCGCGCCGATTCGATCATGCTGATGCACATCCCGGAGGACGGCGGCGAGATCTACGTCATGTCCGTCATGCGCGACACCTGGGTCGACATCCCCGGTGTGGGCGAGGCCAAGATCAACGCGGCCTTCCAGAACGGCGGCATGCCGCTGATGGTCGAGACGCTCGAGGGGCACTTCGATACCCGGATCGACGAGGTCATGACCGTGGACTTCGAGGGCTTCGAGGGCCTGGTCGATGCCCTGGGCGGAGTGACTGTGGACGTCCCGGAGTCGTTCACCACCGAGAACGGCGACGTCTACGAGGCCGGTCCCACCACGATGGACGGCGAGACCGCCCTGACGTTCGCCCGTGAGCGCCACTCCTTCGCGGACGGCGACTACACCCGCGTGCAGAATCAGCGCGCGTTCATCCAGGCGCTGCTCGATCGTTTCCTGGAGCCGGAGGTCCTGGCCAATCCCGGAAAGATCTCCGACATCGTGAGCACGATCTCGCCGTACCTCACGGTCTCCGACGGACTGGACTCCGGCTACATCCGCGGGCTGGTGCCCAAGATGGTGGGGGTCTCCCGCTCGGACATCCATATGTTCACGGTGCCGACCAACGGCATCGGGTCCTCCGCCGACGGGCAGTCGATCGTGCTCCCCGATGAGGAGGCCATGGAGGAGATCGGCGAGGCCATCGACGAGGGCACGCTGGATGAGCACTACCAGCAGCTGGCCGCGGACGACGGGAGCGGCCTGTGACTCCAGCGCGCTCCAACGCGCTGCTGCTCGCCCACTCGTACTGGCCGGAGCACTCGCCGCCGCAGCGCCGCTGGCAGTCCCTGATCCCGCACCTGCTGGGCCGGGGCTGGCTGGTGACGGTCGTGGCCCCGGTGGCCCACTACGGCTTCGGCCCGGATGCCGATCGCTCCGCCCGCGGCCGCTTGGGCCGTGGGCAGCCGGGGCCGGTGGGCGAGGCGATCGTGCGGGTCCCGTACCTCACCGCTCGCGACGCCCGCCTGCCCAAGCTGGTGGATCAGCTGGTCACAGCCGGGGGAAGCGCCCTGCGCACCCTGGCGGTGCGCGGGCATTCGGTGGTGATCGTCACCGCACCGTCGCTGCCGCTGCTGGCCAGCGGATGGTTCGCGGCTCGGCTCAGGCGCAAGCCGCTGGTCGTGGAGATGCGCGACGCCTGGCCGAACCTCGCGACCGAGGCCGGGGTCCTGCAGGGTCGGGTTCAGCGGGTCATCAACTGGGCTGTGGCCACGATCCAGGATCGGGCGGACGTCGTCGTGACCGTGACCGAGGGATTCGCCGAGACGCTGCGGGTCCGCGGCGTTGACCGGGTGCGCACGGTGCGCAACGGCGTGCGCCTGGAGCAGACTCCCGTGCTGGATCCGCCGCCGCTTCTGCGCGACCGCCTCGAGGTGCTGTATCTGGGCAACCACGGGGAGAGCCAGCGCCTTGAGCGGCTCATCGAGGCCGCTGCACTGGTCGGCCCGCAGATGCGGCTGACGCTGGTGGGGCAGGGCTCGCAGAAGCCCGAGCTGCAGCGCATCGCCGCCTCCCTGGGGGCTCCGGTGCGGTTCCTGGACCCGGTCTACCGGGACAGGGTCTTCGAGCAGTACCGGCAGGCCGATTCGCTGGTGGTCTCCCTGCGCGATGACTGGAAGTCGTTCGAGGCCACCGTCCCGTCCAAGACGTACGAGGTCATGGCCGTGGGTCGTCATCTCACCGCCGTGGTGCGAGGCGAGGCCGCTCGGATCCTCCAGGAGGCCGGCGTGGGCGATGTGGTGGGCTCCAGCGCGCAGGAGATCGCGCAGCTGTGGCGCGGCCTGATCGCGGATCGGTCCCGGCTGAGGACGGCCGGCGGCGGCCGCGCGTGGGTGGCCGCCAATGCCGACTACGCGGATCTGGCCGAGCGCTACGACACCATCCTGCGGGAGGTCCTCGAGGACAGGAGCAAGCGCCGATGAGCCGCCGCGATCGCGACCCTGCCCTGGATCCGCGCCTGCGCCACGTCAGCCTGCTTGCCCGCACCGCGTGGGAGCACCTGGGCGGTGACCCTGCGGTGTTCGCTCTGCAGGTCTCCCGACGCCTGCCCAGCGCCGTGACTGCCCGGGCGGGACGGGCGCTGGTCTCCCTGGGCTCGGCCCTGCCGTCGGTCGGCGCACTGGGGCTGAGCCTGGTGGGGGAGCAGGAGGCGCTCGGGCAGGCCTTCGACCGCGCGCAGCTGCAGGAGCAGACCTCTCCGGCCGTGCTGCGCCGGCTGGCAGAGATCGCCATCGCCTCGGATCGCCCCGATGACGCCTTCCGGCTGACTGCCGCGATTCCCGGGCAGGAGGCACCGCGCGGGCTGGCGGGCACGCTGGCTCGGCGCGACACCCAGCTCGGAGCCCTGGGCCAGGCCCTGGAACCGCTGCAGCGGGACTGGCTGCGCGGGGCCGCCACGCGCGGGGAACGGGAGCAGCTGCTGCGCCTGGCTGATGAGCGGGCCCAGCTGCACGGAAGGTCGCCGAGCCTGCCGGAGCTGTCGCAGCCGTACCGGCCGCAGCCGCGAACGGTCGTGCACGTGCTCACGAACTCCCTGCCGCACACCGCCAGCGGGTACGCAGTGCGCTCCCACGCCCTGCTCAGTGCCCAGGCGGCTGCGGGATGGAGCGTCCACGCCCAGACCCGACCGGGCTATCCGGCGCAGGTGGGCCGGCTCGGGGCGCGCGACCTCGAGGTGATCGACGGCGTGCACTACCACCGCATCAGCCCGGCGAGCCTGCCGCGCACGGCTTCCGGGCGCCTGCAGCTGCAGGCCGAGCAGCTGCTCGCCCTGTGCCTGCGAGTGCGCCCCGCGGTGCTGCACACCACCACGCACTACGTGAACGCCATGGTGGTCCGTGAGGTCGCCGAGACCCTGGGCATCCCGTGGGTCTACGAGGTGCGCGGTCAGCTCGCGGACACGTGGGCCTCGCGCCGCCCGCCGGTCTCCGGGGTCTCGGAGCGCTACACGTGCTTCCAGCAGCGCGAGGCGGAGGCCATGATCTCCGCCGACGACGTCGCGACCCTGGGCGCGGCCATGGCGCAGCGCGTCGAGGAGGTCACCGAGGGCCGGGTGCCCGCCTCCCGCGTGCGCCTGTGCCCCAACGCGGTGGGCGCCGATCATGCCGCCGAGCCGGAGCCGGTCGAGCAGGCCCGGGCCCGGCTGGGCCTGGAGGCCCTGGGGATTGCGCAGGGCCAGTACCTGGTCGGCACCGTCTCCTCGGTCGTGGACTACGAGGGCCTGGATGAGCTGGTCCGTGCGGTGGCGCTGCTGCCTGAGCAGATCACCGCGGTGATCGTCGGCGACGGCGCAGCCCGACCCGGGCTCGAGTCGCTGGCCCGCGAGCTGGGCGCGGCGGATCGGGTGGTCTTCCCCGGACGAGTGGATCGCGCCGCGGCCCGGGCCTGGCAGCGGGCCCTCGATGTCTTCGTGGTGCCCCGCCAGGACCGCGAGGTCACCCGCTCGGTCACGCCGCTGAAGCTGGCCGAGGCCTCGGCCAGCGCCGTGCCCGTGATCGCCTCGGATCTGCCCGCGCTGGCCGAGCTCGTGGATGACGGCGTCACAGGGGTGCTCGTGCCTGCGGAGGATCCGGAATCCCTGGCCGAGGCGGTGCGGCGGCTGTGGGCCGAACCGGGTACGGGATCTAGACTCGGTCGGGCCGGTCGCGAGGCTGTGCTGCGCGAACGCACCTGGGAGGCCGTGGCTGCCAGCACGCTGGCGCGCTACGACGAGCTCACGGCCCATGGACACCAGACGAGACGGACGAAGGAGGCGGGATGAGAGGGGTGACTGACGACCTCTTCGTGGACTCGCCAGCTGAGCCGCGGCAGCGGCGCGTGCAGTACGACCCCTCCGGCCTGGAAGCCGTCGGCGTGCGGCCTCCGCTGGGCAGGTACCTGCGCGAGCTGTGGGGAGCCCGGCACTTCGTGCTCTACGACGCCCGGGTGAGGCTGTCGGTGAGCCAGGAGCACACGTTCCTGGGCAAGATCTGGCTGATCCTCAATCCGATGCTGCTGGGGTTCACCTTCTACCTGATCTTCGGACTGCTGCTGGGCACCAGTCGCGGGATCGAGAACTTCCTGGGCTACCTGATCATCGGCCTGATGATGTTCCTCTACACGGCGCGGTCCTTCACCGCTGGCGCTAAGAGCATCTCCGGGGGCAAGAACCTCATCCGCGGCTTCTCGTTCCCGCGTGCCGCGCTGCCACTGGGCGTGGTGGTCCGCGAGGCCCTGAGCCAGCTGTACGTGCTGGTGGCCATGTTCCTGTTCATCATGCTGGCCCCGCCGTCGGAGGCGATCACGCCGCTGTGGCTGCTGGTGATCCCCATCTTCGCGCTGCAGACCGCGTTCAACTGGGGTGCGGGCATGCTCTTCGCCCCGCTCGTGCACCGCATCCCGGACGTGGCGAACCTGATCTCGCTGGGCACGCGACTGTGGCTCTACGCCTCGGGTCTGTTCTACGACCCGTCGCGGTTCACGGACGATCCGCGGATCCTGGCGCTGTTCCATCTCAACCCGCTGTACCAGGTGCTGGACATGACCCGCGATGCCGTGCTGTACGAGACCGCGCCGTCGCTGAATTCGTGGCTCATCCTGATCGGGTGGGCAGTACTCGCCCTGGTGGTCGGCCTGCTGGTGTTCTGGTGGAACGAGGAGAGCTATGCCGATGAGAAGCGATGAGGCCGCCGTCGAGGTGCCCGCGGGCGCCTCGGCACGGGGCGGGGTCGTGCGCGATCCCGCCGTCGTGGTCGACGACGTCACCATGGTCTACCGGGTGACCAGCACCGGCGGGGAGGATGAGCAGAAGCTCCCTCTTCCCACCCGCCTTGCCAGGCGCGCTCTGGGTCGCCCGCCGCAGGTCGACAACCAGGCGCTCACGCACGTGAACCTGCTGATCGAGCAGGGCGAGTTCGTGGGCTTCGTGGGTCGCAACGGCTCCGGCAAGTCCACGCTGATGAACATCGTGGCCGGGCAGATGAACCCCACCTCCGGACGGGTCTGGGCCATCGACCGTCCGTCGAAGCTCGGCGTGAGCGTCTCCCTGGTGCCCGCCCTGTCGGGGGAGCGCAACATCCGGCTCGGCTGCCTGGCACAGGGGATGACCCCGCAGCAGGTGGACGAGGTCATGGACGAGCTCGTGGATGTGGCAGCACTGGGCAAGGCCCTGCATTGGCCCATGAAGGCCTACTCCTCGGGCATGGCCGCGCGCCTGCGCTTCGCTGTGGCCACGGCCACCAACCCGGAGGTGCTGATCCTCGACGAGGCGCTGGGCACCGGCGACGCCCAGTTCCAGGCCCGCGGCAAGGCGCGCATGACCGAGATCCGCGACAACGCCGGTTGCGTGCTGTTCGTCTCCCACTCCATGTCGGAGATCCGCAACCTGTGCACGCGCCTGGTCTGGATCGACGCCGGAGAGGTCATCGCCGACGGTCCCGTGCCGGAGGTCCTGAAGGACTACGAGAGCTACATGAAGAAGCTGGCGGACGGGAATCTGAACAGCGCCCAGAAGTTCCGTGATGACGCCAAGGAGCAGCTGGCACCCCTGCAGCTGGTGCGCTCCACCTGATACTGCCTGCCCCGCCCCGGTCGTGCCCCGCCCCCGGAGGCATGTGAGTGAGAGGACCCCCGCCTTGTCCGTGAGCAAGTCCCCCCAGAGATCAGTCTCCGCCGCCTCGCTGGCGGAGTCCGCCCGGCGGCTGCGCCTCCTGGCGTGGCACCTGCGCCGAGGCGGCATGCAGCAGGCCCGCAAGAGCCTGCGCCGCCGTCGTCTCCCGGGTGGGAGCACGGGGGCAATCCGCCTGAGCGACGGCCGGCTCAGCTTCCCCCCGAGCCCTTGGCCGGAGCAGTGGAACCGCCCGTTCGGCGATGTCACGGCGGCCACGATCCTGGACGACTTCTCCTCCCGGGCGTTCGACTGCGAGTGGAATCAGGTGCCGCTGACGCGGGCCGGATGGCGGGAGCAGCTCGAGCAGCACCAGCCGGATCTGCTGTTCGTGGAATCCGCCTGGCACGGCAATCAGGACGAATGGCAGTATCAGCTCACCGGCGCTTCGGGCGTGAAGGAGCCCTTCCGCGAGATGGTCGCCGAGTTCCGGCGGAGAGGGATCCCCACCGTGTTCTGGAACAAGGAGGATCCGCCGCACTACGACGACTTCCTGGAGTGCGCAGGGCTCTTCGACGTCGTCCTGACCAGCGACTCCAACCGGATCGAGCACTACCGCCGCGACCTGGGCCACGACCGGGTGGGGGTCCTGGCCTTCGCCGCGCAGCCGGCCGTGCACTCGCCGGTGCGCCGAGACCGGGGCTTCGACTCCCGGGAGGTCGCCTTCGGCGGCATGTATTTCGCGCACAAGTTCCCGCAGCGCCGCGAGCAGATGGACCTGCTGCTGGGCGGGGCCATGGACGTCTCGCCCAAGATGCGCATGGGTCTGGAGATCTTCTCCCGTTACCTGGGCGACGACGAGCGCTATCAGTTCCCCGCGCCGCTGGACGGGCGCGTGGCGGGCTCCCTGGACTACGCCCAGATGCTGACGGCCTATCAGTCCTACAAGGTCTTCCTCAACGTGAACTCGGTAGTCGACTCGCCGTCCATGTGCGCCCGTCGCGTCTTCGAGATCTTCTCGCGCGGCACCGCCGTGGTCTCCACGCCCTCGGCGGCCGTGGGGGAGTACTTCCCGCAGGAGGAGCTGCCCGTGGTCGCCACGCGCGAGCAGGCGGCCGATGTTATCCGGGCGCTGGTGCGCTCCAAGCAGCTGCGGGATCGCACCGTGCGCAAGGCTCAGCGCCGCGTGTGGGCGGATCACACGTACACGCACCGTGTGGCTGCTGTGCTGGACCTGGCGCTTCCGCGTCAGGACGGCTCCTGGCTGCCGTCGACCCCGTCCGTCTCGGTGCTGCTGTCCACGAACCGCCCGCAGAATTTGGGCCAGGCCATGGACTCGGTGGCCGCACAGCGCGGGGTGGACCCGCAGCTCGTGGTGGTCTGTCATGGCTTCGACCCGGCCGCGTTCCGCGTCCAGGAGCTCGCGCAGCAGCGGGGGCTCCAGGACGTCGTGATCGTGCAGGCTCCGAGCGAGTGGACGCTGGGCACCTGCCTGAACGCAGGCGTGGAGGCCTCCTCCGGAGAGGTGATCGCCAAAATGGACGACGACGACTGGTACGGCCCCGAGTACCTGGCCGATCAGCTGGCCATGCTGCGGGTGACCCAGGCGGATGTGGTGGGCAAGCAGGCCAGTTACCTCTATGTCCAGTCCTACGACACCACGCTGCTGCGCTTCGGCGAGCGGGAGCACCGCTGGACAGACTTCGTGCTGGGGCCCACCCTCATGGCGCCCCGACAGGTCTTCCTGGCTCACCCCTTCCGTGACCGGACGACCGGCGAGGACACCGGATTCCTGCAGGACGTCGTGGACGGCGGAGGGCGCGTCTATGCCACCGACCGCTTCAACTTCCGGCAGTTCCGCGGCGGTCACGGGCACACCTGGAACGTGACGGACCAGCACGTGATCTCCACGGGCGACGTCGTGTTCTTCGGCTCGGACACCGCTCACCTGAGCCTATGATGTGGGGATGCCCGGGCCTGCAGATCGGGGCCGCAGCACCACGAGATTCAGTGGACGACCACCGCTTCGTCGAAGAGGCGGAGATCAAGGACGAGTAGTTATGACTGAGACCAACCAGACCGTCGTGTTCGTGGGGCTGGGGTATATCGGCTTGCCGACTGCGGTGACGCTGGCGAACAGCGGTGTGCGGGTCAAGGGCGTGGACGTCAATGAGTCCGTGGTGGAGCGGGTGGCTCGTGGTGAGGTCACGATCGTGGAGCCGGGTCTGGAGGAGGAGCTCAAGCGTGCGGTGGACTCCGGTCAGCTGACGGCTTCGACGCAGATGCAGCATGGTGATGCGTTCGTGATCGCGGTGCCCACGCCGTTCAAGGATGACTATGTGGGGGATACCTCGTATATCGAGGCGGCTGGGCGCAGCATCGCTCCGCTGCTCGAGGGTGATGAGCTGGTGATCCTGGAGTCGACCTCGCCGCCGCAGACCACGCGTCTGCTGGGTCGTGTGCTCACGGAGGCTCGGCCGGATCTGACGGTGGATCCGGCGGAGGCGGCCCAGGGTGGTAAGAAGCTGATTCATCTGGCGTATTGCCCGGAGCGGATCCTGCCTGGGCGTGCGATGGACGAGCTGGTCACGAATGATCGGATCATCGGGGGCATGACTCCGGAGGCGGCCGCCCGGGGCAAGGCTGTGTATGCCACGTTCTGTGAGGGTGAGCTGCTGGTCACGGATGATGTGACGGCGGAGATGGCGAAGCTGACGGAGAACTCGTTCCGTGATGTGAATATCGCGTTTGCGAATGAGCTGTCGTTGATCTCGGACAAGCTGGGGATCGATGTGTGGGAGCTGATCGAGCTGGCGAATCATCATCCGCGGGTGAATATTCTGCAGCCCGGTCCGGGTGTGGGTGGGCACTGCATTGCGGTGGATCCGTGGTTCATCGTGTCTTCGGATCGGGAGAACTCGAATCTGATTCGCACGGCGCGTGAGGTCAATGATGGGAAGCCGCGGTGGGTGATCGGCAAGGTGCGTGAGGCGCTGGCTGGTCGCCAGAGGCCTGTGGTGGCGGCGCTGGGGTTGGCGTTCAAGGCGAATATTGATGATCTGCGGGAGTCGCCGGCGTTGAACATCACCCGGGATCTGGCTGAGGCGCTGCCGGGGGCCACGGTGTTGGCGGTGGAGCCGAATGTGTCGGAGCTGCCGAAGGCTTTGGCTGGGTTGGTGAATGTGGAGCTGGCGGAGACTGCGGATGCGATTGAGCGTGCTGATGTGGTGCTGGTGCTGGTGGATCATGATGAGTTCAAGGGTGTTCCTGCTGCGGCGCTGAAGGGTAAGGCTGTGGTGGATACCAAGGGCCTCTGGCGCTGATCCGCTCCGACGGCCTGCCTTATGAGGGCAGGCCGTCGGACCCGCGCGTCACCGGGTTCTCGCGTCCTCTCGATCCCCCTCACTCGGACAGGACCACAGAATGCACGACGACGAACGCCGTTCGCAGTCCCTCCTCCGGGAGCTGCTCACGGCCGAGATCCGACGTGCACCGGACGCGGCCTTCGAGGCCCTGGCCGGGCAGCAGCGCAGGCTCCACGAGCTCGAGCTCACAGCTTCGAAACCGGACTCGCATGGACGGGCCGGACACCGGGTGGCGCGGCTCTCTCACCGCGATGCCGGGCGGAGCGCGGAATCCTCAGAGGGAGACGACCCCGCCACCTCAGAGCAGCTTCTCGCCCGGCTCGCGGAGAACCCCGAACCGGAGGCGCTGGCCGCCTGCCTGAGATCTCTATGGCACGACCACGGCGCGCTCGAGGAATGCCTGCCGCTGCTGGTGCGCCACGCGGAACTGGTCGCTCGGATGCCGTCGGAGGCGCAGCAGCTGGCCCAGCACATCTGGGGTGCGGCCACGCTCGAGGACGGCCTGGCGCGCATCGTGCCGGTCCGGTCCCAGGGCCCCGCCTATCTTCCGGAGCGCGGCCGGATCATGTACTGCGCACCGACCACCCCGGTCTACGACACCAGCGGCTGGGGCGCGCACACCCGCGGCCTCGTCTCCGGACTCAGGGAATCGGGCGGCGAGGTCTTCGTGATGGCCCGCGGAGGTTACCCCTGGGACTGCGCGGTGAGCGCAGGCGGGGCACCGAGTCCTCGCCGCCTTGTCACCTCCATCGACGGCATTGACTGCGTCCATCGTCCGGAGGGCGACCTGCAGAGCATGCGCGTGGACGACTACGTGCAGGTGGCGGCGGATGCCTTCGTGCGTGAGGCCCGGCTGCAGCGACCGTCGCTGATCCACGCGGCCTCGAACTTCCGCACCGCCCTTCCCTCGCTGATCGCCGCCCGCCGGCTCGGACTGCCGTTCGTGCACGAGGTCCGCGGCCTGTGGGAGATCGACGACGCCGCTCGACGCCCAGGGTGGGAGGAGACCGAGCGCTGTGCGTGGGAGATCCGCATGGAGGTCTTCGTGGCCTCGCAGGCAGATGCTGTCCTGGCGATCTCACCGCAGATCCGGGACGAGCTGCTCCGGCGGGGCATTGCCCAGGAGCGGATCACTCTGCTGCCCGAGGGCGTGGATGCCGCAGCACTGCTGCCCCTGACTCGGGACACGGGCTTCGCCAGGCAGCACCTTCTGAGCGCGAAGGTCCCGGTGATCGGCTTCGCGGGCACCTTCGCCGAGCACGAGGGCCTGGAGCTTCTGCTGCAGGCTGCGAACATCCTGCGCGGCCGGAAGGCCCAGTTCCAGATCGCGCTGGCCGGCGACGGCGCCGCCCACGAACGGCTGCGCGCCGGGGTGCAGCGCTACGCCTTCGCCTCGCGCATGCGGTTGCTGGGCCGTCTGGAGCCGGAAGATGTCCCGCGGTTCCTGTCCTGCGCGGATATCGTCGTCTCCCCTCGGGTCTCGGTGCCTGACTCGGCGGCTGTCTCGTGGCTCAAGCCGCTCGAGGCCTATGCGGCCTCCAAGCCGACGGTTCTCTCCGACATCCCGGCCCACCGGGCTCTGGCGGGGGAGCAGCAGGAGCGCGGCCTGCTGTTCGAGCCCGGCGACGCCAGGTCCTTGGCCAACGCCCTGCACCGGTTGATCAAGGACGCGGAGCTGCGCACCGCCATGGGGCGCGCCGCTCGGCTGTGGGTCGTCGATGAGCGGCAGTGGCCGGATCTCGCCGGCAGGGTCCTCGAGGCCCACCGTGCAGCGCAGGAGTCTTATCGCACTGCGGCGCAGCCGGGTAGGGAGCTGTCCGCGCTGCGGATCGGGTTCCTCGCCGAGCAGCCCGATGCCCTTCAGGAGGCGGTCGCGGCGGTGGACCTGGACCGTGAGCGCTGGCAGACCCAGGTGCGCGAGCAGCAGCTCGACCTGGTGCTGGTGGATTCCGCGGCGATGACTGCGCAGGGCGGGTCCCTGGCCGACCTGCTGGCGACCTGTCGGGATGCCGGAGTCCCTTCCGTGCTGTGGGACTCGGACGGTTCCGGTGGCAGCGACCTGCCCTTCGATCATGTGCTGACGATCGATGCCGACAGGATCGGCGAGCACCTGCGACGGGCGCACGGTGCCCAGGAGGGCGTGGCCGTCACGGGATCAGCCATGCCGATCTTCGCAGATCCGGCCGTGGACAACCCGCTGCCCGGGCGCTCTCGGCACGAGGACGCGGTGGTGTGCTCCAGCGCTGTTCTCGCCGAGCACAGCCCGAGGTTCGAGTCCCTGCTGAGCACCGCCGAACGCGCAGCCGATGGACGGCTCCTGCGCGCAGCCTCCGGCGTCGACGGCATCGCCAGCCTCCACCTGGAGCCGTCGACCGACTCGCCGAGCGCCTTCTGCCGCAGCGTCGTGGAGGGGGCCGCGGCAGGGCGAGTGGTGATCTCGTCGCGCTCCCGCGGGATCCAGGAGACCTTCGACGATCGGATCCCGTCCACGGATGACCGGCTCCGGTGGGGAGCCCATGTGCACGCGTGGGTTCACGACCCCCGGATCCGTCTGCAGGAGGCGTGGCTGCAGCTGCGCACGGTCCTGCGCAGTCATACGGTGCACTGCGCGCTGGTGCTGCTTGCCAGAACGGCCGGTGTCCCGGTGCAGGGTCTGCGGCTGCCGGCGTGGGCCTGCAATCTGGACAGCTGCAGCGCCGAGCGGGTGCTCGCTCAGTCCGCGCTGCCGACGGCGGTGCGCCTCGCGGAGGGCGATGAGGGGCTGCGTCGACGAGCCGAGGCCGCAGGCATGACCGTGCTGGAACCCGGTGAGCCGCTGCCAGCGGATCTCGTCTGGTGGGGACAGCTGCCCCCGGATGCCGGACGCACCTGGGCCGAGGACATGCTTTGGGCCACGATGTGGGGCCGGTGGGACGCCGTCGGCTCCCGCACGCAGGCCTCCACCCAGGCCGACGGACGGCCCCTGGCCCGTGCAGGCCGGCTCTCCGAGGACGTCACCGGCACCATGCGCCGCTGCCGCGGTGGAGGAGCGGGTGCAGCGTGGGAGGCACAGTGCCTCACCCTGGAGCTTCCCGCACCCGAGCAGCTCAGCGAGGAGACGAAGCGGACGGAGCAGCCGCAGCGCACGCTGGAGCTCCAGCCTCGACAGGGACCGGTGCTCATCGCCGGACACGACTTCAAATTCGCCGGCTCCTGGATCGCGCACCTCGAGGCGCAGGGCGTCGAGGTGCTGCTGGACGAATGGTCCGGGCATGAAGGACACGACGAGCAGCGCTCTGCTCAGCTGCTGGAGCGAGCCGCCTCGGTGTTCTGCGAATGGGGCCTCGGCAACGCGGTCTGGTACTCGCACCACGTCCGGCCCGACCAGCGGCTGGTGATCCGGATCCACAAGCAGGAGCTGTTCCTTCCCCATCTGCGTCGGATCCGCCACGAGGCCGTGCACGAGTTCGTCTTCGTGGGGGAGCTGATCCGGGATGCCGCTGTGCGCAGCCATGGAATCCCCCGGGAGAAGACCCGGGTGATCCCGAATATAGTCCACACTTCTGAGCTGCGGCTTCCCAAGACCGAGGAGGCTCGCTTCACTGTGGGACTGGTGGGCATGGTCCCCCAGATCAAGCGCCTGGACCGGGCCGTGTCGGTGATCGAGTCCCTGGCCCGGGAGGATCCGCGCTGGTGCCTGCGGGTGAAGGGCAAGCGCCCGGAGGAGTACGCCTGGATGAAGCGCCGGAAGACGGAGATGGCCTGGTACCAGGCCTGCTTCCGTCGTATCGACCAGCTCCACCAGGACACGGGCCGGCGCAGCGTGGTCTTCGACCCGCACGGCGACGACATCCCGCAGTGGTTCCAGGGCGTGGGATACGCGCTGTCGGTGAGCGATCTAGAATCCTTTCACCTGACGCTTCCCGATGGAGCCGCATCGGGTGCGGCGCCCGTGTCACTGGCATGGCCTGGGGCCGACCTGATTTATCCGCGGGAGTGGCTGGTCGGCGGCCTGGCGGAGATGACGGAGCGCATCAGCGCTCTGCAGGCGGACGATCAGCAGCGAGAAGCACTCGTCTGCCGCGCTGGCGAATTCGTGATCAGGACGATGGATGAGCCGCTAGTCCACGGGGCACTCGACAGGACTCTGAGAAAAGGAGAGGTGCGCGCGCGATGACGCAGACCGACAACGGGGCAGCGGGGCAGGACGAGCAGGACGTCCGCGCCCTGCAGAGGCTGCTGGCCAGCCAGGCCCGTGAGATCGAGAAGCTCTCCAAGGAGCTGGCTGCCAGCTATCGCAAGGAGCTGATCTTCTTCGACAACCTCGAGCAGCGCGACCGCAGGCTGGCGAAGCTCGAGCGGCAGAACCAGAACCTTCAGGCGCTGCGCAGCTCCCCTGGTGGGGTGGCGCAGAGGGCCTACTGGGCCGGAGGCAAGAAGCTGAAGAGCACGTACTGGCTGGCGCGCAAGAAGATTCTGAAGGGTGGCAGGGCATGAACCTGGAGCAGGTGAGGCTGCGTCGGGAGGCGATCGATCGGCGCCTCGAGGAGCTCGAGGAGACGCGGGACAAGGCCCAGGGCTACCGCAGGTGGTTCCAGTCGCCCTTCTTCGCCCGCGCGGTCCGCGATGGGCGGTGGGACCGTCTGGAGCCCATCAGCGACCCTGAGGCGATGGCCGCCCTGATGGCTGACGTGCTGCGCACCGAGCGCGTCCAGGAGCTGCAGCAGCTGGCTGCTGAGCTGCCGCAGAACCTGGGATCAAGGTCTTTGACGCCTCATCCGGTGCGCATCGCCATGATCGCGGACGAGTTCCTCTACGACTCGCTGCGCGACTCGGCGCATATCACCTATCTGCGCAAGGACAACTTCCGTGAGGTCGCCCGGGAGTCGGATCTGCTGATCGTCGCCTCGACGTGGCGGGGACTCGACAACGAGTGGCTGGGCACCACGGCGTCGAACGGCCACGTGCGCTCGGAGGTACTCCCCGCCTTCCGCGAGGCCGGTGTCCCGATCGCCTTCTACTCCAAGGAGGATCCGCCCAATTACGCTCGCTTCCTGCCGTTGGCCAGGGAAGCGGACTACATCTTCACCTCTGCCGAAGAGGTCGTCCCGGACTATCGGAGGGACTGCCCCGACGCGAAGGCGATCCGAGCCCTGACCTTCGGGGTCAATCCTCTGGTGCACAATCCCGTGGGCTCCCGGCGGCATCGTCGTCGGGAGGTGCTCTTCGCAGGCTCCTGGCTGGATCACAAGTACCCGCAGCGCAAGGCCGCCGCGCGGAAGATCTTCGACGGGGTCCTCAACGCCGAGCGCGACCTGCTCATCATGGACCGCAATTCCACCCTCGGCGATTCCAAGTACTTCTACCCGCTGGAGTACTTGGACCAGGTGGGCCCCGGAGTCCCGCACGCTGATCTGATGCGCATCCAGCGGCTGGTGGATGTGCAGATCAACCTGAATTCGGTCGTCGGCTCGAACACCATGTTCGCGAACCGCGCTGTGGAGCTGCAGGCCATGGGTGCGGCCGTGATCTCCAACTACAACATGGCGCTGAACAACCTCTTCCCGAACATCCTGATCGCGGACTCCGCCTTCGAGACGCGGGCCATGCTGGAGCAGCTGCAGGGTGATGAGCTGTACCGCCTGCAGTCGCAGGGCGTGCACCGGGCCTTCTACGAGCACACGTCGCATCAGCGGATGGCCGAGATGCTGGAGACCGTGGGGCTGCCGAGCGTGCCCGCGCACGGTCGGGCGCTGATGGTGGCCGACGAGGTGACGCCGAAGGTCGAGCGGATCGCGGCGGAGCAGTCGATCGAGGTGGATGTCCTGTCCACGCAGCAGCTTCGATCGGCCCGAGCGGCCGGTCAGCTCGAGCACACCGTCGTGCTGCCGGTCCGGGAGGACTACCTGTACCACCACGACTACGCCCGCTCCCAGCTCAGCGCCTTCGCCTATGCGGACGTGGACTTCGTGGCCAAGAACGGTTGGGAGGCGGCCGGGGAGGTCGTCTCGAAGGGCGATCACGAGCCCATCTCCCACGCGGACGATCCCTTCCGCAGCGCCCTGTGGCAAGCTTCCGAGGTCACGAGCCGCTGGCTCGAGACCGGGAGCATCGACGGCTCGGGCTACGGCGCGGACCCGTTCGGCGTGGACGTCCAGCCGGCTGCCGTGCGCTCTGCCGCATCGCCGGCGGGGGAGCACGCGGCCCCGGAGCTCACGGTCGTGGTGCCGGTCTACAACAACGGGCGCCACCTCGAGGACAAGTGCTTCCGCTCGCTGCAGCGCTCGTCCATCTTCGATCACATGGAGATCCTGCTGATCGATGACGGCTCGACCGATGGTGTCACCCCTCAGGTGATCAGGGACCTCGCCCGACGATTCCCGCAGGTCCGCACGCATTCCAACCCGAAGGGCGGGTCGGGAAGCGCCTCGCGTCCCCGCAATCAGGGTCTGGAGCTGGCCTCGGCGCCCTACATCACGTACCTGGACCCGGATAACGAGGCCGTCAACGACGGATACGCCCGGCTGCTGGAAATGGTGAAGGCCTCGGATCTGGACTTCGCCATCGGCGACATGATCAAGTTCTCGAACAAGTCCCGTCGCGTGGGCAATGCCAAGCTGCTGGACACTGTCCTGGTCAAGGACGACGACGGCGGCAAGATCGTGCCGGAAGGGGCGATCGCCGCCATCAACTTCCAGCCCATGAGCATCCAGGCCCTCGTGGCGGATACGGCGTGGCTGCGCTCGACCGGCATCGAGCAGCCTGTCGGCGCTTTGGGCCAGGACTCGCTGGCTTTCCAGGAGATGCTGCACGCGGCGCGCAGGATCGCCACGCTGCGCAAGCCCATCCACGTGTACTACGGAGCGGTGGCCAACTCCATGGTCAACACGGTCACACCGGGCTTCTTCCGCAAGTACGTGCCCCTCGAGGCTGCACGCATGCGCTGGCTGCAGGACAACGATCTGCTCGAGGTCTACCGGGAGCGCAGGGCCCGTCCCTTCTTCGAGAAGTGGCTGCTGCACAAGTTCAACAATTTCGTCAGCGCCGAGCATCGGGCGGAGGCGACTCCGCTGATCCATGAGCTCGCCGCCGTCTACGGCATCGAGCTGGAGCCGGTCGATCCGCAGGCACCGGACGGCGATCTGCGCATGGTTCAGCCCGCCGGCGATGCTGAGCTTTCGGCTCCTGCGGATCCCGCAGAGACCGAATCGACGGAGCCGCTGCCGACGCGCGCCCGGGGATCGGACCGGTTCGCGAGGATCACGACGCCGCCGGCGGGCTTCTGGGAGGAGGAGCCGGCACAGCCGCGCACCCTGGTGCTGATCGACACCATCCTCGATTCGACCGAGGGCCCTTCGGCGCAGCACTCCTCGCGGATCGAGCTCTCCCTGGCGGCTCTGAACGCGCTGACGGTCCCGGCTGAGACGGAGGTGGTGATCACCGTCCATGTCCCGTCGGACAGCGCGGAGTCCAGACGCGCGGTCGACAGCGCCCTGGAGGGGCTGCGAAGCGGCCGGGATGGAGCGCTGCGCTTCCGGGTTGCCGAATTCGACGCGGCTGCCGAGGCCGACCCCGATGCTCTCTTCCGCACCGCGCACGACAGCTTCAACCTGGAGGCCTACGACCGGGTGGTCCGTATGGTGATCGGACAGGACGAGCTGGTCCTGCCCTGGCACGTGAACACCATGGTGGAGGCCGCAGCCTCGGCGCTGGACCTGGCGCCCGAGGCGAGCGTGGTGCCCGTGGCATTGTCGCGGTCCTACACGGCTGTCGTCGGCCAGGACGGCATCGAGCTGCTGGACGTGGAGACCCTGGAGCCCGTGACGGGCAGCACCGCACTGGTGCTGCGCCAGCCTGGCCGTTCTGGTCTGCAAGAGCTCGCCTCGTGGCAGGCGCGGGCCTCTGGTCCTGAGACGGTCGAGGCGACGGCTGCTGCTCGACCGGGACTGATTGCCGTGCAGGCAGAAGAGGAGTCGCTCGAAGCCGGCGGCCGGATCACCCGCACCTTCGCGACGCATCACGTCGGCTCTGTCGAGGACCTGCTGAGCTTCGACGACGGCGGCGGGGCCCAAGTGGACGCGGGGGAGCATGCGGCAGAGACCACGACGGAGCGCGGCCGGGAGGAGGACCAGCGATGAGCGAGGCGGAGCAGACGTCCGCACCGCAGCGCCAGGAGTCCGCCTACGGCTCCGAGGCGGTGCACCGCTGGGCGGACCTCGAGGCATTCCATGCCTCTTCGGAGCACGGCGACGGCTACCACGTCATCGAACGGGCCCATGGCGCCCCGCTCGAGCTGCTGACCATCGGACAGCCGTTCGAGCAGCTTTCCGGTGCGGTCCTGGTCGTCTTCTCGGGAGCGGTCGGCAAGCGCAAGGCGCGCAAGCCTCCCTTCGTCTCCGGACGCTCCTTGGGGCCCCAGCTGGGGGTGCCGCTGATCGCGATCTCGGACCCGACCCTCGCCTTGCGTGGGGATCTCAATATCGCCTGGTACGCGGGATCGGTCTTCCAGGACGTGCAGCGAGCCGTGGAGGAGCTGCTGCGGCCGCTGGCGGTTCGGCTGGACGGCGACCTGTGGCTGATCGGCGGATCTGCCGGCGGATTCGGCGCTCTCCAGACGGCTCACCGTCTCGGGCGCTTCTGCTCGGCCTTCGTCTGGAATCCGCAGACGGATATCGCCAGCTATATGCCGCTGTATGCACGCCGGTACGGGCAGATCGCCTTCCCTCAGCTGGCAGGCCGATTGGGCGGCAAGTACTGGAAGTCCCTGTTTCGGAAGGAAGCCCGCGATCAGCACAGGTGCGTGGACCTGGTGCGCGAGACGATCCCCGCGCAGTCGCCGCGCCGTCTGCTGTACCTGCAGAGCATCACCGATTCCCATCTGAAGGGCCACTGTGTGCCGTACCTGCGCCAGCACGGCTACCGGCGGCACTCTGCGGGCCTGTGGACTCGCGGTGAGAATCAGGTCATCTGGCAGGCAGAGACGGGCATCGGGCATGCCCCGCCGTCGGCAGCAGCGATCCGCGGGATCCTGACAAGGCTCCTGGCCTCCGACGACGCGACAGTTCTGGAGCGGGTGGAGCAGCTGGATGAGGCCCCGACCTTCGACGGGCGAGCCGTCGCCGAGCGCCCCGAGTCCTTCGAGGCCCAGGCCGAGCTGCTCTCCGGGCTGCTCAGCTGGCGCGTCACGGGTCGCAGGATCGTGGCGGAGTCCAAGCGGCTTCCGTCGGGGTTCGGTCGGATGCGCTGGTCAGCCGTGGTCCGGGATGCGCAGGACAAGCAGCTGAGCCGGTCGACGCCCACCGAGATCCCCGGGGATTGGGTGATTCCCTCCCTGGAGGGTGCGGATCATGCCGATGTGGTGCTCAGCGATGGATTCGGCAAGGTGCTGCTGCGCAGGACGCTGCGCCTGAGCAGGTGAGGCTCAGGCGCCACCCGCGTTCGGCTCAGCGACTCCTTCACTGAGGCCCTGTCCCTCGGCGACCCCGTCGCCGAGGGACAGGGCCTCTCACGGCCTGGTGGCTCGAGGGGCATCTATTCCCACACAGGCCTCACCGATCGGTGCCCGCGGCTCGAACACCACGTCCTCGATCCAGGCGCGGCTGGCCTTCGACCAGGATGTCGTGCTGCGGCGATCGACGAGCGCCGCATTGCCGATCGAGACGATGTCGCCGGCGCGCAGGTCGGTGACGGTGACATGAACGGGTGAATCGGAGGTTCCCGCCGGCCAGCTGACATGCAAGCGGTCGTTCACCCAGATCTGGCAGTGCCAGTAGCCGCCCGACCTCGGATTGGCGTATCTCGAGGTGACCGTGAAGCGCAGCTCTCCATCGACTCTGGCCGGGGAGAAGCTGCGCAGTGCCGCCGTCCCGGGGGCGAAGTCCTTCTGCGGCAGCTGCAGGAGGTTCTCGTGGGCGGGGATCGTTGTCATCTCCTCCGACGTGACGATGAGGACCTCGGGCGTGAGTGACACTTCCTCGGTCTTCGCGGAAGCCTGCTCCTTGCGCTGCTGATCCCGGGTGATCTCGTACAGATTGCGCAGATCATTCTTCCCGAAGAAATTCAGCAGGGGGTAGGAGTCGTTGATCAGCTCGGCGAAGAAGAACCCGGAGCGACGGTCTTCCACAGGGAACGACAGGGCGATCTCCAGAAGCGATCTGGAGTTGATCATGATGCACGTCTCGAAGGCGATATCTGTCTCATTCATGATTTCCGCACTCCAGCGGCCCATGCGCATCTCCCAGTAGTAGAGATCGCGGAGGTGATAGCCATGGAGGTCGCCGTCGTACTCCCAGCGTCGGATGCCTTCGTCGAAGTACGCCAGCGCTTCCGTCTGCGGTTCCTGTGACGAGGCCTTCTTCGTCCTGGCGAGGAACAGTGAGCGCAGAGACGTCAGGTTGTCCGTTTCCGCTCGGACGTCCCAGTAGGCTCGTCCCACTTCATAACCGGCACCTCGCAGGTGGATGTGCCGCCCACTGGAGAACTCTCGCAGATAGTGCGGGAGCAGCCATGCGCCGTGGCGGCCGATGGTGTTCCGACGCACCAGTTCCTGCTGCGTCTCGGTCAGTTCCGTAGTGGTGTCGTCGAGGTAGAAGTACTGGTGTCTGGCCTCAGGCATGATCTCCAGCAGGCTGTTGACGATCACCCGATCCTTCGCGAGGCTCTTCCGGTACCGTCCGCCGCCTTGTGTGCTGGCTGTGTAGGTGAACATCGTGATGTCCTCACGATGCTTCCAGCTCAGGGCGAGCCCGGTCCTGCTGTCTGCACCGCCGGTCAGGGACATCACCAGTTCGGCGTCCTGGGCCCGAAGATCATCCTGTTCCCTGTTCCAGCGGCTCCGGAAGAGCTGCAGCCGCTCGGCGAGGCTCATGTGCGCGTACCGGTTGGCCTCTCGCGGGTAGAACCGGTGGACGGACCACTCCGGCAGGCGCAGCTCGTGATTCGGGAGCAGCGCATCCATTCCGAGATACGGGGTTCTCGACCACGTGACCAGCACGGCAGAACGTCCGCCGTGCGCGGTGCGCTCTTCGAGCAGCGTGATCTCCTGCAGGAGATTCGCATGGCTTCCCACGAGTCGAGTCACGGGGGAGAAGTACACGGTGCGCACGCCCATGGCATCCTGCCGGATCACCACTTGATCCGGCTCGACGGTGAGCACGGCGAATCGCCCGCCGAGCATGTCGAGCTCGTCCAACAGGGCGGTCGTGGAGTGACGCCATGCCTCAGCCAGGCGGGCGGCCGGTGCGATCTCCTTCTCGTCGTCACCGGCGTACAGGCACATGCCGAGGACCAGCACCGCCGAGGAGCCGTCGTCGGCCTCCCGGAGATCGAGCGCCAGCTCCGGATCGTGGGACAGCGTCCAGCCGGAAGGGTGCAGGGGGGTCTTTGTCCAGCCTGCGGGGATGTCCACCTGCCTGCTCGTCTCGTGCAGCAGGAAGCCTCGGGGGTAGGGGCGCTCGATCGGCATGGGCTAGTGGGACCTTCCGGCAGGAGTGCGACGGTGTGCTGAACGATGGTCTCAGGTCTTCACCCGCAGGACGAGGCTGCGAATACGTCGGATCGTGCAGTCTGCCGCAACATCTCCGGCGTGGCGGGCCCCGGACGCGTGACTGATCCTTACGCGGCGCAGAGAAGATGACCGAACGATGACGTGCGCAGTTTCGGGGACATGACCCCTGTTATGCATAGGATGACTGCTGATTCGAACACCAGAACAGCCCACAGCCTGAGGAAGCCGACGGGAGTCGGCGCGGTCCTGAGGTCGGCGGAGATCAAGGACGAGTAGTTATGACTGAGACCAATCAGACCGTCGTGTTCGTGGGGCTGGGGTATATCGGCTTGCCGACTGCGGTGACGCTGGCGAACAGCGGTGTGCGGGTCAAGGGTGTGGATGTCAATGAGTCGGTGGTGGAGCGGGTGGCTCGTGGTGAGGTCACGATCGTGGAGCCGGGTCTGGAGGAGGAGCTGCGTCGTGCGGTGGAGTCTGGTCAGCTGACGGCTTCGACGCAGATGCAGCATGGTGATGCGTTTGTGATCGCGGTGCCGACGCCGTTCAAGGATGACTACGTGGGGGATACCTCGTATATCGAGGCGGCTGGGCGCAGCATCGCTCCGCTGCTTGAGGGTGATGAGCTGGTGATTCTGGAGTCGACGTCGCCGCCGCAGACCACGCGTCTGCTGGGTCGTGTGCTCACCGAGGCTCGTCCGGATCTGACGGTGGATCCGGCCGAGGCGGAGAAGGGTGAGAAGAAGCTGATCCATCTGGCGTACTGCCCGGAGCGGATCCTGCCGGGCAAGGCGATGGAGGAGCTGGTCACGAATGATCGGATCATCGGGGGCATGACTCCGGAGGCGGCCGCCCGGGGCAAGGCTGTGTATGCCACGTTCTGTGAGGGTGAGCTGCTGGTCACGGATGATGTGACTGCGGAGATGGCGAAGCTGACGGAGAACTCGTTCCGTGATGTGAATATCGCTTTCGCGAATGAGCTGTCGCTGATCTCGGACAAGCTGGGCATCGATGTGTGGGAGCTCATCGAGCTGGCGAATCACCATCCGCGGGTGAATATTCTGCAGCCCGGTCCGGGTGTGGGTGGGCACTGCATTGCGGTGGATCCGTGGTTCATCGTGTCCTCGGATCGGGAGAACTCGAATCTGATCCGCACGGCGCGTGAGGTCAATGATGGGAAGCCGAAGTGGGTGATCGGCCAGGTGCGTGAGGCGCTGGCTGGTCGCCAGAGGCCTGTGGTGGCGGCGCTGGGGTTGGCGTTCAAGGCGAATATTGATGATCTGCGGGAGTCGCCGGCGTTGAACATCACCCGGGATCTGGCGGAGGCGCTGCCGGGGGCCTCGGTGTTGGCGGTGGAGCCGAATGTGTCTGAGCTGCCGAAGGCTTTGGCTGGGTTGGTGAATGTGGAGCTGGCGGAGACTGCGGATGCGATCGAGCGTGCTGATGTGGTGCTGGTGCTGGTGGATCACGATGAGTTCAAGTCGGTGGCTGCGACTGCTCTGGTGGGTAAGGCTGTGGTGGATACCAAGGGCCTCTGGCGCTGAGCACCGAGAACCGAACACATCGCTGACTGCCCCCGCAGAGGAGACCGCATGCCCTTCGTCACCGTCCAGGAACTCCGCCGTCGTCTCTGGCACGCCAGGGGAGAGGCCGCGCAGCGACTCGCCCCCCGCGGCTACGAATGCCGGGCCATCCCGGAGACCGAGTCCGTGGGGGAGGACCCCCGGCGCGCGGAGGAACGGACGGAGGAGGTCGGTCGGCGTCTTCGTGAGGCCTCAGCCGCGGCTCGGGCTGCCGACGATGCGTACCAGGCCGCTGACCAGCTTCGGAAGCTGACCCTGCAGGACCCGCAGGACAGCTCGGCGTGGTTCCTGTTCGCCATGCGCCTGATGGAGCTGAAGGCCTTCGACGCCTCCTTCGAGGCCTTCAAGAACAGCGTGGCGGTGAATCCGGCCAACCTGGATGCGGTGGAGATGCTGGTGGTCGCCGCAGGAGAGGACACCGACCGGCTGTCGTCGGTGTCTGAGGCGATGGATGAGCTGATCGCCGTGCTGCCCGAGCGCCCCGATCAGCATCGTCGCGCCCTCGATCTCTTCGTGCCGGTTCGACGTTCTGATGCCCTGGAGATCCTGGGCGCGAGTCCGGATCGGGTGACTCGGGCCGTGGTCGATCTTCATCATCATCGCGATGAGGATGCCACCACCCGTGAGAAGCCGGCGTGGCTGGCGGACGACGAGTGGATCCTGGCGCGGCTGCTGTTCTGCCTGCAGCACGGACGGCGTACGCGGGCCATCGAGCTGATGCGCCAGCTGCCGGATCGGGCGGTGCCTCGCTGGAGCCTGCGGCAGGCTATCCGTCGTGATCTGCGCGCCAATCGGACAGAAGGGGCCCAGCGACTGCTCGCGGAATACACGCGACTGGAGCCCTCGGATGCGTGGGGGAAGGAGCAGAGCGAGCGGCTGGCCATCTCGATAGCTCCCACGAAGTACCAGCTGGCAGAGAAGGGGTTCCCCTTTCCGCGTCGGCGCAAGGAGGCTGCGTACGAGCCGATCCCCGATCGCGTGCTCTACATGCTGCACAACTCCCTGCCCTTCCACTCGGCCGGCTACAGCACGCGCACCCACGGCCTGCTCTCCGGGCTGCGCGGCCAGGGCTGGGATGTCCAGGGCGTCACCCGGCTGGGCTACCCCTACGACATGCCCAAGATGGACAAGCTCGGGGAAATCGCCCCGTCCAACCTGGTGGACGGCGTCCCGTACCACCGGCTGAGCACCACGCCGGGGATCGAGAAGAAGAGCCCCATCACGGAGTACATCAAGCGCTACGTCTCTGCGCTGGAGGCCAAGGCTATGGAGGACAGGCCGCAGATCCTGCACGGCGCCTCGAACCATTGGAATGGCCTGGCCACGGTGTCCACGGCCAACAGGCTCGGCATTCCGTCGATCTACGAGGTTCGCGGGCTCTGGGAGGTCACGCGCGGTTCAAGGGACTTCGAATGGGCGAAGGGCGGGATGTACCGGTTCATGGCGCGCATGGAGGCCGATGCGGCCGCCAACGCGACTCACGTCCTGGCCATCACGCAGGCTCTGAAGGACGAGCTCATCAAGCGTGGAGTGGACGGGGACAAGATCACGGTGGTTCCCAATGCGGTCGATGCAGAGCGCTTCACCCCGCAGCCTCGCGATGCCGAGCTGGAGGCGCGGCTCGGCTTCCAAGACAGAACAGTGATCGGCTACATCGGCTCCGTTCTGGATTACGAGGGGCTCGGGCTGCTGATCGAGGCCGCCGAGCGGATGCGATCCCAGCGCAACGACTTCGCGGTCGTGATCGTGGGGGACGGCGCCGAGCTGGAGCGCTTCCGCTCCGAGGTCGAGGAGCGCGAGCTGAGCGACGTCGTGCGCTTCCTCGGCCGGGTGCCCCACGAGGACGTGGAGCGCTACTACTCGCTCGTGGACATCGCCCCGTTCCCGCGGCTGCCGCTGCCGGTGTGCGAGATGGTCTCCCCGCTCAAGCCCTTCGAGGCTCTGGCCATGGGCAAGGCGATCGTCGCCTCCGACGTGGCGGCCCTGGCCGAGATCGTGCAGCCGAACGTCACGGGGCTGCTGCACCGCAAGGGCGACGTGGACGACCTGACGTCCAAGCTGGCCGAGCTCGTCGAACGGCCTGAGCTGCGCCAGCAGCTCTCCAGCAATGGCCTCACCTGGGTGCGAGAGCATCGCCAGTGGAATGACATGGCCGAGCGAGTCTCGGAGATCTACATGGAGCTCGGCGCCTCGCGCCACCCGCATCTCTGACACAGCGGCCCCGACCTCTCAGCACATCCAGCACCTAATCCTGTCCGCGAAAGGCCAACCTATGTCCACCTCAGACGGCTCCACCCAGGACCGCGACGGAATTTCGGCGATGTCGGACGACGAACTTGGCATCGATAGCGGAGTCAGCAGCAGACAGTGCCTCGGAGTCGGATTCATCCGGCAGGACGACTACGGGGAGCGTGGACGGAAGCTCATCGATGGACGAATGCGCGTCTCCCCGCACCCTGAATGGGTCGCCCACGACCTGACCGACTGGACAGCCGATCCGTTCTCCTCCCGCAACTGGCAGTTCCAGCACCATGCTCTGCGATGGATCTCGCCAGCACGTCATCTGGCTATGGATGGCGACAGGCAGGCCCGTGACTTCTGGATGGCCACGGTCATGTCATGGATCGAGCAGAATCCGCCGGAGGCCCCGGCGTCCAAGTTCTCGTGGGTTGACATGGCGGATGGTCTGCGCGCCCAGGAGATGGTCTTCGGATGGCCTCTCGCCGAGACCCCGGACGAGCAGAGGGCGCTGCTGGCCGCTCTCGAGACGCATGGCACCTGGTTGGCCGATCCGGAGCACCTCTCCGAGGGGAACCACGCTCTGCACCAGGATCTGGGCCTCTTCGTGCTGGCCAGCTTCCTTCGTCGGGGGCAGTGGCAGGACCTTGCTGTACGGCGTCTGGCGGAGCTGTTCGACGGCTCCTTCGACGAGAACGGGGCGAATGACGAAGGCGCCGTGGAGTATCACCGGCTCAATCTCGCGTGGTGGACCTCAGCGTGGGACCGGGTGGCGATGGAAGGCGTCAAAGTGCCGCGGCAAGTGCACCAGACGCTGACCCGTGCGGCTGACTTCCTGGCGCACGCGACCAGGCCCGACGGCTTCATGATGACGATCGGCGACACGCATCTGAAGAGGGTCGAGGCCTCAGGCCGACCGGAGATCGACTACGTCGCCACTCTCGGCGACGAGGGCGAGCCGCCTTCGTCGACGACCGTCGTCGCGCCCAACGGCTTCATCCTGGGCCGATCCGGCTGGGGCGGCGAGGGGCGCAGCTACGCGGAGGAGACCTCCTACAGCCTCCGCTACGGCCCGCAGATCAGGTCGCACCAGCACGAGGACCGGGGCGGCATCACGTTCTTCTCGGGCGGACGCGACTGGATCACGGACCCGGGGTCGTACAACTACGAGCCGAAGGACCCGTTCCGGAGGCATCTCCGTTCCCGGCAGGCGCACAACCTGGTGGTCGTCAACGATCGCGAGTACGCCCCTGCCGGACATGTTCGTCTGGAGCGCGCCGAGGTCTCCGACCACGCCCACGACTATGCCGTCGTCGATCGGAACTACGAGGGCGTGGCTCTGCGTCGGCGCCTGGTCTACCTGCCGGGCCTGGACCTCGGAATCGTCATCGATCACTTCGACGCCGACAAGCAGGTCACGGCCAGGCAGCTGTGGCAGCTCAACCCGGGTGTGCGCGCCCGCCTGCGCGACAGCGCCGTCGAGCTGCAGGACGGCGACAGCAGCCTGAGCCTCGCCTGGCTCGGCAACGGAGAGCGTCCGGTGGTCAGGTACGCCGACGACAGCTCTCCGCGCGGCTGGGTCTCCCGCGCGTGGGGCAAGAAGGAGCCCGGCGGCGTCGCGGAGGTCGCCAAGTCGGCGCGCTCCGGTGTCTTCACGGCGGTGTTCGGGGAGTCGACCAAGGACACCTGGAGCGTGGTGTCCAGCCGAGCCACCCCCAAGTCCGCCTGGATGAGGATCCTTCGATTCGGACGGGTCTGGAGCATCACGATCTCCGAGGACCAGGTCGTGATCTCGGAGGACGAGCAGCGGACCGCACTGCTCGGCCAGGGAGCCGTCAGCCCCGCTGTGGTCTCCGGTCGGAACGACCGGTGGATCCGTCAGCGCTTCGCGGATCTCGAGGATCGGGTGGCGCGCGCATCCGCGCGAGCCCAGCAGCCGCCGGCGGCCGACGTGTCGACGGAGCCCGCCGCTGGTCTGGCCAAGCGTGTGGAGGCACTGGAGAAGCAACTGTCCACGACGTCCAAGGCCCTGGACACGGCTGTGACCGAGCAGAGGCAGCGCATCGGCAAGGTCCTCCCGCATCTTCCCCAGGGGATGCCTCGCGAGACGGTTCTCGGAAGCCTGACGCTCAAGGATGTGGTCGCGTACATCGACGATCCGATGTTCCTCTACGAGCTGTGGACGTCGGGGGACCCGGGGCTGGTCATGAACCTCGGCCAGCGGCGCAAGCTGTCGCGGGCCCTCTACCAGCGCGGCTACTACGCGCACAGCCTGGAGATGCTGCGAGGCATCGCCGTCGCCTCGGGCAAGGACAGCGACCGGCGGGCCGTGGAGGTCCGAGCCTCGGAGCTGGCCATGCTCAGCGGCGAGCTCGTCACGGAGTGCGCGGCCCCCGCGGAGGGCTCCTTCGTCGCGGAGACCGGTCGCATCCTTCACGTCGTGGGGAAGGCCCTTCCCGAGACGCAGACGGGCTACACGCTGCGGACCCATTACCTGGCTCAGGCGCAGTCCGAGAAGGGCTATGACGTCCATGTGATGCGTCAGGCCGGCGCCTCCGTCGATGCCCTCGGCGAATCGCCCGTCGTCCAGGACGGGGTGACCTATCACCTGCCGGAGGGGCCGGCCAGAGGCACCGAGACCTGGGCCACGTGGCTGCAGGCGAACACCGATGCCCTGCGCGCTGTGGTGGAGGAGGTGCGGCCGTCGCTGCTGCACTGCCACTCGGACTACATCAACCAGCTGATCGCCAGGCCCGTGGCCGACGCGTATGGGCTGCCTCTGATCTACGAGAGCCGCGGCTTCTGGGAGGAGTCCTGGCTCTCCCGCGTCGAGACCTCCGTCGGCCGTCCCCTGGAGGCCGACTACCAGCGCTACGGATACCCCGATGCCTACACGCTGCGGCATGAGCGCGAGAACCAGGCCCGAGCCAGCAGCGACCACGTGACGACGCTGGCCGAGGTCATGCGCGAGCACATCATCGACCGCGGTGAGGACCCGGAGCGCATCTCCGTGACGCCCAACGGCGTGCTGCCCTCCGATTTCCCCGTCGTGGAGCCGGACCTGGAGCTGAAGGACAGACTGGACATCCCGAGGGAGGTCCCTGTCATCGGCTACATCACCTCCGTGGTGGAGTACGAGGGCATCGACACGCTCGTCGAGGCCTTCGCCCAGATGATGCACCAGGGCGTGGACGCACGCCTTCTGCTCGTCGGAGACGGACCCGTCCGCAAGGCGCTGCAGGAGCAGGCCAAGAACCTGGGCATCGCCGCGAAGTGCTGCTTCACCGGTCGCATCCCCCACGAGGAGGTTCTCGACTACTACAGCATCATCGACCTCTTCGTGGTGCCGCGGAAGAACCGGGCGGTCTGCCGCCTGGTGACGCCGCTCAAGCCGTTCGAGGCGTTCTCCACCGGGCGAGCCGTGGTGGTCTCGGACGTCGACGCCCTGCGGGAGATCGCCGGGCAGTCCGGCGCGGCCGCGACCTTCCGAGCAGAGGATCCCAATGATCTGGCACAGCTGCTGAGCCGTCTGCTCGAGGATCCGCAGGCACGAGCGGAGATGTCGGAGAAGGGCGCTGCCTGGGTCCGTGCGGAGCGGTCCTGGCGCTCCATCGCCGATCGCTACGACGCGCCCTATCGAAGCCTTGGAGTGCGCTTCTTCGACCCCGTCGGCACGGTCCATTTCATTGAGTGCGCGCAGCTGCGCGCCGAGCTGAAGAAGCTCTCGCGGGACGAGGCGCTGCACTTTCTGTATGTTCATGGGCAGGCAGGCCAGAATGACCAGGTGAAGTCGGCCGAGGCCGTGATGTCTGAGGGGTGGGGCGGTCACGGATTCGATCGCGAGGTCATCGATGCCGACTACGACTGGTCGGCCATCGCCGACCAGGACAGGACATGGCAGATGCATATGCATAGCTGGGAGTTCATGGTCCCGGTCCTCGGCGCCTGGAATCTGACCGGTTCTGATCACTATATGGAGTGGGCCGTCCACAGGGCGCTGCGCTGGGGTGACGCATTCAACCACATCGATTCAGAATCGATGGCCTGGTATGACATGGCCCTGGCCTATCGGTCCACCACCCTTCAGGGTCTGATTCGCGGCGCTGCGCAGTCTTCCGCCGTGAGCGATGAGGCTTTCACCTCGCTCATCCGACTTGCTCTGAAGCAGAGGGATGCTCACTGGGAGGGCTGGTCGTTCAATCCTCGGAACAACCACGGCTACTACAGCGCAGTCAGTCAGGTAGTGCTGGCTCGAGGACTTCCGGGCCTGGAGGGCATGGAAGCACTTCGCCACCAGGGGACTGGCCGTCTGCGGCTGATGGCAGAAACCCAGTTCAACACGGATGGCGGTCACGTCGAGCATTCTCCCGACTACCATCGAATGCTCCTCAGCTCATTCGAAGGTGCAATCGCTGTCCATGCGATCGACGACCCCGAGGTGCTGGCCCGGGTTCGCAGGGCTGCCGACGTCCTGGGCTGGATGGTGCTGCCCAGCGGCAAGATCCTGCAGATGGGCGACTCTCCTGAACGAGATATGCGGGGTGGTCGCAGCGCGATCTCGCCCAATACGAACTGGGTTCTCACCAGGGGCCGGCAGGGGACTGCTCCCGCACACGATGCACTGATGCTCCCTGATAGCGGCTACGCGTTCGTCCGGCCGTTGAAGGGCGGCGATGCCGACGCTCTGTCCAAGGCCTCGTATCTGGCGATGACTGCTGGTTTTCATTCCCGGACACATAAGCAATGTGATGATCAGTCTCTGGTCTGGATGGAGAACGGGCAGGAGATCCTTGTCGATGGTGGGCGCTACCGATATGGCGAACTGCTCCCGCAGGACTCCGAGCTGCGTCGGAAGGGATTCTATTACGCGGACCCGATACGCCAGTATATGGAATCCTGCGCGGCTCACTCCACGCTGAGCGTCGATGGCGACATGCAGGACAGGCGCAGAACGCCTTACGGGAGCGGCCTGCAGGATATGATCGCTCACGAGGACGGTTCTTTCACCATCCAAACCGAAGTGCCGCAGAACGGATGGACGGCCCGTCGCGAGGTGAACTACACGCCCGGTCGCCGGCTCGAGGTCCGAGACACGGTAATCATGGCTGACGAAGATGAGCATAAGCTCCACACCTGGTTCCTTCTGGATGGCGGCCTCTCACTGCATGAGGCGGAGGGCGGACTGGTGCTCGGGAGCCCCCAATGGGAGGCAGCACTGCGTCTGAACCGTGAGACGGCAGGCGGTGGCGAAGAGGACCTCCTGATCAGGCGCGACCAGCGTGAGGGCACGATCCGGGGAGTACGGTCGCGGCGGGATCGTGAACTCGAAGCCGCCTGGTCCTTGGAGTATGGGATGCCATTCCGGGGCTCAGTTGAAAATGTGACGGTATTCGAATTCGAAGCCGCCCTCGCAGAATGGGACGCCTGATGGTTCAAATCGACCAGGAGTTCGCACCAGATCACGAGTTCTCGGATGTGGAAGAGTTTCTTGTTGCGCCCGCGCCGCCGACTGGCTACGTGCGGATCGCGCTGAACCGACCACCGCTGGACTTCCGGTATCTTGATAAGGGGGAATCCGCGCTAGGCGTGTTCTTCACGGCAGCAGTTCCGAATGATTCGCTCGCGCCGCGCTTCACCGGATTCGCCGTGAGCCGCAATGTGAGCATGAATACGATTAATTTCGCAGGCCCTGCGGTAACTCTCACCCCAGAGATATTTCTTGCGTGGTACACGGGCTGGGAAACGCAGAGGCTCGATTCGGTGATCCGCAAGGTTATTCAGAAGTATCGCGAGTGGCTGGGGCATCGAACACCGACGCTGCTCTACGGTGGATCGGCCGGCGGATGCGCGTCACTCGTGGTGGGGCTTGAGATGGATGATGTGGTTTCGATCGCGGCCAATCCGCAGACCGACTTGCGCTACTACAACAGGCCGCTCGTCCAGCAGCGGCAGCGTGCACGCTGGCCCAATGCCGCTCCGGTATTAGACGAAGCTCTTGTCTGCATCCCCGCTGTGACGGACGTCGCCTCTGCCTATGTAAAGAAGCGTGGTATCGGGGTGTCCAACCGGGTCGTCATCCTGCAGAACATTGGTGACGCGGATCATATTGATGCGCACTTTCGTCCGCTGAAACAGGCGCTCGAAAGTACTGGTCATATGCGCTGTCTGCTAGATGATTGGGGGGGGAGGGGCACAAGCCCCCGCCCGCTGACGTGATCACTGCCGTCCTCAATGTCTCAGTGCAGGAGGATTGGAGTAGTCCTCGCTGGGCAGAGCTCGGCTATCAACTTCTCTAAACGAATTCAGATGAATCTGTTTCAGGGCACCGGAAGACAGGAGACATGAAATGTCGTCATCGATGGCTGCGATGGGCTACGTGCTGAAGAGCCCTCAGTCGGTCGAAGAGCTTCGCATACGTCTCGATGCAGTTGAACGCCATTTGTCCAGCATCTACAGATGTCCGGTCGATCGTCACTGGATCGGTGACGAGCGCAGCGGCATAGTCTATTGGAGCACGACTGAGAGGGACATTCATTGGGAGTTCTTCGCCCGTCGCGGTGACGAAGCTGTGATGTGGATCGGCGTCCCCGGGGTCGCTGGTGGACCAGATAATGAGGTGGATGCTTTCAAACTGGGCCGACAAGTGCTTGCCGGGGAGCTTGCAGCAGAGGATCTAGGTTGCCCATTTGCCGTTCTAAGTTGGCGAGAGGGAAGCTTGAGCATTGCCAATGACGTATACGGACTGGCGCGAATTTTTCGGTTCAGTCTAGCGGGCGGAGAAGTTTGGACGACCCGCGCAGGCATGGCTCACATATTCATGACCGAGACGGCTCGTAAGAATGAAGTTGCCTGGTCGAGCATGGCGGCTTTGGGGTGGGCCTTGCGCGGTGAGACGCAATTGGGAAGTGGACGTCAGGTGCCGCCAGGCACCCGACTTAGAGCCTGGCACGCAGCCGAAGGCCGGGTGGAGAGCAAGGATCTGAACGATTTCCGTGAATGGTTCTATAATGCTCGCTCTCGAGAACTGCCGGGTCCCCATACGATGGCAGCGGAAATGGGTCGCTACATAGATGTCGCTAGACGTTGGCCCCTGCGGGCGACGGCAGATCTGTCGGGTGGAAAGGACTCGCGTGCTATCGCGGCTGTCGGGATCGCGAGCGGTTCCATTTCACGGTTGAGGACGATCGATACGGATCCAGAGGAAGCTAGAGTTGCCCGCGAGCTTATATCGCGGGTGCACGGTCCTTTGGAACATCAGGTTGAGGGAAAACAGCCGGGACCGCGACCAGTGGAGGTGATGAGCTCCAATCTGGTCTCGCAGCACTGCGCGTGGGAGGGGCGTTATCTTGCACCTACTGGTTTCAATGCAGGTGGGTTCAATGGCTTCAGGCTTGCGAAGGCAGCGCGATTCAATGGCCTCGGGGGAGAAGTCAGTAATGGCGGGAATCTCCTGGACAGCTGGGCAAGGCGTTTGACAGGCCAGGAGATCGACGCAGGTCTGGATCGTATGAATTCAATAGGGCGTAGCTCTGGTGGCACATCGAGGTTGGCGAGAGAGCACGTACAGCAACTTCTTGCTGAGTGGGGAGAAGCGGCCAGAGACCTGGGCCTGTCCACAGCGCATCAGGTCCTGGACCTGATCTATGCCTGGGACCGAATGCCGAACTGGTCGACTCCATACGCCACCCCTCACACATTGACCCCCTACTATAGTGCGGCCCTTATCGCTCTGGGTGTGCAGAGGATTGGCTCCCCCGTGCCCGATGGGACAAGTCAGAAGGAATTGATTGCTGCGAGCATGCCGCAGTGGCTGGACATCCCCTTCTACAAGGGTGGGCGCACATCCCGGAAAGTTCCGTTCATATGGGAGCTTGAGAACTGGCACGCTATCCAGGGCCTGATCCGAGCGCAAGCGGGCGAAATTAGTTCATTTGACTCATGTGCAATATCCGACGCATTGAGCAGGGTATCTGATGGCCTTGCAGGAAAGCGCGAAGAGGTGCTTATGCATCGGGTTCTATGGGAATTGACGTTTGAAGAGTACGTTGACGACCTCAATGCTCAGATCGACGATACAAGAAGGGCCTTGGAGGCCTTCGAGGAAGCATTTTGATACGTTTGAAATGACATTAACTGGAATTAGGTGTAGGAGGGCATGATGTTGTTGACGCGCTTCGGCGTGCGTGAGGCCGGGGGCTGATCACCACAGGCGGTATGCGGGCGATGGACTCTTCTATGTCTGTCAAGCCAGCGCGGTCGGCCGCTGGAGGGCTTCGAGGGTGCGGTAGATCCGGCGGGCGAGGTAGCGCTTCAGGCAATGTCGGATCTCTTTTGTCGTGCGCCCCTCAGCCCGCCTCCTGTCGACGTAGGCGCGTGTCTCAGGATCGTGAACCATTCGGGTGACGGTGGCGATGTGGAGCGCGCGATTGAGCCGTCGGTCTCCACCGCGATTGAGCCGGTGACGAGTCGTGTTGCCCGATGATGCGGGGATCGGGCTGACTCCCGCTATTGCTGCGAAGGCGGCTTCGTCGCGCAAGCGCCCGCGGTGTGACCACGCTGACTAGGCGACTGCAGCGGTCACTGGCCCGACGCCGGCCAACTCCAGTAGCGAACTTGCTTTGCTCTGGCGCAGGGCTTCTTCAAGGTGGGAGCGGTTCTCTGCGAGCTCGGCATCGAGCGCACGAACGCGCTTGGCTAGCCGGCGCGCCTCGGCTCGTGCAGTCGATAGCGCGAGAACTTCGTTGTTCTGAGCACTGGTCAGAGGCTTTCGGGCGTCGAGCCCGAGCTCTGCGGTGCGCAGCAGGGCCGTGAGAGCGTTGATGTTTGCAGTGTGCTCAGTACTCATCTGCTCCCTCGCGGTCGTCAGTACGCGCAAGGCAGGACGCACCTCGTCATCGGAACGGGGGCGGTGCAGTCGGTCGTTCTCGAGCGGCAGGACTGCAGCGCCGATGCGGTGTGCATCGAGGAAGTCTGACTTGCCTACGCGGCGATGCCCCCTGGCACCCACACGAGGCGCTTCTGCCACCTCGTAGCCTGCATCTGTCACGATTCGTGAGAGCCGCGTGCCATATGTAGCGACGCCTTCGATCACCCAGAGAGCGGCCAGGTCTCCGCCCATGAGACGAGAGGCCCAATCCACGGCGCGATCCAGGCCCGCGGGACTGCCGCACGAATAGGTGACAGTTGGGGTGTCAGGCCGCGAGGCTCACGGCGGGGTTCATGATGGTCTCGTATTCGATGGGGGTCAATCGACCCAGGCGGGCCTGTCGACGGCGGCGGTGATACTTGCGTTCGATCCAGGTAACGATCGCGATCCGGAGATCGTCGCGGGTCCGCCACCGCTTCCGGTCCAGGACGTTCTTCTGCAGCAGGGCGAAGAAGGACTTTATCGCGGCGTTGTCCCCAGCGGCACCGACTTTCCCCATCGACCCGATGAGGTGATGACGGTTCAACGTCTGCACGAATTTGCGTGACCGGAACTGGGATCCTCGGTCCGAATGCACGATGCAGCCAGCGACGTCACCGCGGAGGGAAGCGGCGGCCCGGGACGCTTTCCGTTCTTGCCGCGATTCTTCCCGAACACGGACCACCACTGGTTGTCCCGGCAGATGCTCCATGCCGTCCGCTCGCACATCACTTCGCCGGCCAGGAACCGGTAGCCATACTCGGGGTCGTCGACGTGGGCGTCCAGTAACGCATTGGCGCGGTAGGCCTCAGTCAGCTCAGCCTGGGTGACCTGCTGGTGGCGCCAGCGGTAGTAGGGCTGGCGGGAGAGCTTCAGGACCCGCAGGGACACCGCGACGGGGATGCCGTCAGCGGCGAACTCACTCACGAGCGGGTAGAACCTTTTCCCGGCAGGTTCGCCTAGGACAGGTAGGCCGCGGCACGGCCGAGGACCTCGTTCTCCTGCTGGAGCAGCCGGATCTGCTTGCGGGCCTCGCGCAGATCGGTCGATTCCTCCCGGGTCCTGCCGGGGCGGTTGCCGTCGTCGATGTCGGCTTGGCGGATCCCTTTGTGCAGCGTCATCTCGTGGACTCCGAAGTCCTTCGCGATCTGCGCGATCGTGATGCCGTCCTCACGGGGCCGGGCCACTCGCACGACGTCTTCACGGAACTCCTGGGGGTAGGTAGCGGACATGATGCACATCCTTCCAGGCCGCCCAACGGGCAAGCCAGATCAGATGTCACCTCTCCGTGCGGCAGTCCCAAGCGTGAACACGAACAGATCGGCATCGCGTACCAATCTGCGTACAGCGGAAAGATGCTCTGCACGGTGCTGCCGCACGCTATCTGCAGTGGGGTGTCCGGCGGTTTCAACGGATGGTCGCAGAGCATCGTAGTATCTACTACCGCTCTTCCAGATCCAATCCTGGGGCGTAAAGACACCTTCTGCCTCCTGCAGGAGCTGTAGCAACTGGCGCACGAAATAGATATTCCCATATCGAGCGGAATATGTGCCAAAGCCGTGCTGTAGCTGCCACTCTCTGCTGGTTCCTGCTGGTGCTGGCTCGTGATCCAGCACGGTGAATCCCGAGCTTTTAAGTCTTGTCGCAATGTGCTGTGCGAAGCAGCTCCCGGCAGTCATGATTTTGGTGCTGGTCGTGATCTGAGGCGCAGTCTCGACGACCTCCTTCAGGTGCTCTGGGTGTCGCCCTGAGACTGCCGTCTTCCAGAGTGCGGATTCTGGTCGACCTCTGTATGGAGAATGCGCTGGCATGTCAATCTCCATTCACTAAGGATAGGGTGTTCGCCTTTGACATTGGGTTGTGCCCTTGCTCTTCGTCGCAATACATATGCGAGGCGAAATGTGCGCCGATCTCGGGATTCTCGCGAAGGAATTTCTGTGTCACGGGAAGCTGGATGTCTCGATCGTGCGCTGAAGCCATGTTGACCCAGTAGTCAACTCGGGCTCGCGTGCCCCTGTCGGCGAGATTCTGCAGGCAGATCGCCCGCTTCGGCATGCGCTCCCGCACCTGCTTGGCGGATTTTCCTGGGAATCGAGATTCCAGAACGGGCTTCACCTGATGCGGGTGCCAGCGGGTCCAGTCGAGCTGCGGGTTGTTCACCACGGCGCGGGCCTGTCTGTCGTAGGCCAGTTCCAGCAGTGCAGCGAAGCCGCCGGCGGATGAGCCGTAGTACAGCCGTTGACGGGTCGACGTGTGCCGAGCGCTGCAGGTTCACGGAGCCATTGCTGAGCACCACGAGCCGTTCTGCTCCCTCGCGCCGCACCACGAGGAGGGGGAGATCCACGTCTCCCAGGTGCACATCTAACCGATACGGCTCGTCGGAGGGGATTGTGGTGGGTGGCAGTGTCGACAGCTCGTCGAGCCTCAGCCGAGGCGCGTGTTCCTCTGTGACGAGATAGCTCAAGGGGCGTCCTTGGGGTCCGGGGCGACGGAGGAAACACCACTGCGCTGCGTTCGACTTATACCGGCGGTTCGCCCTCCGGGCAGGTGCCCAAGGCCGACTTGGCAGACAGCGGCATCGCTCCTGGTTCCCCTCGCCGAAATGTGGAAACTTTCAGGAGATTCTCACACAGATGTCCCCATATCGATGGTGCGACGTCGGGTGTCGGCGCTGACGGCCCCGGTCACTGCAGCTCGCGGAAGCTCGTCTCGGTCACCACATCGCTCCGGAGTTGGTCCTGCGACCTCAGGCCCAGAGCCTCGACCAGTCGGCGAGGGTCCTTCTCCTGAGTGGTCCAGGGGCACAGGCTCAGCACGATGCCGATATCGGTGGCTTCGGTGCTCACCTCGGGCAGCTCCACCCAGCCATCGCGCACCGGATGCTCACCGGATAGGTACTGGAAGCTGCGACGCTTCCCCTTCGACCAGGACCAGCCGGGCACGGGGCGTCGTTCGCCGGTCTCGCTGATCAGTTCGGCGAGCAGGAGGGCTCCACGCGGCCCGAGGTCCGGCCGAAGGCGCACGGAAGGTTGGCAGGGGCTCCCGCCGGTCAGCGGGTATGCATAGGCGGCCTCGGAGGCGGCCGGCGCGTATCTGATCCGAGGATCTCCAGGTGCCGGATGGAGCCCGGCCGTCTCGGTGTGTGCGTCCTGCGGCGGCAGCTCGGGCTGCCCGGAGAGCAAGGACAGGGTCTCCTCGCGTCCCAGCGGATTGTGCAGGGCCACGGGGTCGCTGTAGCGGTGGATTCTGAACCGCTCGGCGAGTGCCCGTTCGCTGCGCAGGAAGCTCATGGCCTGGGGCAGGTCGACCTTGAGGTCATGAGGGGAAGCGGTGTTCACCCAGTAGTCGACGTTCAGAGGCTGGCCGCGCCGCGACAGCCGTCGCAGCGCACTCGTCCGCCACGGGATGGCGCGGCGAAGGGAGGCTGGTGAACTGCCTGGGAACCGTCGGGCGCAGATGGCCTTCACCCCGCCCACCATCCATCGCGTCCAGTCGAACTGGGCGTTGTTGACGACTACGTGCGGATCCTCGTCCTGGGCTGCTGCCATGAGGGCCAGGAACCCTCCCGCCGACGAGCCGAAGTAGGTCCGTCGGCGGGAGTCGTGCACTCCCAGGGCGCTGCACAGAGCCCGGACGGCGGAGCCGATGTCCGGCAGGGCGTCGTGGGCCAGCGACTCCTGCCCCCAGTTCAGCGACAGCGCATCCTCGCCCGCGGTCCCGGGATCGCAGACATAGATCTGATGCGACGGGATCGAGCGCCACCAGCTGGAGCGCTGGAAGACCGGCTCGCCGCCGGTGCGCTCGAGATCGACCGCCCCGTTGAACAGGATGGTGACGCGCTCGGCCTCCGGGCGGCGCACCACCAGCAGCGGCAGCGCGGCACGTTCACCGCGCCGGATGGTGAGTCTCACCTGCGTGTCGACAGGGAAGACTTCCGAGTCCAGCGCGGCGGCGAAGTGCTCGAGGCTCGGATACTCCCGTGCGACCGCCTCCGGGTCGTGTTCCATGCGGCAGTTCTCGGAACTCAGGCCTGCGTCTCCGGGTTGAAGTCGGGGAGGCGCTGGCCTAGGCCGAACATGTGGGCGATGGCGGCTACGGTGCGTTCGGCGGCGCGGCCGTCGCCGTAGGGGTTCACGGCGTTGGCCATGGAGGTGTAGATCGCCTCGTTGTGCAGCAGGGTGGTGACTTCTTCGACGATGCGCTCCTCGTCGGTGCCGATGAGCTTGACGGTGCCGGCGGTGACGGCTTCGGGGCGTTCGGTGTTCTCGCGCATCACGAGCACGGGCTTGCCGAGGGAGGGGGCCTCCTCCTGGACTCCGCCGGAGTCGGTGAGGACCACGTCGGCTACGGCGAGCATGCGGGTGAACTCGCCGTAGGCCAGCGGCTCGGTGACCAGGACGTTGTCCAGGCCCTCCAGGGCCGGAAGCACGGCCTCGCGCACCACGGGGTTGCGGTGGGCCGGCAGCACGATGGTCAGCTCGGGCTCGTCGGCGGCGATGCGGGCCAGGGCGCGGCCCACACCGCGCATGGCATCGCCCTGGTTCTCGCGGCGGTGGGTGGTGACCAGCAGGACGCGGCGTCCGGAGGCGGCCAGGTCCTCCAGGGCCGGGTCGGTGAAGGGCAGCTGGCGGGCCACGGTGTGGTGCAGGGCGTCGATCACGGTGTTGCCGGTGACGACGATGTCCTCGCCGTTGATGGACTCGGCCATCAGGTTCCTGCGGGAGATGTCGGTGGGTGCCAGGTGCAGGGAGGTGATCTGGGAGGTCATCTTGCGGTTGGCCTCCTCCGGGAAGGGGGAGAACAGGTCGAAGGAGCGCAGACCGGCCTCGGCGTGGATCACGGGGATGCCGCGGTAGAACGCGGCGATCGCACCGGCGGTGGAGGTGGTGGTGTCGCCCTGGACGACGACGGCGTCGGGGGCGTTGTTCTCGAAGATGGCGTCGAGGCCTTCGACGGTGCGGGTGAGCACGCCGTTGAGGGTCTGGCGGGGGCGGATGATGTTGAGGTCGTGGTCCGGGGTGATGTCGAAGATCTCATTGACCTGGTCGAGCATCTCGCGGTGCTGGCCGGTCACGGTGACCACGCATTCGAACTCGTCGGAGTCCTGCAGGGCCTTCACGATCGGGGCCATCTTGATGGCCTCCGGGCGGGTTCCGTAGATCGGCATGACGGTCAGCGGCATCGGCGACTCTTTCACTCAACAGCGAATGGGGTTCGTCACCAGGGTCTCATAGGGCTGCCCCCGTTCCGGGGTGGCGGCGGGCGTCGGTGGGGCGCGTCGTGCCCGGATGCGTGCGGATCACAGCTGGATGAGCCCGGCTTTGTGGGCGGTGATCACGAGCTGCAGGCGGTCGCGGACCTGGAATTTGGAGACCATGTTCGTCACGTGCAGCTTCACGGACTTCTCGGACACGCTCATCAGCTCGGCGATCTCCCGGTTGCTGTGTCCCTGTGCCAGGTGGTGGAGAACCTCGGACTCGCGGGCGGTCAGGGTGACGGAGGCGGGCAGGCTGGCCCGGTTGTCCGACTCGCGCAGGTGTCCCACGACGGCATCGAGGGCCTCAGGGGAGAGCTGGGGGCGCCCGGCCACGGCCTCGCGCACGGCGGAGAGCAGCCGCTCGGGCGGATCGGACTTCAGGACGTAGCCCAGGGCACCGGCGCGCAGGGCGGGCACGACGGCCTCCCGGGAGGTGAAGGTGGTGATCATGACCACGTGGGTGCGCGGCAGCAGGCGCAGCACCTCGGCCAGGGCCTCCACGCCGTCCACGCGCGGCATCTGGATGTCCATCAGGATGATGTCCGGGCGCAGGGTCTCGGCCATCTGCACGGCGGCGCGGCCGTCGGCGGCGGTGCCCACGACCTTCATGTCCGGGGCGCTGTCGACGTAGATGGAGATGGTCTCGCGCACGACCGCCTCGTCATCGGCGATCAGAACGCTCAGCGGCTCGACGGAGGCCTGCTCCGGCGACTGCTCCGTGGTCATCGCTGCCCTCCCTGTCTGCTCAGCGGCGGATGCCCTGGATCCAGGACATCAGCCGGCCGAAGGTCGCCGATCATCGTAGCGACGCGGATGCTGTGACTGGCGGGGGCCGAACAGGCACAAATGTTGACAAGTCCATGCGCTCTAGGGCCACCTGCTGACCGCCGGATAATATCCTCTCGGCAGCATCGGAAGCGTCGGGCCTGGTCATGGGCTCTTGGGGAGGTCTGCGGCAGTGATCCTGGTGACGGCGGTGCCCGGACCATGAGATCGGACCTGCTCGGGCCACCGCGCTTCTGGCGGCGCTTCACGGCCGCGGTGGACGGGCGCTGGCCCGAGCTGGCGGTCTCGGAGGTGCTGGCCCCGCCGGTGCTCTTCCGTGCGGCCATGCTGCTGATCGTCCTGGTCTTCCTGGCCTTTCAGGTTCTCAGCAGCTTCATGGGGCAGGCCTGGATCAGCGGGCAGCCGCTGTCCTTCTCCCTGGTCGTCACCTTCCTGCCGCTGCTGTGCATCTGGATCAGCCGCGGGCTGTGCGTCGTGGCGCTGACCGTGGCCTATGCCGTGGTGCTGCTCAGCCAGGACCCGTTCGCGCTGGTGCCCACCGCGATCATCTGCTGCGTCACCCTGTGCATGTGGAACCGCTGGGGCGTGGGCATGCTGCTGATGCTCGCCCAGCTCATGGCGGCCCTGTCCCTCGTGGGCCTGGGCGACAGCGCGCCGGTGCGCATGGAGGCCTTCCTGCTGGCCTTCATGATCTTCGCCGCCTCCGCCCTGGGCTGGAGCATCCGCTTCTTCCGCTGCCGGGCACGGCTGACCCAGCTGCGAGTCGCGCAGCTGGAGACCGAGATGGTCGGGGTGCGCTCGGCAGAGCGACGCGACCTGGCCCGCGAGCTGCACGACCTCGTGGCCCACGACGTCACGGCCACGGCCCTGCGGGCCAACGCCGGGCTGCTCTCCGGCGACCAGCAGGTCCAGCGCAGGGCTCTGCAGGACATCGCCGACGGCGCCTCCGGCACGATCGAGGATCTGCGCCGCATGGTCTCGGCCCTGCAGGAGGAGGCGGGGGAGACCACCGCCCTCGAGGACGGCATCGCCCCTCAGCACCAGGCGCTGCGCACGGATCCCGACGGAGCCCAGCGTCCCTCCGCGCCGACCGACACCATGGACACCGCCCTGGCCAGATGTCGGCAGCTGCTCGAGGACGCCGGGTTCGAGCGGGTGGAGCTCGAGCACGGCGAGGGCTGGGAGGAGATCGCCACGAGCGTGCGCTCGCTGTGCCAGCGCGTGCTGCGCGAGGGCACCGCCAACGTCGTGCGCCATGGCGTCCCGAGTGCCCCCGTGAGCCTCAGCGCCCGCCTGGAGACCACCCCGCAGGGGCGTTCGATCGCCGTGGTCCGGGTGCGCAATCTGGTCCGCGATGCCCGCAGCCGCAGCGTGCGCCTGCCCCAGGAGATCTTCCTGGAGGGCGGTCTCGGCCTGGTGGGCCTGAGCGAGCGCGTGGACATCTTCGGCGGCGAGCTGAGCTTCGGGCGCCAGCTCGACACCTGGGAGCTGGTGGCCCGCATCCCGCTGCAGGATGCCGATCATCGTGCCTGAGGCGACACCGCTTCCCCTGCGACAGCAGCGCGGCGCCGCAGACAGCGGGGCCAGAGTTCAGCTGCACATGACTGCGACTTTCGCGCGGAACCGTGACCTGGATGACAGTCTGCATCCACGCAGTCCACGTGGCAGCACCGCTGAAGGGCTCTCCTTCGGGAGAGCGCAGCAGGTGCCCGCGAGGACCATCGATGAGAGGCCGGGGAGATGACGCCGCTGAACAGGGCATCGATCGACATGGTGATGAGGGTCGAGGACTCGACCGGGCGACCGATCGAGATCGACCGGGACGTGCTGCGCCGCGCCTACATGGCGCTGCTGGCCATGGGCCGGGCCTTCTACGCCCGCCATCGGCCGCCGGAGCGCTTCCCGGAGGAGGCGCTGAGCCTGAGCTTCCACGAGCCGAGCCCGGGTGCTGTCGTCTTCGAGGCCGAGGTGGTCGCCGACGGCCATCTGCGCGCCAGGGACCAGCCGGTGCTGCTGGGTCCGGACATCGCGGAGCCGGCCCGCAGCGCGGAGCACGCGCTGCGCCTGAGCGTCCACGGGCTCGTGGAGTTCGTGCGCGCCTACGGGTTCGTACTGGCCGCGCCGCAGACGCTGCGGGAGGTGCGCTGCGATCACGTGGACCTCACCGACGACCAGGACGGTCGGCGTCTGCGCGTCTTGCCGGAGGTCGACTACGCGCTGCAGCACGGCTGCTTCGATGCGCAGATGCGCGAGTTCCTCGCTGTCCTGACCCGCGAGGGCGTAGGGGGCGTCAGCCTGTCCCGCGGCGCGGAGGATCTGCGCAGCCAGATCCATCACATGGTGATCGCCACCGATCGCGTCCTGGAGTTCGTGCACGGAGCGCAGCCGCAGCGACCGCTCGACAGGATCGGCACGGATCCGGACCCCGAGCCCGGTGGCGCGAGCGAAGCCGAGCCGGGCGCGGCCTGAGGCGGCTGCGTGCTCAGAGCAGGTGGCCCGGCGGCGGTATCCGCTCATCGGTGCGCCGGCCGCGCTCCTGAGGTCCCACGTCGCTGGGGGCCGTCCGCGACAGGTCCTCGCGCGGAATGCGCGTGACCAGTGACTCCAGCGGATCCTCGACCTGCTGGACGGACTCGAAGATCGAGGCCGGCTGCGCCTCAGCGAGGCGCTCCCACAGGTGTGCGGGCAGCTCCATGACCGTGGCGCCCTCGCCCTGGGTGGTGCCCTTGCCGCGCACGAAGGTGATCGTGGAGTCGTCCTGCTCGAAGAGGTGCTTGAGATCCTCGGCCGCGGCCTGAGCCTGGGGCGAGGAGCGCAGGATGACGAAGATGTTGTGCGGTACTCGCATCACGTAGCGCCCGTCCGTGACCATGGGGACCAGATCCAGCTCATCGGCCACGGCTCCCAGCACCACGGACCGGGCGGCGAGGATGATCGGCAGCATCTGCACGCCGGAGAGCACGGTCGCCACGGCCTCGTGCAGCTTCTGCGCCAGCTCGGAGATCTCCTCGAAGCTGCGCGGCGAGAGCAGCCGACGATGCAGCGGCCTGGCGTCATGCAGGGAGGCCACCAAGGCGCAGTCGCCGGGTCCGCTGACCGTCAGGCGCACGCGCACGGGCTCGACGCCTTCGACGGCCACGCCGTCGAAGGCCAGCCCCTCGCGCACCAGGACCTCGAAGCCGCGACGGACCCGCTCACGCTGCTGAGCGCTGAGCTCAAGAGGCTGACCGCAGCGTCGGGCCTCCAGGCCGGTGAACTCCGAGACGAGCATGGGTGCGGACTTGACGTCAGGCATGGCAGAGACCTCATCTTGTGCATCAGGTGAGAGCCGCAAAGGTGCGGGGGGGCGCTTCAACCGGCGGTTGGCGCGGTGAAGACGACCCGGCATCGGCACAGCGGATCACGCCAGGGATCACGCCAGCCGATGCACGGCGGTATCGACGTTACTGGCCGGTCAGCACCGGAGTCCTCCCGGAAGTCCATATCGTGCGAAAGAGGCTCTGTGTTTCGCGCCTGCCTGCGTGGATCCATCGCATGTCAGCCGGGCCTCTGAGCACACACCAGCACAGACGGGCGCAGGCAGACACGGACACCGTGCAAGGCTGCAGGACTCACCGGGTGCGTCGTCTGCGCTCGCGCAGCGAGGAGACGATCCGGCGCACCCTGGGAGTGGCCGTGGAGGCCGCCAGGTACGCCGAGAGCACGCCGACCGTGCCGGTCCCGCCGATCATCAGCGGGACATGGAAGCGGCTGTAGCGCTGCGGCTCCGAGGCCACCACGTGGGACATGCCGTTGATCGTGGCCGCGATCACCGCACCGGCGATCACCTGGTGGCCGATGCGCTCGCCGCGGTTGAGCAGCGGCTCGAGCTCATCGGCGCGCAGGTGGACGTCGAAGCCGCCGTTCTCCAGCACGGACATGACCCGCCTGATGACGTCGGGGGAGTCCTGGCCCAGCTGGACGGCCTCTTCCACCAGCCCGCGCACCCGCTGCAGCAGAGCCTCGGGCGAGACGCGGCGCAGCACGAACTGGCGGGCGAACGGGCGGATCACGGAGATCAGGTCGAAATCCGGGTCCAGGCCTTTGCCGATGGACTCGGCGGTGATCACCATGCGCAGGAACAGCGCCGAATCCCGCGGCAGGCGCAGCCGATGGCGGCGCAGGCAGGCCACCAGATCGGACAGCAGCGCCGCCATCCGCACCTCGGCCAGCGGCCGGTCGGCGTAGCTGCGGATCATGGATTCGACGTCGCGGTCCAGGGCGGCGCGGTCCAGGTTCTCCGGGGCGCGGTCGGTGAGCTTGAGCAGTCCGGTGGTGGCGCGTCGGGCATTGCCCTGGGAGACGCCCACGAGCATGGTCACCAGGGCATCGCGGAACTCCTCCGAGAGGCTGCCGACCATGCCGAAGTCGATCATGGCGATCGAGCCGTCGGAGTGGATGAACAGGTTCCCCGGGTGCGGATCGGCGTGGAAGAAGCCGTGGTCGAAGATCATCTGGCACAGGATCTGCGTGGCCGTCACGGCCAGCTGGTGGCGGTCCACCCCCGCGGCCTCCAGCGCCGCGTGATCCGTGATCTTCATCCCCGACATCCGCTCGGTGGTCAGCACCCTTGAGGAGGTCGCCTGCCACACCACAGCGGGCACGATCAGCGACGGATGCCCCGCGAACAGCTCGCGCATCCGCTCCGTGCTGCGAGCCTCGGCCAGGTAGTCGAGCTCATCGCGCATGGAGGCGGCGAACTGATCCACCAGCCCGGTCAGGTCCTGATCGCCCACGCCCGGCCAGTAGCGCGTGATCAGCACGGCGAGCTCGCGCAGCACCTCCAGGTCGCGGTTGACGGTGTCCACGATCCCTGGGCGACGGATCTTCACGACGACGTCCATGCCGTCGTAGACCGCGGTGTGCGCCTGCCCGATCGAGCCGGTGGCCAGCGGGACGGGGTCGATGTGGCGCAGGATCTCCTCGGCGGCGGTGTCCGGCTCCTGCTCGAGCAGCTCGCGGATGCGATCCGGCGGGATCGGCGGGGACGAGTCCTGCAGCCGGGCCAGCTCGCGGGCGTACTCCTGCGGCAGCAGGTCCGGGCGCGTGGAGGCCAGCTGGCCGAGCTTCACGAACGTGGGCCCGAGCTCCTCGAGCGCCAGACGCAGGTGGACGGGCTGCGGTCGCACCTTCTCTGGGTCCACCAGGCGCACGCGCTCCAGCGGGGCGCGCCACTCGGGCTTGAGCCCCGCCAGCACGAAGCCGAAGCCGTGCTGGGAGAGGACCTCCAGGATCTGGAAGAGCCGTTCGCGCCGCGAGAGCATTCCGGGGAGGATCAGGACTCGTGCGGTGCGGTGTCGCGCCGGGCGGACTCGGGCGCCGCGGCGGGGATGTCATCGCGCGTGTCCGCGGCCGTGCTGGTGCGCTCCGCGCCGCTGTCCTGCTGCTCGGGGCGCGGGGCCCCGGGCATGACGGAGCGCAGGTAGAAGGCCATCAGCCCGGCCGCCAGCGCGGCGATCAGGCACAGGCCCGTCACCAGCGGCTCACGGCCCACGAAGATCAGCCCGAGCACCACCAGGGCGGCGGTGATCGCCAGCAGGCCCAGGAAGGTGCCGTCGGGCCGAGCGCTGCGGTTGTGGTCCTCGCGCCCTGACCCTGCGGCGCGAGCGCTCCGAGCATCGGCGCGCCCGGCGCGTGCCAAGCGCCAGCCGGCGATGCGGGAGCCGCGCTGCGGGGACTGCGGCTCGTCCGGCTCCCCGCGGCCTGCCAGACCGGGGAAGGCCGTGCGCGCGGTCTCCGCGGTGCCGGCGGAACCGGTGCGACGCCGCCAGCGCGTCGGGCGGGAGGCCTCCAGCTCGGAGGGGACGTAGGCGTCCGGGACGCGGTAGCTGTCCGCCTCCGGCTCCAGCGGGAGGAACTCGCGCGGCAGTCGCTCGAACCACTCGTCCGGGATCATGTCCGGACGGGCGGCCTGCACGGTCAGCGAGACCTCGTAGGACGTGCCGCGGATGGTTCCCCAGGCCGCGGTGAGCAGATCGTGATCGAAGGCGTGACGGATCACCGGGATGAAGACCTCGGACATCTGCGTGGACAGCCGCCCCACGACCTGGCGCTGATGCAGCACCTCCACGATGTCCACGTGCTCCCCGGCAGGAGTGCGGATCTGATTGACCTCCAGGGTCAGCATGACCCGGCCCTCGCCGGTGCGCGGCAGCACGGAATGCAGGTAATCGGCGTGCTGCGACTCCTCGAGCACCTTGATCGAGGAGCCCTGCGGCAGCACGGCGGCCCGCTGCGGGGCCGAGTTCAGCGGGAAGAGCAGATCGGGCGCCGAGAGATCCAGGCGCAGGTCGGCATCGACCTCGGTGGCCTCGTCGGCGGCCACCAGGGCCGCCTTCAGGTGCGCGACGGCCACGGCGTCGTAGCCGGAGGCGACCACGCGGGTGATCGCCGGCCAGTAGCGCTCGGCATCCTGCGGCGCCAGGTGCCCCACGCGCTGGCCGGCGATGCGCACCGTGATGGTCGTGGGGTCCACGGGATGATCCGGCTCGGGGACCAGGACGGCGGGGCCGTCGTAGCTGCGGGGGGTGCCGAGGGGGAGGTCGCCGAAGACGCGGATGATCTCCGCGTCGTAGAAGTTCTCGGTCACGACCTGCAGAGATCCCCGATCGTTCAGGGGGTAATCGGCCATCGTCGTCCTCTGCCTCTGGGGCACGCTGTGCGCGGTGCCATCCACTGCTGCCGGGGACAATCGGTCTCCCGGTGCCGCCAGTCTGTCACGAGGCGGCACCGGAGCCGGGGATTGTGGACCCCATAGGAGGCGGCGTCATGGCAGCGCGGGCTCAGGGCCGGGCAGCCGCCTGCGCTCGCAGCCTCCGGGCGAGCTCATCGCGGCACTCGATCACGACTCGGCGCAGGGCCGGATCGGCCTGCGGATGCTCCTGAAGCCACTGCTGCGATCGGCGCAGGATCGGATCCTGCTCGGGATCAGCCCCCGGGGCCAGGTCCGCGGCGGCGGGGAAGAGGCCGCGGACCAGACGGGTGGCCATGCCGATCGAGCGCTGCGACCACTCGGAGTCGATGATCTCGAAGTAGCGCTTCCGGTAGGGCGCCAGCAGATCCGGGGAGCCGAGCTGGAAGCCCTCGATCGTGGCGGTGAGCAGGTCGTTGGTCAGCTCGTGGCCCAGGATCTCGGCCCACGCCAGATCCTTGGCGCGTGAGGTGGGGCGTGCGGCGTTCGTGCGCGCCCGCCCGATCTGGGAGACGCGGGAGGCATCGCGCTCCGCCTCGCGCATGATCGAACTGTCCACGGCGTGATTCGTGGCCACCAGCCCGGTCAGCAGGGACCAGCGCAGCGCCGGGCCCAGGTGCAGGCCGGGCAGCACGACCTCGCCGCTGAGCAGGTCCTGGGCCAGGCCGTGGGCGGCGCCGTCGCGCTGACCGAGGCGGGCGAAGGACGAGGCCAGGCTGCGCTGGCGATCCGAGCCGTGCTCGGCGCCGTGCAGCTCGTCGATCACCCGGCGCAGCAGCCTGCCGCGGATCTGCGGGCGGCGGCGTGCCGGCAGATACGACTCGAGGGCCTCCTCGGCCTGGCCGAGCACCGTAGTGAACACGGCCTCGTCGGTCTCCGCGAAGAGGTGATCGATCACCGCGGCGGTGAAGTCCTCCGCATCCAGGCGGGCCTGGCGGACGTCGGTCCACAGCGCGGACCACACCACAGCCCGGGCCATGGGATCCGGGATCGACGACAGCCGGGCCAGCTGATCCGCGCGGGTGGGCTCATCGGCCACGATCTCGGCGTAGTCCAGGTCGCGGTCGTTGACCACCACCACGCCGTCGGCCCCGGCCAGCTCCGGCAGCTCGTGGGCGGTGCGCCCGGACAGGGTCAGCTCGAGGCTGCGCTGTGGCTGCGCGTCCGTGCCCCACACGGAGACGGCGAGCTGGTGATCACGTTCGGAGGAGGGATCGTGGACGGTGCCCTCGGGCGTCAGGGAGGCCGAGACCAGGGTGCCGTCGGGATCGCGGCGCGTCTGCAGCCGCAGGACTGTGGCCCCGGTGGTGGTGAGCCAGTCGCGGGCCCAGGAGGCGGTGTCGCGCTGGGAGGACTCCTGCAGCACGGCCAGGAAGTCCTCCAGGCGCGCGGAGCCGAAGGCATGGCGGCGGAAGTAGACCCGGCAGGCCCGCGTGAAATCCTCGAGGCCCACGAAGGCCACGAGCTGCTTGAGGGCGGCCGCGCCCTTGGCGTAGGTGATGCCGTCGAAGTTCTGCTTGGCCGCGGCCACATCCGGGACATCGGCCACGATCGGGTGGGTGGTCGCCATGGCGTCCTGGCGGTAGGCCCAGGCCTTGCGGCGCACGGCGAAGCCCGCCCAGGCCTCCGTGAACTGCGTGGCCGACACCGAGGCGTGGGCGCCCATGAACTCGGCGAAGGACTCCTTGAGCCACAGGTCCTCCCACCAGCGGATCGCCACCAGGTCGCCGAACCACATGTGGGCCATCTCGTGCAGGATCGTGTTCGCACGCCCGGCAAGCTGCTGGCGGCTGGCGCCGTCCGGGAAGAGGTAGTCCTCCGTGAAGGTCACCAGCCCGGGGTTCTCCATGGCGCCCAGGTTGTACTCCGGCACGAAGGCCTGCTCGTACGTCTCGAACGGGTAGGGCAGGTCGAACAGCTCGGTGAAGAAGTCGAGGCCCTGGCGGGTGATCGTGAAGATCTCCTCGGCATCCAGGTGCTCGGCCATCGAGGCCCGGCACCACAGGTGCAGCGGCAGGGACTGCGGCCGCTGCGCGGAGGAGGATTCCCACGACGACTCGGCGCTCACGTACGGTCCGGCCAGCACCGAGGTCAGATACGCCGGGATGGGCAGCGTGGGGGCGAACTCGTGGTGAGTCGCGGCCGCCTGCTCGGGGGAGTCGCCGCCCGGCTCCGCAGAGGCGCGCAGCGCCGTGGAGTTGGAGCGCACCTCCCACTGCCGCGGGGCCGTGATCCGGAAGATCCACTCGGCGCGCAGATCCGGCTGATCGAAGCACGGCATCACCCGGTGGGCATCGGCCGGCTCGTACTGGGTGTAGAGGTAGACCTCGCCGTCCTGCGGGTCGGTGTAGCGGTGCATGCCCTCCCCGGAGCGGGAGTAGAGGGCCTCGCCGCGCACGCGCACCCGGTTCTCGGCCTGCAGGCCCTGCAGGCGCAGGCGGTCCTGGCAGAACGCGGCGGCGATCTGCTCGGTGCTGAGGCTGCGGCCGTTGATCTCGACCTCGCTGACCTGCCCCGTGAAGTCCAGGAAGGTCTCATCGGGCCCGTCACCGCGGTCGAAGGAGAAGCTCCAGATCACCTCCACCGGGTAGGTGCTGCGCGCGGGGTCCGGGGCGCCGGTGAGATCGAGGTCCACCTCGCATCGGTGCGGGCGCACGCGCTGGGTGCGGTCGGCTGCTTCTTCTCGGGTCAGGCTGGGAGTCGGCACGGACCCATCCTATGGACACCGCGCCGCGGACTGTCATCCAGCGGGGCAGACGTCGGACGGGCACCGGATGTGTGAGACTCCTTACGGGCGATCGGCCCGGCTCCGCGGCGCGCCCGCGGCTCCAGCGCAGACGAGGAAGCGACTGCCACGACATGACGAGACTGTTCAGCGGCTATCCGGAGGACCTGTCGGGCCAGGCGGCCTACGACGAGATGTTCTCCGCTCCTGAGGCCGTGCGCCCGTCGTACGACCGGGTCCACGAGGTCCTCGACGGACTCGACCTGCCCTCCGTCACCGGCCGCGATGAGCTCATGGCCCGATCCTTCCTGGATCGCGGCGTGACCTTCGACTACGCCGGCGAGGAGCGGCCCTTTCCGCTCGACATCGTCCCGCGGGTCATCCCGCAGGAGGAATGGGAGGTCGTCGAGCGCGGCGTCAAGCAGCGCGTGAAGGCGCTCGAGCACTTCCTGGACGACGTCTACGGAGAGCAGCGGGTGATCGCCGATGGCATCGTGCCGCGGTCGCTGATCACCTCGTCGTCGCACTTCCACCGCTGCGTGTGGGGCTTCCAGCCCGTGGGCGGGGTGCGCATCCACGTGGCAGGCATCGACCTGGTGCGCGACGACGCCGGGACCTTCCGGGTCCTCGAGGACAACGTGCGCGTGCCCTCGGGCGTCTCCTACGTGATCGAGAACCGCCGCGCCATGATGAAGGGCCTGCCCGAGGCCTTCGTCTCCACCCCGATCCTGGGCGTGGACTCGTACCCCCGCCAGCTGCTGCACGCGCTGCAGAGCACGGCCCCGGAGCCCGGCGAGGACGCCGTCGTGGTCGTGCTGACCCCCGGCGTGTTCAACTCGGCGTACTTCGAGCACACCCTGCTGGCCGGGCTGATGGGCGTGGAGCTCGTGGAGGGCCGCGACCTGGTGGTGCGCGGCGACCGCGTGTTCATGCGCACCACCGAGGGCGAGCAGCGAGTGGACGTGATCTACAAGCGCATCGACGACGACTTCACCGACCCGCTGCAGCTGCGCCCCGACTCCGTGCTGGGCTGCCCCGGGCTGGTCAATGCGGCGCGTCACGGCAACGTCACCATCGCCAACGCGATCGGCAACGGCGTGGCCGATGACAAGCTCGTCTACTCCTACGTCCCGGATCTCATCCGGTACTACCTGGACGAGGAGCCGATCCTGTCCAACGTGGACACCTACCGGCTCGAGGAGGACGAGGCGCGCGAGTACGTCCTGGCGCACCTGGAGGAGCTCGTGGTCAAGCCGGTCGACGGCTCCGGCGGCAAGGGCATCGTGATCGGCCCTCTGGCCAGCGCTGAGGAGATCGACGACGTGCGCGCCAAGATCCTCGAGGACCCGCGCGGCTGGATCGCCCAGCCCGTGCTGCAGCTGTCCACTGTGCCCACCTTCGATGGCGAGGGCTTCTCGCCGCGCCACGTCGACCTGCGCCCGTTCTGCGTGAACTCCGGCGATGACATGTACGTCCTGCCCGGCGGACTCACGCGCGTGGCCATGCAGAAGGGATCGCTGATCGTGAACTCGTCGCAGGGCGGCGGCTCCAAGGACACCTGGGTGGTCGGTCAGCACCGCCCGGAGCCGGCCGCCGATCCGGAGGCAACGGAGACCGTGGCCGACATGGAGGCCACCGCACCGGCCCACGGCGGGGACTTCGACGACTCCGCGCTGCGCCGCCAGCAGGAGCAGCAGCAGCAGGCGGCCCCGGCCGGGGCGGTCCGCACCACGGGAGAGGGGAAGCGCTGATGCTCAGCCGCATCGCAGAGTCGCTGTTCTGGATCGGTCGCTACATGGAGCGCGCCGACGGCGTCGCCCGGATCCTCGAGGTCCACCTGGAGCGCATCACCCAGCTGCCGGTCCACGAGCAGGGCCAGGAGGCCCGCAGGATCATGGCCATCATGGGGGTGGAGCCCCAGGCGGATGCCGGCGTGCAGGAGATGATCTTCGAACTGGCCTGGAACTCGCAGACCACCACCTCGATCGCAGGCTCCGTGGGAGCCGCGCGCGAGAACGCACGACGCGCCCGCGAGATCGTCTCCTCGTCCATGTGGCAGACCCTCAACGCCACCAACTACGGGCTGTCCGATCACAGCAAGGACACCGTGGGCACCTTCCGCATGTGCCAGTGGACTTCCGAGCGGATCTCCATGACCCGCGGCCTGGCAGATATGACCATGGCCCACGACCAGTCCTGGCAGTTCCTGACCCTGGGCGTCACGCTCGAGCGCGCAGACATGACCGCCCGCCTGCTGTGGACCCGGGCCTCCTCCCGCGGCGGCTCCGGGGAGGCCACGTGGGCCGAGATCCTCGAGTGCGCGGGGGCCTATGAGGCCTTCCTGCGCTCGCGCGGCGGCTCCTTCAACGACGAGTCGGCGACCCGCTTCCTGGTCCTCGACCGTCTCTTCCCGCGCACGATCATCTACTCGCTGCGCCGGGCCGAGAAGGTGCTCTCGGACCTCGATCCCGGGGGAGGGCGACTGGGTGTCTCCAGCGAGGCCCGCCGCATCATCGGCAAAACCCTCATGGAGCTCGAGTACGACAGCGCCGAGGACATCGTGCGGGACCTGCCGCGGCAGCTCAACGGCGTCCAGTCCGCCATCAGCCGGGCCTCCCAGGCCGTGAGCGAGAAGTACTTCATCCACGCCCAGGAGGCGTCCTGGTTCGGAGGTGTCCTGTGAGCAGGCTCAAGATCGATCACATCACCCGCTACACCTACGAAAGCACCGTCTCGCGCTCCCACAACGAGGCCCGGATGACCCCGGTCAGCGACGACGAGCAGCACGTGATCACCGCAGAGCTGGCGGTGAAGCCGTCGTCGGCGTCGATCCACAACTACGTCGACTACTTCGGCACGCGCGTGGCGGACTTCGACATCCCGCATCGCCATACTGTGCTCGAGGTGCGCTCCTCGGCCACTGTGGACGTGGACCGCTCCGCGGCTGCGGAGACCGACGTCGAGAAGGTGGGCTGGGAGCAGCTGCGGGACCCGCACCTGCTGGATACACAGGCCGAGTACATCGCGCCGACCTCGCTGACCGCGGCCGGCGAGGAGCTCAAGGCCGTGGCCGAGCAGGTGCGCGAGACCGCCGAGACGCCCGATGCCGCAGCCCGGGAGATCCTGCGCCGGATCGCCGAACGGGTCGCCTACGAATCGGGCGTCACCGGCGTGCACACCGACGCCGACGCCGTGTGGAGCGACGCCAAGGGCGTGTGCCAGGACCTCTCCCACGTGGCCATCGCGCTGCTGCGGGAGCTCGGGATCCCGGCACGCTACGTCTCCGGTTACATCCACCCGGACGAGGACGCCGGGATCGGGCAGACCGTGGCGGGGGAGTCCCACGCCTGGCTCGAATGGTGGGACGGCGACTGGCGGGCCTATGACCCCACCAACCACAAGGCGCTGGACGACAGCCACGTCAAGGTCGGCCACGGCCGCGACTACCGCGACGTCCCCCCGCTGAAGGGCATGCTCACCGGCGGCTCGTCCACCGAGTCCCTCGAGGTCACGGTGGAGATCACCCGGGTCTCCTGAGGGATCCATCGCGGATGCGCGAAGGCGCCGGCCCCGAGGGGTCGGCGCCTTCGTCGTCAGCGGCCGGGCCAGGCCGTCCTGCGGATCAGAACGTGAAGTTCTTGGGGATCACCGTGATCCCGGACTCCGTGACGGTGAGGCCGCGCTCGCGGTCCTCCTGCAGGTTCACGCCCACGCGCACGCCCTGAGGGATCACGACGTTCTTGTCCACGATGCAGCGCTCCACGACGGCGTCGTCCTCGACCTTGACGTTGTGCATCAGCACCGACTCGGCCACGCGGGCGTGATTGCTCACCTGCACGCGCGGCGAGAGGATCGACTCCTGCACCCGTCCGCCGGCCACGATGACGCCGGGAGAGAGGATCGAGTCCGTGGCCACGCCGCCCTCGTGGTACGGCCCGCGCACCAGCTTGGCCGGCGGTGCGACGACCTGGTGGGTGAAGATCCGCCACTGCTCGTTGTAGAGGTTGAAGATCGGCATGGGCCGCAGCAGGTCCATGTGGGCGTCGTAGTAGGAGTCCAGGGTGCCGACATCGCGCCAGTACTGGCGGTCGCGATCGGTCGATCCGGGGACGTCGTTGAACGTGAAGTCATAGACGGCGGCCTCTCCTCGATCGGCGAAGTACGGCATGATGTCGCCGCCCATGTCGTGCTTGGAGTCCTCGCGCTGGTCGTCCTCGCGCAGGGCCTCCACCAGGGCGTCGGCGGTGAAGATGTAGTTGCCCATGGAGGCCAGGAACTGGCCCGGGTCATCGGCCAGCGGCTGCGTGGTCTCGGGCTTCTCCACGAACTGGGTGATGCGGGAGGAGTCCTGCTGATCCGTCTCGATCACGCCGAAGGACTGCACGAGCGACATCGGCTGCCGCACGCCGGCCACCGTGGCCTTGGCGCCCTTCTCGATGTGGAAGTCGAGCATCTGGGAGAAGTCCATGCGGTAGACGTGATCCGCGCCCACGACCACCACGTAGTCGGGGCGGGCGTCGTCGATCAGGTTCATGGACTGGAAGATCGCGTTGGCCGAGCCCAGGAACCAGTCCTTGCCGGAGCGCTGCTGGGCCGGGACCGAGGCGATGTAGTTGCCCAGCAGGGTGGACAGGCGCCAGGTCTCCGAGAGGTGGCGGTCCATGGAGTGCGACTTGTACTGGGTGAGCACGACCACCTGCAGATAGCCGGAGTTCACCAGGTTGGACAGCGCGAAGTCGATCAGCCGGTACGAGCCGCCGAACGGGACCGCGGGCTTGGCCCGGTCCTCCGTCAGCGGCATCAGGCGCTTGCCCTCGCCGCCAGCCAGAACGATGGCAAGGACATTCGGTCGCACCATGATGGAACCTCTCGTGTGGAAGACGTCGTCGTCCCAGGGGCCCCGCCCCCAGAGGAGGCGCAGATCACGTCCGCGCACCCGGGGTTACTCAACCTTGAATCGGGGCCGATGGGAAGCCGCCTTGCCGCAATTTGCACGCGCATTCTCGCGTCGGTCGACGGCTGGACGCGCGAAGGTCTCCGTGACGGTGCGACGTGGGTGAATCCGGCGTCCGCATATGGGCAGTGCGGGCGGGGGACTGTAGTGTCGATCACGTGCGCATCGACATCATCTCCAAAGAGTTCCCGCCCGCCATCTACGGAGGCGCCGGCGTCCACGTGGCCGAGCTGTCCCGGGTCCTGGCCCCGCTGGTGGACCTGAACGTCCGCTGCTTCGGCGAGCCTCGCGAGCCGGACTTCCACGGCGCGACCGTGAAGGCCTACCCCGTGCCCGCCGACCTCGAGGGCGCCAATGCCGCGCTCGAGACGCTGGGCACGGACCTGACCATGGTCGACGACATCGCCGGCGCCGACCTGGTCCACTCCCACACCTGGTACGCCAACTTCGCCGGGCACCTGGCCGGGCTCATGCACGGCATCCCGCACGTGGTCTCCGCCCACTCGCTCGAGCCGCTGCGCCCGTGGAAGGCCGAGCAGCTGGCCGGCGGGTACGCGCTGTCGTCGTTCGTGGAGAAGACCGCGTACATGGGCGCCTCCGCGATCATCGCCGTGTCGGACGGCATGCGTCGCGACATCCTGCGCTCCTACCCGGAGGTCGACCCCGAGAAGGTGCACACCGTCCACAACGGGATCGACGTCGAGCAGTGGGACCGCGACGAGTCCACCGATGTCCTGGAGACCTACGGGATCGACCCGTCCCGGCCGTCCGTGGCGTTCGTGGGGCGCGTGACCCGGCAGAAGGGCGTGCCCTTCCTGCTGCGTGCCATGAAGCAGCTCGATCCGTCCGTCCAGCTCGTGCTGTGCGCCGGTGCCGCCGACACCCCCGAGCTCGGTGCCGAGGTCAACCAGCTGATCGACGAGCTCAAGTCCACCCGCGACGGCGTGGTCCTGATCGAGAAGATGCTCCCGCGCCGGGAGGTCATCCAGATCCTCTCCCACGCCACCGCCTTCGCCTGCCCGTCGATCTACGAGCCGCTGGGCATCGTGAATCTCGAGGCCATGGCCTGCGGCTCCGCCGTGGTGGCCACCGCCACCGGCGGCATCCCCGAGGTGGTCGTGGACGGCGAGACCGGCCGCCTGGTCGAGATCGAGCAGGTCGACGACGGCTCCGGCACCCCGCTGGATCCCGAGAAGTTCGTCTCGGACTTCGCCGCCGCGCTGACCGACGTCCTCTCCGATCCCGAGCGGGCGCGGGAGATGGGCCGCGCCGGGCGCAAGCGCGCCGAGGAGCACTTCGCCTGGGAGGCCATCGCTGAGCGCACCCTGGAGGTCTACCGGGCCGCGATCGAGCGGAACTGATCGCTTCCGGCTCGCGGGCCGCCGATTCCCCTCGGGGGAGCCGGCGGCCCGTTCGCGTCTCTGGAGAGCCCCAGGCTGTGCTAAAGTAGTCCGCGTTGCTCAGCGACCGGCCGGTTCCCGGCAGGATCGTGAGTCACCCGCGCGGGTGGCGGAATAGGCAGACGCGCTAGCTTGAGGTGCTAGTCCTCGTATTAGAGGGTGGGGGTTCAAGTCCCCCTCCGCGCACAGTGTTCGCCCTAGTCAGGGCAGGAAGCCCCTCGTGCCAGTTGGCACGAGGGGCTTTTTCACTGGCACGGCGTCCAGGTTCTGGTGCCGTGGCCTTCGTCAGAGAGCGTCCGCGCAAGGACGGCACGACCGCGTTCGTCGTCCGGTGGGTCGAGCCCAAGACGGTCAAGCGGACGACCAGGACGCTGGCCACCCGCCGCGACGCCGAAGAGCTGTCGGACTTCCTCAACGCCAACGGGAACAGCTTCGCGCTGGCCGCCCAGGCCGCCTCACGGCTGCGCCCGAGCTCGCCGACCGTGGACGCGGTGCTCACCGCGCACATCGACCAGCTCACGGCGATCGGTCCCGACACCCGGGCCCGCTACAGGGCCATGGCCGCCCGGCACATCGTGCCCGTGCTCGGGGCCGTGCCCGTGGATACCCTCACGCGGCGCGACGTCGCCGCCTGGCTCAACGGGATGGCCGGGGCGGCCAAGAACCAAGAAGAACATCCAGGCGCTGCTCTCCGCGGCGCTGAGCACCGCTGTGGTCGACGGCCTGATCCCCGGCAACGTCGCCAAGGGCGTGCAGCCACCCCGCGGCGAGGTCGTGCGCGAGCCCGTGTTCCTCACCCGTGCCGAGCTCGAGCAGATGACCGCGGCGCTGCCGCCATGCACGGCCACGCTGGTCGATTTCCTGGCCGGCATCGGGCTGCGCTTCGGCGAGGCCACCGCACTGCGCGGCGCCGACCTCACCCTGCCCGACGCCGCGAGCGCCGGCGCAGGGGATGGCGGTGGCAGGGGAGTGGTGTCGGTGTCGAAGGCATGGAAGACCGACCCGGCCGCCGACGGGCGGTTCGTCGTCGGTGCGCCCAAGACCCAGCGCGGCCGCCGCACCGTGACTCTGCCGTCCCGGCTCGCCCAGCGGCTGGCCGAGCACCTCGAGCACCACGAGATCGGGCCCAGGGGCCTGGTCTTCCCATCCGTGCACGGCGGGCGGCTGTCCATCCAGGAGCTGCACCGTGCCCGGGGGCCAGCGCTGGACGAGCTCGGCGACCAGCTGCGGGCGCGGCCGAGGATCCACGACCGGCGGCACACGCACGCCTCATGGCTGATCGCCGCCGAGGTGCCGCTGACCGTGATCCAGCGACGACTGGGGCACGAGTCCATCAAGACCACCAGCGACCGCTACGGCCACCTCGCCGACGACCCCGACGCCCTGGCGGCGGCCTAGCTGGACTAGGCCCGGTCAGGACTCGCGGACCGAGACATCTTCGTCGATGCTCAGGGCCCAGACGTGCCTGCCACGGATGAGGCTTGCCGTCAGGGCGCCCTGAGACGTGACATAGGAGTCCACGACCCCCAGAGGCTCCCGCCCAGCAGGGGCGACCAGCACCGCAGCACCTCGAGGGCCAGCTACGGCCTCTGCCGTGAGGAGATTGCTCGGCACCGAGGTCTTCCATCGGGTCCCGATCCACCCGTGCTGATCGCCTTCGACAGCCTGATGACGACGCAGTCGCGGCGCGGCACCGAGCCACGTCATGTTCAGCGCGCTGCGCGACGACCGGAGCCTGAACCCGCGATCTCGCAGCTGCACGGTGACCCCCGGCTCGACCTGCCACTGCTGAACCAAGCGACGCTCGGGGCTGTCCGCGGAGTCCCACACGATCCAGCAGTCGAGCTCGACGAGATACGTCACACGTCTGCGCAGAGAGACCTCGGAATAGCCGAGGTCCGCCAGAACGAAGTCGTGCGCCTCGCCCGTGACCTCAGCGCGCTCCAGTCGCACATCGGCGCTGTCGTCGTGCTCGAGGCCAGGGATCACGGCCACGTTGTGGGCCGCGCGCGAATGCAGGTACTTCCGGGTGGGATCCTTCGGCTGATAGCTATGGAACCCCCCCATCGACCAGCCACGGCGTGCCCTGCGAGTAGAGGTGCACGCTGCCCAAATCGTGGTGCGCATGCGCCCGAACGTCTCGCCCGTGACGCAGCACCATGTGGGACTCATCAGCGATCGGCCGAGACTCGCCCCACCCGCTACGGGACAGGACGTACCCTCCGTCGAGGACCCGCACCGTGCCCTCCGGGCGGGTGCCTCGCCTGCCCTGACTCGCCACGAACTCGGCAAGCGGCCCATGCCCGGGGCGCAGAGGCCCGCGAGCAGAGTCCCCGATCTGAGGAATCCGACCATCAGGCTGAGCCAGGTGCACCAAGACGTCCTCAGCGGCGGCCATGCTGGCCCGCACCGCCTCAGGGATAGGCCGTCCCTCAAGCGCCACACGATCCCAAGCCTGCGACCACCACGCCAGATTCATCTGGTGGTACGCCGCCGACCCCTCGTCATTGCACCCCTGCTCGTCGAACGTCGTGGTGAACTGCGCCGTCATCCGCTCCACCGCCGTATCCATCGCGGCACCATCACGCAGGACGGCTCCGACCACGAACAGCCCCGCATGCTGGTGCAGGCCATGGTTCTTGCCCACGATGTGGGACTCGTCCATCAGCCAATCCCGATGGGCCTCCAACAGCTCCACGAACCAGGCATCCTCCTGGCCGACCAGCGCGGCACCAAGAGACAGGTTGATCGCCCGATTCCCGTCTGCCATGTCCTTCCAGGCGAAGGACGACGCCGCCTTCGACGCGGGCACATTGGCCTCGAACCAGGACTGGGCTGTTGCCAGCCACTCGGCGCGCGCCTGCTCGTCCCCATCCAGCGCAGCCCACAGCACGGGCGCGAGCCAGCGCAACGTGTGGTGCTGGAATTGCCAGTTCCGATCGCTGAACGGATCAGCCGCCCAGTCCAGCACGTCACCGGACCAGTCAGGATGCGGCGGCAACCGCAGCACGCCAGCACGATGGGTCTCCAGACGCTGCGCCAGATCCACTGGGCGCGCGTAGGCCTTGCCGGCAGCTTGCCGCGCCGCAGCAGCGAGATCGAGGCGACTGGGATCAAGGTTCATTGGGGGGCCTTCGGGACGGGGGGCACCAGGGGAAGGGCAAGTTCATCGTAGTCACGGCCGTCCAGTGAGCCCGCTCTGTGCCTCCGGACACGACGAAACGGTTCCCTCCCGCTGAGCAGCGAGAGGGGGGCCGTGTTCGTGCCGGGGTCAGGACCCGCCGACCTGCGAGCGCAGGCGGGCGACCGGGTCGTCGAGGTCTGTGGAGCTGGGAGCGGGTTCGTCGGTGATGGCCTGGTCCTCAGCGAGGACGAGGCCATCGGAGGGGATCTGCTCGGGGGGCGCGAGGTTCGAGGCGTACTCCCCGGTGTCGGCCAGTGCGTTGACCTGCGGGGGCAGGGGGCCTCGGGCCGGGTCGCGCTTGAGTAGGCGGTCAAGGCCACGGCGCCGCCGCGCCCGAAGGCGAGGTTGCACAACGGGCCGGGGAGGTCGGAGCGGCCGCTGATCAGCATGTTCAGCGTCGGCGACCCGGTGCTGTAGCGGCGAGCGCTGGTCGTGGCCGTGTGGTGGTGCAGCCCGCCCTTGGGTGTGCCGTAGAACCCACGCCCGGCCCAGCCGCGGGTCTTCCACCCGTCGATCTCGATCACGGTCAGGCCGTGCTTGCGCAGCCCGTCCGCGAGTCCGGTGAGCATCACCATGCGGTGACTCCTCTCATGGGTGCGGCCCCGCCGGGTAAGGCGCAGCGCCGGCCAGCGCGTGTGCACATCCCGCGCCCACGCCGTGAGCGTGCGGATCAGCGCGCCGTCCTGCCCCTGGGATCGCCGCAGGGATTCCACGGTGCGCTCGAGGCAGGAGGTGCGCTCCTGCTCCTGCGCGAGATCACCCCGGGTGTCCTCGAGGTCCCCCTGCGTGGATGCCAGGGCGGCGCCCATGGCGTTGAGGGAGGCGAGGACGAGCTGCTGGGACTGGTGGGCGTGCACAGCATCAGCGTCGGCCGTAGTCACCGGGGCAGGCTTGGCCTCGCCGTCACCGAGGCGGCGGTTCAGCCAGCCGATGCCCGGGGCCAGCACACCAGCGGAGAGGATCATGCCGATCAGGGTGACGATCGACTCCTCACTCATGGGAGACCACCTCCACCTGCCCCGTGTGCACCTGATCCCGCAGCCGCAACGCGTCCTGCTCGATCAGCGTCAGTGTCACGATCCGGGTTAGGCCCACCATGGTGAGCATCAGCGACGACCCCCACGAGATCACCGAGCCTGGGAACACGAAGATCACCGCGAGCGCGTAGGCGGCCCATCCGGCGGCGGTCAGCCACCACCCGGCTTGGATGCCGTTGCCGCCCGAGTCCTCCACCCGGTTGCTGGTGATGATCATTGACTCGGTGGGGTAGGTCGCGCCGCGACCTCCGGTGCGAGCCTGGATGCCGTGGCTGGCGCTGCGGCGCCCGACATTGCCAGTGATCGTGATCCGCCCCGGGCGGTCGGCCTCGTTATGGAAGTTGATGCCGCTGCTCGCTGCATCGTCCACGGTGTTGCCGCTGACGATTGCCGTGGGGCACTCGACGTTGGTGCCGCTGCCAGACGACTTGTTCAGTCATGTCTTGGGCGACGCTCGTGGTCCCTCAACGTTCGATACCACGGTGATCAGGTTTCGTCTGCTATGGGAATCCGGGAGGCATGTTGCCCAGGTTCTTCCCTTGTCAGAGCGTTCACAACCAGATATTCGAGCCGATGCAAGGAAAGGTGCGAAAGAAGGGTGTGTCGCTGGAACATCAGGCCCGGATGCCCCTCCGCCTGCGCGCCGCCGGCATGACACCGTCCATGGCCTGATTGGTCCCTGCCGCGATCGAGACGCGGTTGTGGCGGTGGGAGTTCACGGGCGTGAGGAGGCTGGCCTGCACCGGCTGGTCGATGGCCCGCTGCGCCGCAGCCTGCGAGACACCCCCCGCTCGCCGACCCAGGGGACCGTGACCGCCGGCTGGGCGATGAGCTGTGGCAGGATCCGCCACACCACCGAGTTCAGGCGCGGTCGTCGGGCCTCGACCGATGACGACG
>NZ_JALXVH010000089.1 GCF_025149945.1 Kocuria sp. p3-SID1428 | reverse complement strand
CCGGGACGACGACGACCCCCTCACCATCGCGGTGAGGGGGTCGTGCGGTGCGCGGACTCAGCCGCGCGGGGCGATCAGGCTCAGGCCTGGCCGTCCTTCTTCTCGCCCTGGGTGCCGTTGATCTGGTCCTTGATCTCGTTGACCGTGGACTTGGCATCCTCGGTCACGGACTTGGCGGTGTCCTTGACGCTCGACTCGGCCTTGGTGTCGTCGACGTTCACACCCTGGCCGGCGGCCACGGTGGTGGACTTGTCGACCGGGGAGGCCGTCACCCGCGGGGAGGTCGAGGCCGGGGTCTTCCACGGATCCTGGACCGGACGCGAGGCCTTGAAGGCGGCGGCGCCGGCGACCAGGCCGGTCACGACCAGGCCGAGGACGAGCAGGCCGCGGCCGCCGCCCTTCTGCGCCTTCTGCTGCTTCTTGGCGTAATCCTTGGCGGCCTTCTGTGCCTTCTTGACGGCCTTCTTGTCGCCGGTCAGGCGGATGATGGCGGCCTCGAGCTGCTCCGGGGTCTCGGCACCGGCGAAGCGCTGCGCGAGCTGCGCGGCGGCGGCGCTGTAGCGCTCGGAGACGGCCTGCTTGCCGTCATTGGCGGCCTTCAGCGCCTTGACGGCCTGCGGAGAGGCCTTCACGGCAGCACCCACCGGGGTCACCTTGGCGGCGACCTTGGCGACCTGCGGGGCCGACTTGGCGGCCTGCACGGCGGCGCGGCTGCGCAGCTCGTCGGTGGCGCCCTTGGCGCTGGCGGCGCCCTGCTGGACGTAGGGGGCGGCGGTGTGGATGCCGCCGGCCAGCGAGATCGCGCCGGAGCGCACACCCTCCTGCAGGCGCGGCGCCAGGGCGCCGATCTCCTTGGCGAGCCAGTCGCCGGCGTCGACGACGCGGTTCTCCACAGCGGCCTGACGTGCTGCGGCGGCCTTGGCGGCCTTCTTCTCTGCCCTCTTGTTCATGGAAGCTCCCTCCTCGGGGTCTAGGATTCTCGGTCCAGCATACGGGCTGTGCCTGGGATGACCCATGGTGGAGGCCGTCGGGTCACTCATCACTCAGGGAGTTTTCAGCAGACGGCTGTGCTTTTTCACTCGCGGCGGAACGGGAACCGTCGTCGTCTCTTCTCCGCGACAAGCGAGACGGTCATGGGATACTGGGGCCATGACTTCTCTTGCCACCGCTAAGGCGACCATCCACACGAACCACGGCGACATCGTCGTGGAGCTCTTCGGCAACCACGCTCCGAAGACCGTCAAGAACTTCATCGGCCTGTCCGACGGCTCCCAGGAGTGGGTGGACCCGAACACCGGCTCCAAGGGCGAGGGCCCCCTCTACAAGGACGTCATCTTCCACCGCATCATCAAGGACTTCATGATCCAGGGCGGCGATCCGCTGGGTCAGGGCGTCGGCGGCCCGGGCTACATGTTCGACGATGAGATCCACCCCGAGCTCAGCTTCGACAAGCCGTACCTGCTGGCCATGGCCAACGCCGGCAAGCGCGGCGGCCAGGGCACCAACGGCTCGCAGTTCTTCATCACCACCTCGACCACCCCGTGGCTCAACGGCAAGCACACGATCTTCGGCGAGGTCGTCGACGACGCCTCCAAGAAGGTCGTCGACGAGCTGAACAGCGTGCGCACCGGCGGCATGGACCGCCCGGTCGAGGACGCCGTCATCACCTCGATCGACATCGAGCAGCTCTGACGAGCACGAGCACCCGATGATCCCGCCGCTGCGGCGATCGTCGACCCGCAGGGGCCCGGCCGTTCGGCCGGGCCCCTGCGTCATATCCGAGGACGCAGGGCCCGCGACGACGGCGCCCCGCCGCCCAGCCAGGACCATCCATCGCACAGGAGCACACCGATGACCCAGGGACCCCACGAGCCGAGCGGAGAGCCCGGATCTCCCCGCGATCACCGCAGCGACAGCGGCCCGCAGTTGCCGCAGTACGGGCGGATGGCAGACCCGTCGCAGCCTGCTGGGCAGCCGAGCGATCCGCTGCAGGGGGCCTCGTGGCAGGCCGGGCATCCGGAGACACTGCGCACCCGGGCCATTCCCCCGGCTGCTCGGACTCGACGGCGCGGGGATGCGATGACCGTGACCTGGGTGCTGATCGGGATCAACGTGGCGGTCTATGCCCTGCAGTGGCTGCTGAGCCTGATGGGGGTCAGCCCCCTGGTGCTGCTGGGGCTGGCCCCCGGTTACGTCTGGCAGACGCCGTGGACGGTGCTCACCAGCGGGTTCGCGCACTCGATGACCAATCCCGCTCACCTGCTGCTGAACATGTACACGCTGTGGATCTTCGGGCGGATGCTCGAATCGGAGATCGGGCGCGGGCGCTTCCTGGCGGTCTACCTGCTCTCGCTGCTGGGCGGTGCGGCGGCGGTGCTGCTGCTCTCGCCGGCCTACACCTTCACCGTGGGCGCCTCCGGGGCGGTCTTCGGGCTGTTCGGCGCGGTGCTGGCCCTGGCGCTGTGGGGAGGGCGGCGCTACCGCGAGAACCTCTCCGGGATCCTCGTGCTGATCGGGATCAACACGGTCTTCAGCCTGTTCTTCCCCGGCATCTCCTGGCAGGGCCACCTGGGCGGGCTCGTGACGGGCCTGGTGGTCATGGGCGTGCTGCTGGGAGTGCGCGGACGCGGTCGTCGCCCGCGCGGCTGAGCGCTGTGCACAAGGGTTGTCCACAGACTGTGTCCACAGCGGTGGACGAACATCATTCGTGTAATTCCACATGTGTGAACAAGCCTGTGGATACCGATCAGGGCGGATCGGACCCGCGCTGTTCGCAGACATGTTCGACTTCTTCACACCTTTCTCCACACCTGTGGATAACTTTGTGAACCGGGTGGGGACGGATCCGCGTCGTCCGCTGGGATCCCTCGCGCAGAAAGCACGCGGCGGCGGCAACCGGTTGCCGGGGCTTGACCACGATCAAGCCTCGGCGCGGGCAGCAGTGTGACGATCGAAGATGCGGCCGGGACCGGCCGCCGGCTCAGCGCCTGCCGCGGTGGATCCCGACGGCGGCGATGGGGCGAAGCCCTGCACAGGAAGAGGAGCCCATGCTCTCCGAGTCAGCCCGCCCGCTCATCGAAGCCACTGCGCCCGTGATCGCCGAGCGCCTTCCGGACATCGCGCCGAAGTTCTACCAGTCGATGTTCGAGGCGGAGCCGCAGCTGATCGAGGAGGGCATCTTCAGCCGCGCGAACCAGCGCACCGGTGAGCAGCCCCTCGCCCTGGCCGGCTCCGTGGTCGCCTTCGCCACGCACATCCTCAACCACCCGGACTCCTACCCCGACGAGCTGCTCTCCCGGGTGGCCCACAAGCACACGTCGCTGGGCATCGTGGAGGGGCAGTACCCGATCGTGGAGAAGCACCTGCTGGGCGCGATCGCCGATGACCTGGGCGATGCCCTGACCCCGGAGGTCGCTGCGGCCTGGACCGAGGTCTACTGGCTCATGGCCGACGCCCTCATCAAGCTCGAGAAGGGCCTGTACTCCGAGCAGGCCAACGACAGCGTGTTCAACGAGTTCACCCTCGTGGACAAGCGCGAGACCTCGGAGGGCACCTATGTCCTCACCTACGAGCCCGCCGACGACACCCCCATGACCGATGCGGTGGCCGGGCAGTACGTCTCGATCAAGGTGCGGCTGCCCGAGGGCATCGAGCAGTCCCGGCAGTTCACGCTGATCCCGGTCGACAGCCCCCGTCAGCGCCGCCTGGCCGTCAAGCAGGACATGGACGGGGAGGTCTCGCCGGTCGTGACCGCCATGGAGGTCGGCTCCACGGTGAAGCTGTCGAACCCGTACGGCGACGTGGTCCTCACCGGCTCCACCGCCCCGCTCGTGCTGATCTCCTCGGGCATCGGCGTCACGCCTATGGTCGCGTTCCTGGACCGGCTGGTCGCCGAGGGGTCGCAGCGCCAGGTCACCGCCTTCCGCGTGGACTCCTCGGATGCAGCGGCGCCGCTGCTCGAGGAAGAGAAGGCCCTGATCGAGAAGCTGCCGGATGCGCGCTTCGAGCGCTGGACGGTCCAGGAGGGAGAGGCCGACCATATCGGCCGCGCCGACTTCGGCTCCGTCGGGGTCGATCCCAGCGCGGAGGTCTACCTGTGCGGGAGCCTGGAGTTCATGAAGGAGACCCGCTCGGCCCTGATCGGCGCCGGCATCCCGGGTCGTCAGATCCGCTACGAGATCTTCGGCCCGGATCTGTGGATGCTCCACGACGATGCCGTGGAGCATCACGCCGACGCAGAGTGAGCCTCGTCACCCCGTGAGCACCAGAGTGACCATCACAGTGACAAATTTGTCACTGTGATGGTCACTCTGGTGAGTAGTGCGCGGTGATTGCACGCGAGGCCCGTCGCCCCTGAAATCCAGGTGCGACGGGCCTCGTCGTCCTGTCGGGATCCAGTGGCGCC
>NZ_JALXVH010000088.1 GCF_025149945.1 Kocuria sp. p3-SID1428 | reverse complement strand
ATTTTTTTGTTTGGTTGGATCAGTTGATGCGTCAGTGCGTCTCGTTCCCGTGACGTGCTGAGCGATTATTATTTTGATTCCAGCCAGGTATGGTTTTTCGTTTTTCAACGGAGAGTTTGATCCTGGCTCAGGACGAACGCTGGCGGCGTGCTTAACACATGCAAGTCGAACGCTGAAGCACCAGCTTGCTGGTGTGGATGAGTGGCGAACGGGTGAGTAATACGTGAGTAACCTGCCCTTGACTCTGGGATAAGCCCGGGAAACTGGGTCTAATACTGGATGCTACATGTCACCGCATGGTGGTGTGTGGAAAGGGTTTACTGGTCTTGGATGGGCTCACGGCCTATCAGCTTGTTGGTGAGGTAATGGCTCACCAAGGCGACGACGGGTAGCCGGCCTGAGAGGGTGACCGGCCACACTGGGACTGAGACACGGCCCAGACTCCTACGGGAGGCAGCAGTGGGGAATATTGCACAATGGGCGAAAGCCTGATGCAGCGACGCCGCGTGAGGGATGACGGCCTTCGGGTTGTAAACCTCTTTCAGCAGGGAAGAAGCCACAAGTGACGGTACCTGCAGAAGAAGCGCCGGCTAACTACGTGCCAGCAGCCGCGGTAATACGTAGGGCGCAAGCGTTGTCCGGAATTATTGGGCGTAAAGAGCTCGTAGGCGGTTTGTCGCGTCTGCTGTGAAAGCCCGGGGCTTAACCCCGGGTGTGCAGTGGGTACGGGCAGACTAGAGTGCAGTAGGGGAGACTGGAATTCCTGGTGTAGCGGTGGAATGCGCAGATATCAGGAGGAACACCGATGGCGAAGGCAGGTCTCTGGGCTGTTACTGACGCTGAGGAGCGAAAGCATGGGGAGCGAACAGGATTAGATACCCTGGTAGTCCATGCCGTAAACGTTGGGCACTAGGTGTGGGGGACATTCCACGTTTTCCGCGCCGTAGCTAACGCATTAAGTGCCCCGCCTGGGGAGTACGGCCGCAAGGCTAAAACTCAAAGGAATTGACGGGGGCCCGCACAAGCGGCGGAGCATGCGGATTAATTCGATGCAACGCGAAGAACCTTACCAAGGCTTGACATATACCGGATCGTTCCAGAGATGGTTCTTCCCCTTTGGGGTCGGTATACAGGTGGTGCATGGTTGTCGTCAGCTCGTGTCGTGAGATGTTGGGTTAAGTCCCGCAACGAGCGCAACCCTCGTTCCATGTTGCCAGCACGTGATGGTGGGGACTCATGGGAGACTGCCGGGGTCAACTCGGAGGAAGGTGGGGATGACGTCAAATCATCATGCCCCTTATGTCTTGGGCTTCACGCATGCTACAATGGCCGGTACAAAGGGTTGCGATACTGTGAGGTGGAGCTAATCCCAAAAAGCCGGTCTCAGTTCGGATTGAGGTCTGCAACTCGACCTCATGAAGTCGGAGTCGCTAGTAATCGCAGATCAGCAACGCTGCGGTGAATACGTTCCCGGGCCTTGTACACACCGCCCGTCAAGTCACGAAAGTCGGTAACACCCGAAGCCGGTGGCCCAACCCTTGTGGAGGGAGCCGTCGAAGGTGGGACTGGCGATTGGGACTAAGTCGTAACAAGGTAGCCGTACCGGAAGGTGCGGCTGGATCACCTCCTTTCTAAGGAGCTTCACTCTGGTCGCCGTGTGGTGACCCGCCCGCGCACCGTTTCAGTGGTGTGGGGGTTGTTGTGGTGAGACTCGCTGCACCTGGCCCGTTTCGAGGGTTGGGTGGCGGGTTCGTGCTCATGGGTGGAATATCAGCAGACCAGGCAGCCGGTGCGACCTTCGGGTTGTGGTGGGTGTCTGATCATCGGTGTGGTGTCTGCGTGCTTGCTTGGTGCGTGGGTGCTGGTGACGGTGGTGGTTTGGTGCACTGTCGGGTCCTGGAACAACAGGCCCCGCCATGATCCCTGCTTTCGGTGGGTGGTGGTGGTTGGGTGTGTGTTCTGTGGCTTGCTTCAGGTAGCTGCGCACGGGTTGTGTGTGGTGAGGGGGGCGGCTGGTGTTGTTTGAGAACTGTATAGTGGACGCGAGCATCTTATTCTTTATGTGAGAATTTTTGTGTGTCTGTTTGAAGATTACTAAGGGCGCACGGTGGATGCCTTGGCATCAGGAGCCGATGAAGGACGTGGCAATCTGCGATATGCCTCGGGGAGCCGATAAGCGGGCTGTGATCCGAGGATTTCCGAATGGGGAAACCCCGTCGTCTGTGAGGGCGATGACCTGTATCTGAATACATAGGGTGCAGGGGGGAACGCGGGGAAGTGAAACATCTCAGTACCCGCAGGAAGAGAAAACAACAGTGATTCCGTGAGTAGTGGCGAGCGAAAGCGGAAGTGGCTAAACCGTCTGTGTGTGATACCCGGCAGGGGTTGCATGGGCGGGGTTGTGGGAGCATCAGTGCCCGGTCTGCCGGCTGGGTCGTGTGAGTGCAGCGTGATAGTCGAATCATCTTGAGTGGTGTGCCGTAGAGGGTGTGAGTCCCGTAGACGAAATCATTGCTGCCGCGCGTGGTGTTTCCCGAGTAGCACGGAGCCCGTGAAACTTCGTGTGAATCTGCCAGGACCACCTGGTAAGCCTGAATACTACCTGATGACCGATAGCGGACCAGTACCGTGAGGGAAAGGTGAAAAGCACCCCGGGAGGGGAGTGAAATAGTACCTGAAACCGTGTGCCTACAAGCCGTCGGAGCCTTTTGGGGTGACGGCGTGCCTTTTGAAGAATGAGCCTGCGAGTTAGTGTCATGTCGCGAGGTTAACCCGTGTGGGGTAGTCGTAGCGAAAGCGAGTCTGAAGAGGGCGTTGAGTGGCGTGATCTAGACCCGAAGCGAAGTGATCTACCCATGGCCAGGTTGAAGCGCGTGTAAGAGCGCGTGGAGGACCGAACCCACTTCAGTTGAAAATGGAGGGGATGAGCTGTGGGTAGGGGTGAAAGGCCAATCAAACTTCGTGATAGCTGGTTCTCCCCGAAATGCATTTAGGTGCAGCGTCGTGTGTTTCTTGCCAGAGGTAGAGCTACTGGATGGCTGATGGGCCCCAACGGGTTACTGACGTCAACCAAACTCCGAATGCTGGTAAGTGAGAGCACGGCAGTGAGACTGTGGGGGATAAGCTTCATAGTCGAAAGGGAAACAGCCCAGACCACCGACTAAGGCCCCTAAGCGTGTGCTAAGTGGGAAAGGATGTGGAGTTGCTCAGACAACCAGGAGGTTGGCTTAGAAGCAGCCATCCTTGAAAGAGTGCGTAATAGCTCACTGGTCAAGTGATTCCGCGCCGATAATGTAGCGGGGCTCAAGTACACCGCCGAAGTCGTGGCAATGCACATGTCCGCGCACCGATCCTGTCAGTGCTTTTGGGTTCTGGTGGGGTGCTGTGTGGTGACTGTAATGGTTTTGTGTGTGTTGGGTAGGGGAGCGTCGAGCGGGTGGTGAAGCTGCCGGGTGACCGAGTGGTGGAGCCCGTTCGAGTGAGAATGCAGGCATGAGTAGCGAATGACGGGTGAGAAACCCGTCCGCCGAATGATCAAGGGTTCCGGGGTCAAGCTAATCTGCCCCGGGTGAGTCGGGACCTAAGGCGAGGCCGACAGGCGTAGTCGATGGACAACGGGTTGATATTCCCGTACCGGCGAAGAACCGTCCATACTGAACTGGGGATACTAACCACCCGTTCCACCCGTTTCTCACGCACCACTTGTGGTGTGTGGTTGTGGTGGGATGCGTGGGACCTGATCCAGGGAGGTAAGCGTGTTAACAGGTGTGACGCAGGAAGGTAGCCGAGCCAGGCGATGGTAGTCCTGGTCTAAGCGTGTAGGGCGAGTCATTGGTAAATCCGTGATTCATGTGCCTGAGACGTGATGGGACCCCTTTGGTGGGGGATTCGGTGATCCTATGCTGCCGAGAAAAGCATCGACGTGAGGTTCTAGCCGCCCGTACCCCAAACCGACACAGGTGATCAGGTAGAGAATACTAAGGCGTTCGAGAGAATCATGGTTAAGGAACTCGGCAAAATGCCCCCGTAACTTCGGGAGAAGGGGGGCCCGGACCCTGACATGCCCTTGCGGTGTGGAGGGGGTAAGGGTCGCAGAGACCAGGGGGAAGCGACTGTTTATCAAAAACACAGGTCCGTGCGAAGTCGTAAGACGATGTATACGGACTGACTCCTGCCCGGTGCTGGAAGGTTAAGAGGACCTGTTAGGCGTAAGCCGAAGCGGAGAATTTAAGCCCCAGTAAACGGCGGTGGTAACTATAACCATCCTAAGGTAGCGAAATTCCTTGTCGGGTAAGTTCCGACCTGCACGAATGGAGTAACGACTTCCCCGCTGTCTCAACCATGAACTCGGCGAAATTGCAGTACGAGTAAAGATGCTCGTTACGCGCAGCAGGACGGAAAGACCCCGAGACCTTTACTATAGTTTGGTATTGGTGTTCGGTGCGGCTTGTGTAGGATAGGTGGGAGACTGTGAAGCGGACACGCCAGTGTTCGTGGAGTCGTTGTTGAAATACCACTCTGGTCGCTCTGGATATCTAACTTCGGCCCGTGATCCGGGTCAGGGACAGTGCCTGATGGGTAGTTTAACTGGGGCGGTTGCCTCCTAAAGAGTAACGGAGGCGCCCAAAGGTTCCCTCAGCCTGGTTGGCAATCAGGTGTTGAGTGCAAGTGCACAAGGGAGCTTGACTGTGAGAGTGACGGCTCGAGCAGGGACGAAAGTCGGGACTAGTGATCCGGCGGTACATTGTGGAATGGCCGTCGCTCAACGGATAAAAGGTACCTCGGGGATAACAGGCTGATCTTGCCCAAGAGTCCATATCGACGGCATGGTTTGGCACCTCGATGTCGGCTCGTCGCATCCTGGGGCTGGAGTTGGTCCCAAGGGTTGGGCTGTTCGCCCATTAAAGCGGCACGCGAGCTGGGTTCAGAACGTCGTGAGACAGTTCGGTCCCTATCCGCTGCGCGCGTTGGAAATTTGAGAAGGTCTGTCCTTAGTACGAGAGGACCGGGACGGACGAACCTCTGGTATGTCAGTTGTACCGCCAGGTGCATGGCTGATTGGCTACGTTCGGGAGAGATAACCGCTGAAAGCATCTAAGCGGGAAGCTTGCTTCGAGATGAGATTTCCTTCCCCTTTTTGTGGGGGTGAGGCTCCCAGGAGACTACTGGGTTGATAGGCTGGATGTGGTAGCGAGGACTGACGACTCGTGGAGCTGACCAGTACTAATAAGCCGATGATCTTCACACACACAACGTGTCTTGCAGCCTCCTTTCTTGGGGGTGTGAATAGCAGCGTGTTTCGCGTCCACTGTACGGTTTTGGAACAACACCGTCCTACAACCACTGGGTCTCCGTTGGGGTGATCTGGTGGTGGTGGGTGGTAGGTTCGTGAACAGGTTTCCACGCGCACTGCGGTGTGTGGTGGTAGCAGGTTTGCGGTGGTTATAGCGTGAGGGAAACGCCCGGTCCCATCCCGAACCCGGAAGCTAAGGCTCACAGCGCCGATGGTACTGCACTCTAGTGGGTGTGGGAGAGTAGGTCGCCGCCGCAATACTCCTTAGAGGGAAGGCTGATGGCCGGCTCCTCGCAACCATGTGGTTGCGGGTCGAGCTGGCTATCAGTCTTTTCTCATACCCAG
>NZ_JALXVH010000087.1 GCF_025149945.1 Kocuria sp. p3-SID1428 | reverse complement strand
CGCCCGACTCAGCCGGCGCGCACGAGGCGGCGCACCGAGCGGTGGCGCTGGGAGGTGATGCGGGCGCGCTCGTAGTGGTCGAGCAGCTGGTCGCCGATGGCGGCCCAGGTGCGCGACTCGACCGTCGCGCGCGCTGCGCGGGCGAAGGCGGCCCGCTTGGCGTCATCGCCCACGAGGTCGCGGACGTGGTGCTCCAGCTGCGCCAGGTCGCCCGGACGGTACAGCCAGCCGTTGCGGGACTGATCGACCAGGTCCAGGGGACCGCCGCGGCCCGTGGCCACGACCGGGACGCCCGAGGCCATGGCCTCCTGGATGGTCTGGCAGAAGGTCTCGAACTCGCCGGGGTGCACGAAGACGTCGAAGCCAGCCATCATCCGGGCCAGGTCCTCCCCGCCCTGGAAGCCCGCGAAGTGCGCGTTGGGCAGCTTCCGGCGCAGGGACTGCTCCTCGGGGCCCGAGCCCACGATCACCAGGCGAGACTCCGGCAGGGCATCCAGGCGAGCGAGGTCCTCGACCTGCTTCTCGGCGGCCAGCCGCCCCACGTATCCGATCAGCTTGCGGCCGCCGCCGATCTGCTGGCGCCAGGCCTCATCGCGCTTGCCGGGATCGAAGCGCACGGCGTCCACGCCGCGGCGCCACATGTGCACGCGCTGCACGCCGTGGTCGTGCAGCTGGCGGATCGCGAACGACGACGGGGCCAGGGTCACGGTCGCGAGGTTGTGCAGGGACTGCACGTGTCCCCACAGCACGTCTTCGAGGAACGGGGCGCCGTAGCGGGCGGCGTAGCCGGGGATCTCGGTCTGATAGATCGCCGCGCAGGGGACCCCGAGCTGGTGGGCGGCCTGGACCCCGCGCCAGCCGAGCACGAACGGCGAGGCCAGGTGGACCACGTCCGGGCCGAAGCGCTTGAGGATCCGGCGCACGGTGGCCGTGGGCCCCGCCGCCAGGCGCACGTCCGAGTAGCCGCTCAGCGGCACGGCCGGCAGCCGGTGGACGACGATCCCGTCCAGGGAGGGGTGGCCGACCGCCTCGCCGTCCAGGGTCTCGACCGTGTGTGTCATCTGCAGCGGATCCGCCGCGGGGCAGATGACCGTCGCGTGATGGCCCTGGGAGCGCAGGTGCTCGATCACCCGGATGACCGAGTGGGTCACACCGTTCATGTGGGGCAGGAACTGTTCGGCGATGACAGCGATTCTCACGCTGTCCAGCATGCAGTGCCCGGGTGCATCCGGAGCCGCCGAGCCGTGGCCGGGCGGTGAAGCAGATGTGAACTCATGCCCGCCTGGGTGCGGCTCGTCACCCCGGGGGCTGACAGGCGAGCGTGAGATCATGTGCGGCGATGATCGATCGTCCTGCTTCCCCGGCTGCCGCATCCACCCCGGATCGCTCCGGCGCCCCTGACCGGGCCCCGGAGCACATCCCTGCCGTCTCGGTGCCATGGCATCGCGGCGTGCTGCCAGGGCTGGGGGTCGGGGTGTCCGTGCTGGCGGTGACCACGATCGTGCTCGTGCTCTCGAGCGTCCTCGGAGGCTTCGAGCACCTGCCCGTCATGGTCGCCGGAGGGCTCGGTGCGCAGCTGTGGCTGCTCTCCCTCGGCGTGCCGGTCGACGTGCTGATCGCCCCCGCAGAGGGGCTGGAGGCAGAGGCGGGCGTGGTGAGCCTGGTGCCGCTGGGGCTGAGCGTGCTCACTGCCTGGCTGTCTTATGCGGTCGGCGTGCGCATGGCTCGGGGAGCGCCGTCGGGCGCCCGGCTCGGCGCGGCGGTGCTCACCGCGGGGCTCACCCACGCGGGCCTGGCCGCTGTGGTCGCACTCGTGGCCCGCACGCCTGCCTCGGCCGCCTCCCCGCTGTGGGCGGCGCTGATCGGAGGCTGGGTCGTCTGCCTCTTCATCGCGATCGGCGCCATGGTGGAGGACGGCTCCGCGGCCGCCCTGGTGGGGCGGCGCGCGGTGGCCCGAGCGCACCGGATGCGCCAGGACTACCGCTGGGCGGGGTCCTATCTCTGGGCGCTGCTGCGAGCCGGAGGCATCGGGGCGCTGTGCGCCGTGCTGGCCGGTGCGCTGTGCCTGCTGCTGGCCATGGGCGTCGGCGCCGAGTCCATGCTCGAGGCGCATCGGGCGCTGGGCACCGACATCCCCGGCGACATCGCGGTGACCATGCTGCACTTCGCCCTGCTGCCCGATCTCGTGCTGTGGGCGAGCGCATGGGCTTCGGGTGCAGGCTTCGCGATCGGCGAGGGCACGGCGATCACCCCCGTGGGAACGCAGACCGAGAACCTTCCCGCGCTGCCGATCCTCGCGATCCTGCCCGGTCATGATCCGTCCCCGGCGCTGCTGGGCGCCCCCGCCCTGCTCGTGCTCGGCGGCGCCGTCGCCGGGCACTGGTTCGCCCGCGAGGGCGAGGATCACCTGGGGGAGTGGATCGCCGTGCGGCTGCCGGCCCGTTGGCTCTCGGTGCCCGTGGTCATCGTGGTGACCTCGGTGCTGATCGGGGCCGTGACTGGTGCCCTCATGCTGCTGCTGGGCGCGGCCTCCTCCGGTTCGCTGGGCCTGGGCGCCCTCACGCAAGTGGGCCCCGATCCGCTGGCGCTCGCGCTGGCCGTCGGGATCGAGGTCGCGCTGGGCGCTCTGCTCGCGCTGATCCTCAGCCCCTGGGCGGATCGCCGTCGGGCAGTGCGCACCGGGGCGGTGGCCGAGGTCGAGCCGGAGGCCTCCGAGGACGACGAGCTGTGGAGTGCGCCGGACGAGCAAGAGCGCGCCCGGCGGGAGGCGGCCTCGCGCGCGGAGGCGGATCGTCAGCGCGAGGCCCACAGGCGGGCGGAGATCAAGCAGCGGCGACGCCAGCGCGCCGAGGCCATGCAGGCCCGGCGCCAGCGCAGGGAATCCGCGCAGGAGCGGCGTCGACGCAGGCGCAAGGCCGTCCGCGACCGCTGAGGGCGGGCAAGCTCAGGACGTGGGCTCGGATCCGGCGCCGTCTTGGACGGAGCCGGGCAGGATCGACTCGCGCAGGCCGTCCTCGAGCTCCTGCTGGCAGGACGACGTCCCGGCGATCGTCACCGAGGTCGACACGCAGGTGTCATAGGCCGAGACCTGGTCCCAGAACAGCAGCCGTGCGCCGCCGCCCAGAAGGCTCCACAGCCCGATGACCAGCGCGATGATCGAGGTCAGGATGACCGTTCCCTTGCGCGGGGCGCGCCGGATCCGCGCCAGCGCCACGACGGCCAGGATCAGGCCGATCACAGCGGCCACGAGCCCGGCCAAGGTCATCCACAGCGGTCCGGAGGTCAGCATCATGGCCGCGCCCACGGCCAGCAGGGCGATCAGGGCGGTGCCGGCCGGCCCGCTGATCACGCGCGGCTCCGGATCCTCGCCGCCTGCTTCCGGTCGCGGGGGCGCGGGGCTCGGAGGGGGAGGTGCGGAGCTCATGGACCCGAGTCTACGGGCCGGGCCCTGCACGGGCGGCACCGACCGGTCACGCAGGCGGGGCGCATCGGAGGGGATCGTCCCTGTCGAGGCGTCGTGTCCGGGGCCGTCGATAGGATTCCAGACATGCGCCTCGTCATCCTCCTCTCCGGCTCCGGGACCACCGCACAGGCTCTGCTCGATGCCGTCGCCGACGGCCGGATCCCTGCCGAGATCGTCGCTGTGGGAGCCGACAAGGACTGCGCCGGGCTCGAGCGCGCCCGTGCCGCAGGCGTCGAGGACTTCCTCGTGGCGCCGTCGTCGTACTCCGACCGCCCCAGCTGGAACCGCGCGCTCCAGTCCGCGGTGGCCGAGCGTGAGCCCGACCTGGTGATCCTGGCCGGGTTCATGCGGATCCTCGACGCGCAGTTCGTGGCAGCGTTCGCCGATCGCCTGATCAACACCCATCCGGCCCTGCTGCCGTCCTTCCCCGGCGCCCACGGCGTGCGCGACGCCCTCGCCCACGGGGTGAAGATCACCGGCGCCACGGTCCACCGCGTGGTCCCGGAGGTCGATGCGGGGCAGATCCTGGCCCAGACCGCCGTCGCCGTGGCCCCGGAGGACGACGAGGACTCGCTGCACGAGCGGATCAAGGCCGCCGAGCGGGAGCTGCTCGTGGACACGGTCGCCCAGCTCTCCCGCGGCTGAGCAGGGCACAGGCGCCTTCCCTCCACGGGTCCTAGACTGGTGCGCGCGCCGGAAGCGGCGCCGAGCCCCGATCCACCATCAGGAAGTGACCGTCTGTGAGCCAGAACCAGCTGGACCGCCTGCCCGTGAAGCGCGCGCTGATCTCCGTCTACGACAAGACCGGTCTGGAGGAGCTCGCCCAGGGCCTGCACTCCGCCGGAGTCTCCCTCGTCTCGACCGGCTCCACGGCCAAGCGCATCGCCGAGGCCGGCGTTCCCGTGACCGAGGTCGCCGACCTGACCGGGTTCCCCGAGTGCCTCGAGGGCCGGGTGAAGACCCTGCACCCGCGCGTGCACGCCGGCATCCTGGCCGATCGCCGCAAGGACGACCACGTCCGGCAGCTGCAGCAGCTCGAGATCGAGTCCTTCGACCTGGTGGTCGTGAACCTGTACCCGTTCGCCGAGACCGTACGCTCCGGCGCCGGGCGAGACGAGGTCGTCGAGCAGATCGACATCGGCGGGCCGTCCATGGTCCGCGCGGCAGCCAAGAACCACCCGTCCGTGGCCGTGGTCGTGGACCCGGCCCGCTACGACGACGTCGTGGCGGCCGCCTCGGACGGCGGGTTCGACCTGGCCGCGCGCCGCCGCCTGGCCGCCGCCGCCTTCTCGCACACGGCCGCCTATGACACCGCCGTGGCCGAGTGGACCCAGAAGACGCTGCTTGCGGACGACCCGCAGGCGGACCTGGTCATGCCGCCGTACGCCGGTCTGGGCTTCGAGCGCGCCGAGACCCTGCGCTACGGCGAGAACCCCCACCAGGCCGCGGCCCTCTACCTGGATCAGGCGGCGTCTGCGGGCATCGCCCAGGCCGAGCAGCTGCACGGCAAGGCCATGTCCTACAACAACTACGTCGACGCCGACGCCGCTCTGCGCACCGTGGGCGACTTCGACGAGCCCGCCGTGGCGGTCGTCAAGCACAACAATCCGTGCGGTCTGGCCGTGGCCACACCGGGCGCCGAGGACCCGGTGGCAGATGCCCACCGCAAGGCCCACGCCTGCGATCCGCTCTCGGCCTACGGCGGAGTGATCGCTGTGAACCGGCCGGTGAGCGAGGCCATGGCCCGCACCGTCAAGGACATCTTCACCGAGGTCGTGGTGGCTCCGGACTTCGAGCCGGCCGCCCTGGAGATCCTCACGCAGAAGAAGAACATCCGCCTGCTGCGCCTGCCGGAGGGCTTCGGCCGCGATCCGCTCGAGTTCCGTCAGATCTCCGGCGGCGCGCTGATGCAGGTGGCCGATCGCAGCCAGGCCGAGGGCGACGATCCCGCGAACTGGACGCTCGTGGCCGGTCAGGCCGCCGATGAGCAGACCCTGGCCGATCTGGCCTTCGCCTGGAAGGCGCTGCGCCCGGTGAAGTCGAACGCGATCCTGCTCGCCGATGACGGCGCCACGGTCGGCATCGGCATGGGCCAGGTCAACCGCGTGGACTCGTGCCGCCTGGCGGTCGAGCGGGCGAACACCCTGGACTCGGACGGCAAGCGCCGCGCCGAGGGCTCCGTCGCCGCCTCGGATGCGTTCTTCCCGTTCGCCGACGGCCTGGAGGTGCTGCTGCAGGCCGGTGTGCGGGCCGTGGTCCAGCCCGGCGGGTCGATCCGCGACGAGGAGGTCATCGCGGCCGCGGAGGCCGCCGGAGTGACCATGTACACGACCGGGGCGCGCCACTTCT
>NZ_JALXVH010000086.1 GCF_025149945.1 Kocuria sp. p3-SID1428 | reverse complement strand
CTGTCGACGCGGCCCTCATCTGCTCGATTCCTCCGAGGTCCCATGCAGCTGCATCACCGCGTGGCCGACTGGCTGCGCACCCACTCCGCCTGGACCAATGCCCTGTTCCTGCTGGCGCTGGCAGCCTTCACCGTGCTCGTGACCGTGAGCTCCCCGGCGCAGATGGCCTGCTCGCTGGCGCTCATCGCCGTGCTGGTCCTGCGGCCCCTGCGCCCCGCCCTGTCCGCCGCGCTGTTCGCCCTCGTCTCCGTGGTCGCCACGGTGGTGCTGGGGGTCTTCCCCCTGGGCATCGGCCTGCTCGGCGTGCCCTGGCTGCTCTACACCGTGGCCTCGCGCTGCCGCCGTCGCACTCGCCTGTCGCTGCTGGCGCTGGCCCTGCTGGTGGCTGCGATCGTCAGCGCCAGCTGGCCCGGGTGGCGCCTGGGTGCTCCCCTGTCCTCCGGCGCCGCGGAGGTGACGCTCACGGAGTGGGCGATCGGCGCCGCCAGCCAGGGGATCATGATGATGCTGATCATCGTCGCCTCCTACCTGGCCGGAGACCTCCACCGCGTGACCCTGCAGCGTCGGGAGGCCGAGGCCCACCGCGCCGAGGCCCTGGCCGAGCGGGCACGCCGGCTGGAGGTCGAGCGGGATCAGGAGGTGCGCCTGGCCGCCCAGGACGAGCGCACCCGCATCGCCCGGGAGATGCACGACGTGGTGGCGCATTCGCTGTCCGTCGTGATCGCCCAGGCCGACGGCGCCCGCTACGCCGTGCGCAGCGATCCCTCCGTGGCCGCCGACGTGCTGGGCACGATCGCCACGACCGCCCGGGGGTCGCTGAGCGAGATGCGCAGCCTGCTGGGCGTGCTGCGCACCGACGGCGAGGAGGCCGAGCGCGCCCCGGTCCCCACCGTGCAGGACCTTCCGGCGCTCGTGGACTCGGTGCGCAGCGCCGGGCTGGACGTCGATCTCCAGGTGCATCCGGCCGATCTGCCGGAGCTGCCCTCCGGTCCGTCCCTGGCGGTCTACCGCCTTGTGCAGGAGGGCCTGACCAACACGCTCAAGCACGCACCGCAGGCCACAGCAGCCCAGGTGCGGCTGAATCACGACGGCTCCGACCTGGTCGTGCAGATCCGCAGCGACGGACGCATCGCCGGCCCCGATCCCGAGGTCACGGCGCCGCCCTCTGGCGGCCAGGGGCTGCGCGGACTCGGCGAGCGCCTCCGGCTCTACGGCGGGGAGATCGAGGCCGGGCCGGATCCGGCAGACACTCGGCACTGGGTGCTCACCGGCTGGCTGCCGCTCGCAGCGGCCGTCGACGAGTCGTCGCACCACGACCCCGGCACCCGCACTGCTCGCACGCCTCAGGAGGACACCCGATGACCGAGACCCTGCACATCCTGCTGATCGACGACCAGCCCCTGATCCGCAGCGGCATGGCCATGCTGATCGGCTCGCAGCCCGACCTCGTCGTGGCCGGCGAGGCCGGGGACGGCCAAGCGGCCATGGACCTCGTCGCGCGCCTGGCCGCGACCGAGCAGGCGCCCGACGTCCTGCTCATGGACATCCGCATGCCCGGCATGGACGGCCTGGATGCCACCCGCAGGATCCTGGCCGAGCATCCGGGGGTCACGGTGGTCCTGCTGACCACGTTCGACCTGGACGAGTACGCGCTCGAGGGCATCCGCGCCGGGGCCTCCGGATTCCTGCTCAAGGACACCGAGCCGGAGGAGCTGCTCGGGGCCCTGCGCACCTGCGCCCGCGGCGATGCCGTGATCGCGCCGTCGACCACGCAGCGGCTCATGCGCCGGTTCATCGACCCACCGCAGCGCGCGGTGGCCGATGACCCCCGCCTCCAGGCCCTGACGCCGCGGGAGCAGGAGGTCTTCGAGCTCGTGGGCCGCGGGCTGTCGAATCACGAGATCATGGAGGCTCTGGTGCTCTCCGAGCCCACCGTGAAGACGCATGTCTCCCGCGTGCTGGCCAAAACCGGGGCCCGGAGCCCGACGGCAGGGCCGCCGACGCGAGCGCGACGGGCTCAGACCTCCAGGAGGTCCTTGCCGGGGATCGCATCGAGCAGCCTGCGGGTGTACTCCTCCTGCGGGTTCTCGAACACCGAATCCACCGACCCGGCCTCCACGAGCTTGCCCCTCTCCATGACGCAGACCTCGTGGGCGATCTCGCGCACCACCGCCAGGTCGTGGGTGATGAACAGGTAGGTCAGCCCCAGGTCGTCCTGCAGCCGGCCCAGCAGCTGCAGGACCTGCTCCTGGACCAGGACGTCCAGGGCGGAGACCGCCTCATCGCACACCACGATCTCCGGATCCAGCGCCAGCGCACGGGCGATGGCCACGCGCTGCCGCTGACCGCCCGAGAGCTCATTCGGGTACCGATCGGCCAGCTGGCGCGGCAGCGCCACGCGATCCAGCAGGTCCAGGACCTTCTCCCGCCGCTCGGCGGACGTGCCCACCTTGTGCACGCGCAGCGGCTCCTCGATGCAGCGGAAGACGCTGCGCATGGGATCCAGCGAGCCGTAGGGGTCCTGGAAGATGGGCTGGACCTTGCGGCGGTAGTCGAACCACTGACGGCCCTTGAAGCCGCTGATGTCCTTGCCGTCGACCGTGACCGTGCCCTCGGTGATGTCCTCGAGCCCGAGCAGCATCTTGGCGATCGTGGACTTGCCCGAGCCGGACTCCCCCACGATGGCGGTCGTGCGGCCCCGACGGACGTCAAAGGAGACCTGATCGACCGCGCGGAAGGCCGTGGAGCGTCCCCAGCTGCCGCGGATGCGGTACTCCTTGACCAGATCCCGCACCTGGATGAGCTCGTCGGCCTCGCCCTCATTGCGGCGGCCGTCTTCCGCTGCGTGCAGCGACGGCACGGCCGCCACCAGCTCCTTGGTGTAGGGATGCTGCGGATCGCGCAGCAGCTTCAGCGCGGGTCCGGACTCGACCACACGGCCCTTCTGCATCACGACCACGCGGTCGGCGCGCTCGGCGGCCAGCCCCAGGTCGTGGGTGATCAGCAGCACCGCGGTGCCGAGCTCGCTGGTGAGCCGCCCCAGGTGATCCAGGATCTGGCGCTGGACGGTGACGTCGAGCGCGGAGGTGGGCTCATCGGCGATCAGCAGCTGCGGGCGGCATGAGAGCCCGATGGCGATCAGCGCGCGCTGGCGCATGCCGCCGGAGAACTCGTGCGGGTACTGGTTCATGCGCCGCTCGGCGTCCGGCAGGCCGGCCTCCTCGAGGGCCCGGACCACGTCGGCGTCCGCGTGCGGCTTGCCGTTGGCCTTGAGCGCCTCCCGGACCTGGAAGCCGATCTTCCACACGGGGTTCAGATTCGACATGGGGTCCTGGGGCACCATGCCGATCTGGCTGCCGCGAAGGGCCTGCAGGCGCTGCTTGGAGGGGTGGGTGATGTCCTCGCCGTCGAAGCGGATCTCCCCGGAGGAGACCCGTCCGTTGGAGGCCAGCAGCCCGATGGCGGCCAGCGCGGAAGTGGACTTGCCCGATCCGGACTCGCCCACGATCGCCACCGTCTCACCCGGCATCACGCGGATGTCGGCATCGGCCACGGCCTGGACGTCGCCGGTGCCGGTCTTGAACGTGATGCCCACGCCCTTCATCTCCAGCAGCGGCGTCTGCCCGGAGCGGCGCAGACGGGCATCCGCGTCGGCATGGAGCATGTCGTAGGCCTTGAGCGAGACCATGCGTCCCGTGCGGGTCAGGGGCTCCTGACCCGGGGCCCAGGGAGCCTGCTGCTCGGCGTCGGTGTGCTCGGTCTCCGCGCGCTGCGCGTCCGCCGGCTCGGGCTGAGCGTCCTGCGGCTGATCGGCGCGGCGGGAGCCGCCGACGCCCTCATGCGATGAGGTGCTCACTTGGTCCTCCCCTTGGGGTCGAGGGCATCGCGCAGCGAATCGCCCATCATGATGAAGCTCAGCACGGTGATCGAGAGCATGAGCGAGGGCCAGAACAGTGCCATGGGGTTGGTGCGCAGCTGCGGCCGGGCCGAGGCGATGTCATTGCCCCAGGACATGGCGTGGCCGGGCAGTCCGATGCCCAGGAACGACAGCGTGGACTCGGCCACGATGAAGGTACCCAGCGAGATCGTGGCGATCACGATGACCGGCCCCGCGGCATTGGGCAGCACATGCTTGAACAGGATCCCGAAGCGCCCCATGCCCAGCGAGCGCGCCGCCGTCACGTAGTCGGAGTTGCGCACCGCGATAACGGAGCTGCGCGTGATGCGCGCCACCTGGGGCCAGCCGAAGATCACCAGCGTGATCGCCAGCGTGGCCACACCACGGTTCTGCGCCATGACCGGAACCTGCATGAGCACGATCGCGCCCAGGATCAGCGGCAGGGCGAAGAAGATGTCCATGAACCGCGAGACGATCGCGTCCAGCCAGCCGCCGAAGTAGCCGGCCAGCGCTCCCAGCAGACCGCCGACCACCACCACGCCGGCCGTGGTCCCCAGTCCCACGAGCACCGACGGGCCGGTGCCGTAGGCCACGCGGGCCAGGATGTCGCAGCCCTGGTTGGTGAAGCCCAGGGGGTGTCCGGGCTCCGCAGCTCCATTGGCGTTGGACAGCTCGCAGCCGGAGTTCGGCGAGGCCGAGGTCAGCGCCCCGGGGAAGGCCGCCACGAAGATCACGAACAGCATGAGCAGCGCGGAGACGATGAAGACGGGATTGCGCCGCAGCGACCTCCAGGCATCGCGCCACAGGTTGGACGGCTTGCCGGTGAGCTGCTGCTCGATGCCGGCGCGTCCGCCATGGTCCTCCTGGATGGAAGCCACGAAGTGCTCGGCCTGAGGCACCTCGGGGCCGGGCTGGACCGCATCTCGCGTGGCGGGGCCGTTGATGTCCGCGTGCCGACCCTGACGCGGCGAGGGCTGAGGCTGGCTCTGTGCATTGTGATCAGGCATATCGGATCCTCGGGTCGAGCACGGCGTAGAGGAGGTCGACCACCAGGTTCGCGACCAGGAAGACGACCACGATCAGGGTCACGATCGAGACCACCATGGGCCCGTCGCCCAGGTTGATGGCGCTGTAGAGCTGGTTGCCGATGCCGTTGACGTTGAAGATGGACTCGGTGACGATCGCGCCTCCCATCAGCGCACCCAGGTCGACGCCCAGGAAGGTCACCACGGGGATCAGCGAGTTGCGCAGGATGTGGACGTTGATCACCCGCCTGCGCCCGAGGCCCTTGGCCGTGGCGGTGCGCACGTGATCGGAGTCCTTGTTCTCGGCCACCGAGTTGCGGGTCAGCCGCAGCACGTAGGCCAGTGATAGGGCACCGAGCACCATGGCGGGCAGGATCAGCTCCCGGAACGGCGCCGCCCCGGAGACGGTCGGTCTGGCCAGCCCCAGTTGGATGCCGATCACGAACTGCGCCACGAAGGCCAGGACGAAGATCGGCACGGAGATCACCAGCAGCGACAGCACCAGCAGGGAGGAGTCGATCCAGGTGCCCTTGCGCAGACCGGAGATCACACCCAGGACGATGCCGAAGACGGCCTCGAAGATCACGGCCATCACCGCAAGGCGCACGGTCGTGGGGAAGGTGCTGGCGATCACCGAGATGATGGGGCGACCGGAGAAGTTGTTGCCGAGGTCCAGGGTCACGACGCTCTTGAGATAGAGCAGGAACTGGACGATGAACGGCTCGTTCAGGTTGTACTGCTCCTCCAGCGCCGCCTTGGTGCCGGGGGTGCAGCCCTTCTCACCGCACAGCGCGGCGGTGGGGTCTCCCGAGGTGGCGAACATCAGGAAGTAGATCAGGAAGATGGAGCCCAGGAAGACGGGGACCATCTGGAGGAGGCGGCGCAGCAGGTACCAGGCCATATCAGCGGGCACCTCCTGCGGCGAGGCGAAGCCGTTCGTGCGGCGCGCAGGATTTCATGGCAGAGGAGCTCCTGGAACAGGCGCG
>NZ_JALXVH010000085.1 GCF_025149945.1 Kocuria sp. p3-SID1428 | reverse complement strand
AGGGCCGAGAGGATCAGGCCTTCGGCGTGTGCACCAGCTTGGTGTTGGCGAACTCGCGCATGCCCCAGGGGCCGAGCTCGCGGCCCACGCCGGAGCGCTTCACGCCGCCGAAGGGCAGGTCCGGGGCGGTCTCGGCCTGGCCGTTGACGTAGACCATGCCGGTCTCGATCTGCCGAGCGACCTCGGTGGCATGCTCGACGTCGGAGCCGAAGACGATGCCGCCCAGCCCGAACGCGGAGTCGTTGGCCAGCTCGATCGCGGCGTTGGCGTCCGGGACCTTGTAGACCACTCCGATCGGGCCGAAGAGCTCCTCGGAGTAAGCGCGCATGTCCGGGGTGACGCCGGTGAGGACGGTGGCCTCGATCCAGGCGCCGTCGCGGTCCGGGACCGTGCCGCCGGCCTCGACCTTGGCGCCCTTGTCCACGGCGTCCTTCAGCTGCTCGGCGAGCTCGTCGCGCTGCGAGGTGGTGACCAGCGGGCCCAGGAAGAAGCCCTCGTCCTGCGGATCGCCGAGCTCGATCTCCGACACCCGGCGGGCGAAGGCCTCCACGAAGGCGTCGTAGGCCTCCTCCACCACGATGAAGCGCTTGGAGTTCGTGCAGGCCTGGCCGTTGTTGCTCACGCGGGCGAACACGGCCTCCTTGGCCACGCGGTCGATGTCCTTGTCGTCCAGGACGATGAAGGCATCGGAGCCGCCCAGCTCGAGCACGACCTTCTTGAGATTCGCGCCCGCGGTCGCGGCCACCGACTTGCCCGCCCGCTCGGAGCCGGTCACGGAGACGCCGTGGATGACCGGCGACGGGATGACGATGTCGGAGATCTGCTCATTCGAGGCGAAGACGTTCTGGTAGACGCCCTCCGGGAACCCGGCCTCCCGCATGAGGTCCTCCTGGACCTGGGCGGACTCGGGGACCATGGCCGCGTGCTTGAGCAGGATCGTGTTGCCCAGCATCAGGTTCGGCGCCGCCAGGCGGGCCACCTGGTAGTGCGGGTAGTTCCACGGCATGATGCCCAGGATCGTGCCCGTGGGCTGCAGCTCCACGCTGGCGGTGCCGCCGGTGCTGGCCTGGTACTCCTCGGGCTTCGTGAACGACTCCGCATTCTCGGCGTAGTAGTCGTAGATGCTTGCCACGAGCTCCATCTCCGCCATGCCCTGGCTCAGCGGCTTGCCCATCTCGCGGGCCTGGGTCGAGGCCAGGTCCCGGCTGCGGCTGCGGTAGAGCGAGGCCAGCGCGGCCATGGTCTCCGCACGCTCGCGCATGGGGGTCTCTCGCCAGGCCTGCTGCGCCGCATGGGCGCGGTCGAGCATCTGGCGGATCTGATCGTCGGTGTGCGCCTCGAACTCGCGCACCTTCTGGTTGTCGGCCGGATTCACTACGGCGTAATCAGTCATGGGTCCAACCTAGGGAGCGGCCTGGGCTCGGTCCATGGAGCCGCCCCAGGATTCGCAGTCGGCTGAACAGGGAATGTGCTCCAGATCACGATCACCCGAGTCCAATGGACCATGGCGAACTCCGGGATGCTGTCGCGCGGCATCCGCCCGGGCCCGGAGGCCGAGGAGGAGCTCAAGGCGGCCCTGCAGCGCCGCGGCGACGGCTGAGCCCGCGGCCGGGCCCGCTCCGTAGAGTGGAGACGACCACCGACGAGAGGACCCCGCCCGCCATGAGGCTCTACCTGATCCGCCACGGCCAGACCCCGTCCAACGTGCAGCGCCTGCTGGACACGGGCGAGCCCGGCCCGGGCCTGACCGAGCTCGGCCGGCAGCAGGCGGAGGCGCTGCCGGAGGCCCTGGCCGGCGCTGGGATCGAAGCCCTCTACGCCTCGAGCCTCGTGCGCACCCAGCTCACGGCTCGGCCGCTGGCCGACGCGCTGGGCCTCGAGCCCGCCATCCGCCCGGGCCTGCGCGAGATCGGAGCCGGGGACCTGGAGATGGCCGGCGACGACGCCTCCGTGCGCACCTACCTGAGCACGGTGTTCGGCTGGGGGCAGGGCCGGATGCACGAGGCAGTTCCCGGCTCCGGGGAGGACGGTCACGACGTCCTGCGCCGCTTCGACGAGGTCGTGCAGGAGGTCCTGGACTCCGGTGTGCAGACGGCCGCCCTGTTCTCGCACGGCGCCATGATCCGCGCCTGGAGCGCCTCGCGCTGCTGGAACCTCAGCCCCGCGTTCGTTGCGCGGGAGGGACTGGGCAACACCGGAGTGGTCGTGATCGAGGGCGATGGCAGCACCTGGACGGCGCTGAGCTGGCAGGACGCCTCATTGGGACCCGAGGACGTGGACTCCGACGACGACGGCCCCGCCGCCGAGCCCCTGGATCCTTCCGAGATCAAGGGATGAGACCTCCTCCGGGGAGCCTTGTGCTGTCAGCGAGACCCCCTAGGCTGAGAGGCAGAACACAGCGATCAGCTGAATCCGCGCCCACCGGCTGACGGCCCAGGAATCCTGCCCGCGAACCGGCGCGCTCACTTTGTCGAAAGGCTGTACTCCATGACCGCTTCGCAGTCCTCCTTCGCCGATGCCTCGCCCGACCAGCGCCAGGAGATCATCCGCGATCTGCTCGAGCGCACCCCCAAGGGGATCCTGATCGAGGGCACTTGGCGCGATGCCTCCGGCGGCGAGACCTTCGACGTCGAGAACCCCGCCACCGGCGAGGTCCTGGCCTCCGTCGCCTCTGGCACCGAGAAGGACGCGCTGGCCGGGCTGGACGCGGCCTCGGCCGCACAGGAGGACTGGGCCCGCACCCCGGCCCGCGAGCGCGCGGAGATCCTGCGCCGCGCCTTCGACCTGGTCCAGGAGCGCCGGGAGGACCTGGCGCTGCTGATGACCCTGGAGATGGGCAAGCCCTTCGCGGAGGCCCTGGGAGAGGTCACCTACGGCGGCGAGTTCCTGCGGTGGTTCTCGGAGGAGGCCGTGCGCCACTACGGCCGCTACGCCGACACCCCGGAGGGGAACCTGCGGATGGTCGTGCGCCACAAGCCCGTGGGTCCGGCGCTGCTGATCACGCCCTGGAACTTCCCGCTGGCCATGGCCACGCGCAAGATCTCCCCCGCGGTCGCCGCCGGCTGCACCATGGTGCTCAAGCCCGCGCGCCTGACCCCGCTGACCTCGTTGTACTTCGCGCAGATCATGCTGGATGCCGGTCTGCCCGCCGGCGTGCTCAGCGTCGTGCCCTCGGCCTCGGCCTCCTCCATCTCCGAGCCGCTGATGCAGGACGAGCGCCTGCGCAAGGTCTCGTTCACCGGCTCCACCGGCGTGGGCAAGAACCTGCTCAAGGCCGCCGCGGACAACGTGCTGCGCACCTCCATGGAGCTTGGCGGCAACGGGCCCTTCCTGGTCTTCGAGGACGCCGACCTGGACAAGGCCGTGGCAGGTGCCCTGGCCGCCAAGATGCGCAACATGGGAGAGGCCTGCACCTCCGCCAACCGCATGCTGGTCCACGAGTCCGTGGCCGAGGAGTTCGGCCGCCGCCTGGCCGAGGCCATCGGCGCCCAGAAGGTCGGCGACGGCACCGAGGACGGCTCGGAGGTCGGTCCGCTGATCGAGAAGAAGGCGCTCGAGTCCATCTCCTCGTTCGTGGACGATGCCGTCGAGCGCGGCGCCACGGTGCTGACCGGCGGCGAGCGCATCGGCGAGAAGGGCTACTTCTACGCTCCCACCGTCCTGGCGAACGTCCCCCGCGACGCCCGTGCGGCCTGCGAGGAGATCTTCGGCCCCGTCGCCCCGATCCTCACCTTCACGGATGAGGACGACGCCGTGGCCCTGGCCAACTCGACCGAGTACGGCCTGGCCTCCTACGTCTTCACCGAGGACCTCAAGCGCGCCCATCGCATCGGCGATCGACTGGACTTCGGACTGCTGGGGCTCAACGTCGGCGTGATCTCCAATGCCGCCACCCCGTTCGGCGGCATCAAGCAGTCCGGCATGGGCCGCGAGGGCGGAGCCGAGGGCATCGAGGAGTACACGGAGGTCCAGTACATGGGCATGGAGAACCCGTGGAGCTGAGCCTCCCGCTCACCGACGCGACCGCCCTGCAGGATGCCCTGCAGGGCGGTCGCGCCTCTGCCCGGGACGTGGCCGCTGCCGCACTGCGTCGGGCGCGCGCCGCGGAGTCGGACCAGCACGGCCCTGCGCTGGGCGCCTTCGTGCACCTGGAGTCTGGGGAGGCGGCGGACGAGCGCGCCACCGCGCTGGACGCCCTGCCTGCCGCGCAGCGCGGACGCTGGCACGGGATGCCCATGCCGCTCAAGGACCTGCACGACGTCCAGGGCCAGCCCACGACCTCGGGCTCCCGCGCCGTGGCCGCGGAGGGGCGGGACTGCGCGCCGGTCGCGGAGGCCGACGACGAGACCGCGCAGCTGCATCGCGCCCTGGGCGCGCAGCTGCTGGGCAAGACCCAGGTGCCCGAGTTCGGGCTCAACTGCTACAGCCAGAACCTGCTGGGACCGGTGACCCGCAATCCGTGGGACCTGCAGGCCGATCCCGGGGGCTCCTCCGGCGGGCAGGCCGCCGCGGTGGCCGCCGGGATCATCCCCGCTGCCGTGGGCTCCGACGGCGGCGGCTCCATCCGCATCCCCGCGGCCGCCTGCGGGCTGATCGGGCTCAAGCCCGGCCGCGGCACGGTGCCCACCGGAGACGGTCTGCGCGATCACGGGATGCTCGCCGTCAACGGGCCGATCGCACGCACGGCCCTGGATGCCGCACTGGTCTTCGACGGCCTCACCCAGCCCGCACCCGGAGCCGTCGGGGACAATCGCAGCTTCCGACCCGTCTGCTCGCCGGGGGCTGCGGCTGCGCGGGATCCGTGGGGGCCGCCGTCGTCCGGGCTGTCGCCGGAGAGCTCAGCGGCCCCTGGGGCGGCTGCGGGGCCGCCGCCGGACCTTCCTGCCGGGCCGGGGCCGGCGGAGCAGGCCGTGCGGCTTGCGCAGCAGGGCGAGCCGCCGTGGGGCAGCCGGTCGCTGTCGATCGGCGTGAGCATCTCCTCGGCCTTCGAGGCCGCGCACCCCACGCCGGTGTCCTCGCAGGCCGCCGAGGCTCTGCAGGCGGGCGTCGACGTCCTGCGCGCAGCGGGCCACGACGTCCAGGACGCCGACATCCGCCACGACCCCGCCTACCCGGAGGCCTTCTTCCAGCTGTGGACCGCCTCCGTGGGCGCTGCGCCGCTGAGTCCCGAGCAGGAGCCGCTACTCACCGGGCTGGCGCAGGAGTACCGCCGCCGCGCGGGCCAGCGCACGGCATCTGATCTGGTGAGAGCCATCCGTACGCTGCGGGACATAGAGCGCCGCGCGCTGCAGGACTGGGACCGCTGGGATGTCGTGATGACCCCGGCGCTGGCCCAGACACCCAGGCCCCACGGCTGGTGGTGGGAGGGCTTCGAGCCCACCGATCCCGCCTCCGCCGATCAGGACTACGAGCGCCAGTGCCGCTACACCCCCTGGACCTCGCTGATCAATGTGATCGGACTGCCCGCCGTCGTCGTCCCCACGACGATCGTGCGCTCGGAGGTCACCGGCGCTCAGGTGCCCATGGGGATCCAGCTCATCGGCCGGCCCGGTGCGGAGATCGGACTGCTCGTGCTCGCCGACCGGATCACCTCCGGACTCGACCCAGCCCTCCGCGAGTGCCTGGCCGCCCCGCCCCAGGAGCGCTTCCGTGCGATAGCGTGATCCCCGAACCCGCCCCACCGCAGAAGGAAACCCCATGATCTTCATCGTCGTGAAGTTCCCCGTGAAGCCCGAGCACTCGGCCCAGTGGCCGGAGATCTCCCGCGAGTTCACCGAGGCCACCCGCGCCGAGCCCGGCAACCGGTTCTTCGACTGGTCGCGCTCGGTGGCGGACACCAACGAGTTCGTCCTGGTCGAGGGCTTCGACGACGACGCCGCCGAGGCCCACGTGAACTCCGAGCACTTCCAGAAGATGCAGCAGGAGTTCCCGCAGTACCTGACCGCCACCCCGCAGATCATCTCGGAGCAGATCAGCGCCGACGGCTGGGGCGAGATGGGCGAGATCAAGGTCGACTGACTCACGCCGCCATGGGTAGTGACGCGCATCACAGGGGCGTACTCTGAGTCTGCCGCGCTTCGGTCGCGCTCGTGATCCTGCTGTGCGTGGTCCACGCCTTCCGCGGCCTTGGCATGATCGGCAGCGCCTGCTGAGCTGCGCCGGCCCCGTCGCCTGCATCGACTGGCCACGTGGA
>NZ_JALXVH010000084.1 GCF_025149945.1 Kocuria sp. p3-SID1428 | reverse complement strand
TGCTTGAACTGGTATCAGCAGACAATTTGGCACACTATCGAGTTCTCAAACAACAGACGATCAACCAGCCCGTCTCACCAGGCCCGCGAAGATCAGGTTCTTGCTGGACCGTGCTGTCACCGCGTTGATCCGCAGCTTCCGCACCTGTCCGAAGCACTCCGCTACATTACCCGCCGCACTCCCCGGGGTCAACTCGCCGTCTCCAGCGGATGAACTCTCAGAAACCGTGCGACGCGCCGTGCCCAGTCCGTGACACGAGGCCCTTCGGCCGTTCCGTGCCGTCCGGACTGCCGGAGCGACGAAGAAGAACACTACACACGTCTACCGGTACGCGCAAACGGGGAGGGGCCCGTCGTCGCTATGCGTGCGCGACGACGGTCCCCTCCCCTGATCAGTCGGCCCCTGCAAGTGGTGCGCCTCCGGTCGGATCCCGGTGACTGCGCACCGGACCGGCCGGCCCGGACCTGAGCCGCTTCACCCGGCGACCCGGCGACTCAGACCGACGGACGCAGCCACACCGCACCCAGCGGCGGCAGATCCAGCACTGCATGCGCCGGCTGCGCGTACTGGGGCTCGTCGATCGCTTCGATCGATCCGTTCACGACGCCGGAGCCGCCGAAGCGGGTCTCGTCCGTGTTCAGGACCTCCTCCCACTGCCCGCCGCGAGGCAGGGGCAGGTGGAAGCCGCTGTGCGGGGTGCCGGCGAAGTTGACCGCACACACCAGCGGTCGGCCGTCGGTGTCCCACCGTACGAACGACATGGTGCAGCCCTGGCTGTCGTTGGCGTCCAGCCAGGTGAAGCCCTCCGGCGCGTTGTCCTGCGCCCACAGCGCCGGGGTCTGCCGGTAGATCTCGTTCAGCGCCACGATCAGGCGCTGGATGCCCTGGTGCGGCTCGGTCTCGGCGAGCCACCAGTCCAGCGACTTGTCGTTGTCCCACTCGGCATCCTGGGCGAACTCGGTGCCCATGAAGATCAGCTGCTTGCCGGGGTGTGCCCACATGTACGCGAGGTAGGCGCGGACGTTGGCCAGCTGCTGCCAGCGATCGCCGGGCATCTTGCGCAGCAGCGAGCCCTTGCCGTAGACGACCTCGTCGTGCGAGATCGGGAGCATGAAGTTCTCCGTGTAGGCGTAGACCATGGAGAACGTCAGCTTGCCGTGGTGGTAGCCGCGGTACATGGGGTCCTCGCTCACGTATTCGAGCGAGTCGTGCATCCAGCCCATGTTCCACTTGATGCCGAAGCCCAGCCCGTCGCCGCTCGTGGGGCGGGTGACCCCCGGGAAGGCCGTGGACTCCTCGGCGATCATCACCGTGCCCGGGCTGCGGCGATAGGCCGTGGCGGTGGCCTCCTGCAGGAAGGCGATGGCCTCCAGGTTCTCTCGGCCGCCGAACTGATTCGGCTCCCACTCGCCGTGCTCGCGCGAGTAGTCCAGGTAGAGCATCGAGGCCACGGCGTCCACGCGCAGGCCGTCGACGTGGAACTCCTCGAGCCAGTACAGGGCATTGGCCACCAGGAAGTTGCGGACCTCGGTGCGGCCGTAGTCGAAGATCAGGGTGCCCCAGTCCTTGTGCTCGCCGCGGCGGGGATCCGGGTGCTCGTAGAGAGGTGCGCCGTCGAAGCGGGCCAGGGCGAAGTCGTCTTTGGGGAAGTGCCCGGGGACCCAGTCGACGAGCACGCCGATGCCGGCCTGGTGGAGGGCATCGACAAGGTGCTTGAAGTCGTCGGGATCGCCGAAGCGCGAGGTGGGGGCGTAGTAGCCCGTGACCTGGTAGCCCCACGAGCCGCCGAACGGGTGCTCGGCCACCGGCATGAACTCCACGTGCGTGAATCCGTGGGCCTTGACGTAGTCGACGAGCTCGGTGGCCAGGTCCCGGTAGCTCAGGCCCTGGCGCCACGAGCCGATGTGGACCTCGTAGACGCTCATGGGGCCGCTATGCGGATCGGTCTGCGCGCGACGCTGCATCCACTCGTCGTCGCCGAACTCGTAGCGGCTGTCCAGCACACGCGAGCCGGTCAGCGGCGGGACCTCGGTCCAGCGCGCCATGGGGTCCGCCTTGTCCTTCCACTGCCCGTCCGGGCCCATGATGCGGAACTTGTAGATGGCGCCGTGGTCGACGCCCGGGATGAACAGCTCCCAGACGCCGCTGCCGCCGAGCGAGCGCATGGCGTGCTCGGTGCCGTCCCAGCCGTTGAAGTCGCCGATGACCCGCACCGCGCGGGCATTGGGCGCCCAGACGGCGAAGCTCGTGCCGCGGATCTCCCCGAAGCTCGACGGCCAGCGTCGGACGCGGGCGCCGAGCACGGTCCACAGGTCCTCATGCCGGCCCTCGCCGATCAGGTGCAGGTCCATCTCGCCCACGGTCGGGGTGTAGCGGTAGGGGTCGTCGAGCTCGCGGCTGTGGCCACCGTCCCAGCTCACGCGCAGCCGGTAGTCGGGGATGCCGCCGTCCGAGGTCGCGGGGATGCGACCGGTGAAGATCCCGCCCCACTCGTGGCTGAGCTGGTGCACGGAGCCGTCGGCGGTGACCGCCTCGACCTTCTGCGCGAAGCGCCGCAGGGTGCGGATCAGGACGGTGCCGTCGTCCTGGGGGTGGGCGCCCAGCACGGAGTGCGGGTCGTAGTAACGGCCCTCGGCGACGGCCGCCAGGACGTCCTCGGAGATGGTGTGGGACACGTGGTGCTCGCTTCCGCTGATCTCGTCCGCCTCCGCCTGCTGCGCTGCGGCGGGGTGCTCCGGGGCGGAGCCTTCGTGCTGGTCGGGGATCGCCTGCGCGCTCCCCCCAGCGGCCTGATCGGCCTGGTACTGCGAGGGTACGCCCGCAGCCGCTGCCGTCGGGTCCGCCGCGACGACGGCGGCCACCGCCGAGTCCTGCGACCCCTCGGACGCCGCGGCCGAAGCCGCGCCGTCACCCGCCTGCTCGCCGGAAACCGCACTGTCCGCCGCATGGACGGAGGGCTCCGCAGCTGTGCCTCCGAGCGCGCTGAGCACTGCGGCCAGCGGAACATCGACCCAGTCGGGGCGGTTGCGGGACTCGTAGACGACCTCGTACATGGCCTTGTCGAGCCACAGCGCCTGGAACAGCGGATCCGCGCGCTCCACGATCATGTGGGTCACGGCGGTCCAGCCCTCGAGCAGGGCCTCGGCCGCCTCGATGCTCCACTGCTCGGTATTGCGCCCGGACTCGCGCTGCCCGAAGGCGGCGGCGTAGTCCAGCGAGCGCAGCATCCCCACGACGTCGCGCAGCGGGAGGTCCGCGGCCGAGCGCTCGGAGATCTCGCGCAGCGGCTCGCCCTCGAAGTCGAGGATGCGGAAGGCGCCGTCGGGGCCGCGCAGGACCTGGCCCAGGTGGTAGTCGCCGTGGATGCGCTGCAGCTCCGGCAGCTGCTCGCTGCGCCGGGCGCGGTCGATGACCGAGTCCAGCTGCTGCTCCCGCCCTGCCAGAGTCTCGCGCAGCTGATCGCGGGCCCACTCCAGACGCCCGGACAGACCGTCCAGCAGCGCCTCGCGCTGAGGGCCACCGGCCTCCTGGGCGCCGAAGGCGGAGGCGAGGTCACGGTGCATGCGCGCCGTGGCTCGGCCGAGCTCGCGGGCCTCTGCGGCGAAGGAGCGTCCCTCGGCGGCTGCCTCGACCGCCAGGCGCCAGGCGTCCTGCGCTCCGTCGACGAACTCCGCGGCCACGACCGCCTGCCCGGCGGCCTGACGGCGGCCGCCGTGGTCATCGGCTTCCGGCCAGGTGATATCCGCCCAGCCCCAGGTGCGGGCCACGACGGAGCAGCCGAGGTCGGTCAGCTCGCGGCCGACCTCGACGTCCGGGTTCTGCCCCTCGCCCAGGACCCGGAAGAACTTGAGGATCAGCGCGTCCTCACCGGGCTCGACGGGGCGCAGCACGACCGAGGTGTTCGACTGCTCGCCGGCGATCACCTGCACCTGCTCAGCCGCGCGGACGCCCGAGACCGGGACCAGGGAGTCGTTGGCGGCCCCCGTCATGGTCGCGCGGTGCCCGCCGATCTGGGAGCCCTGCCGCAGCAGTCCCAGCACGGCGTCCAGGAACTCGGGCTGGTCGACAGCCTCGCGGACATGCCGGGGTCCTACCGATGACTCGAAGGAGCCGATGCCCTGATCCAAGGCTGTCCCGGAGATCTCCAGCGGCACCTGGACGATCCGCGTGCCGGACGGGAGGCCCACCCGCAGGAGGTGGATCGCCATGCCGTGGTCCTCGGAGGAGGCACCGGCCTGGGACTTGGACAGCGGGATGACCGCAGCCGTCTCGAGGCTCAGCTGCTGCGGATCTCCGTCGAAGGGGAACCACCGGCGCGAGGGCAGCCACGCGCGCAGCACCTCCTCGAGGCTGCGCGCCGGGTGCGACGACGTGTTCTCGGCGGTCATGTCGGGTCTCCTGTGCAGGTGGTGCGTGTGAGGGGCGCGGACGCGCTCAGCCGAGGCTGGTGATGATCGGCATGGACTGCGTGGCCGGCTGAGCGCCCGAGGCGTCGGGGGCGCTGCGCACCCGCAGCCAGAAGAAGTCCTGGGAGCCCAGCGTCACCCGGTAGGTCCCGCTGTCATCGACGCTGCCGAACGGCTCGCCGCCGAAGACCTCGCGCAGGCCGCGACCGGCGAACTCCGGCAGATCGATCGTGCTCGCGGCCGGGGTGTGCGACAGGTTGAAGATGCACACGAGCGTCTCGGCCTGGTCCTCATGGCGCTCGTCCCGGGGATGGAACTCGCGGACGAAGGCGAACACCGACTCATGCCCGGAGTCCACCGAGCGGAACTCGCCCATGCCGAACGCCGGGTGCTCGCGGCGCACCAGCAGCATGCGGCGCAGCCAGTGCAGCAGCGACGACGACGAGGCCAGCTGCGCCTCCACGTTGGTCTGCGTGTAGTGGTGCACGAGCGACTGGATCACCGGCAGGTACAGCTTGCCGGGATCGGCCTCCGAGAAGCCGGCATTGCGGTCCGGGGTCCACTGCATGGGTGTGCGGGAGGCATCGCGGTCGTCGAGCCAGATGTTGTCGCCCATGCCGATCTCGTCGCCGTAGTACAGGAACGGGCTGCCCGGCAGCGCGAGCAGCAGCGCATGGATCAGTTCGATCTCGGCCCGCGAGTTGTCCAGCAGCGGAGCCAGACGACGACGGATGCCCACGTTGGCGCGCATGCGCGGATCCGGGGCGTACCAGCCGAGCATGGCTTGGCGCTCGTCGGGGGTGACCATCTCGAGGGTGAGCTCGTCGTGGTTGCGCAGGAACGTGCCCCACTGCGTGCCCTCGGGGATGCGCGGCGTGGTGGCCATGGTGTCGATCAGCGGCTGGGCCCGCTGGTCGCGCAGGGCGTAGAAGATCCGCGGCATGATCGGGAAGTGGAAGCACATGTGGCACTCCGGGGCCTCCGCCGAGCCGAAGTACTCGACGACCTCCTCCGGGGGCTGGTTCGCCTCGGCGATGATCACGCGGCCGGGGTACTCGCGGTCGACCATCTCGCGAAGGCCCACCAGGAAGTCATGGGTGCCGGGCAGGTTCTCGCAGTTGGTGCCCTCCTCCTCCACCAGATACGGGATGGCATCGGCCCGGAAGCCGTCGATGCCCATGTCGAGCCAGAACCGCACAACGTCGTAGACGGCCTCGACGACCTTGGGGTTCTCGAAGTTCAGATCCGGCTGATGCGAGAAGAAGCGGTGCCAGAAGAACTGCCGGCGCACCGGGTCGAAGGTCCAGTTCGACTCCTCGGTGTCCACGAAGATGATCCGGGCCTCGGAGTACAGCTCATCCGTGTCCGACCAGACGTAGAAGTCTCCGTAGGGTCCCTCGGGGTCCTCGCGGGAGGCCTGGAACCACTCGTGCTGATCCGAGGTGTGGTTCAGCGGCAGATCCGTGATGACGCGCAGCCCGCGGGCGTGGGCCTCGGCCACGAGGCGCTTGAAGTCCGAGACGGTGCCGAACTCGTCGAGCACCGAGTAGTAGTCCGAGATGTCGTAGCCGCCGTCGCGCAGGGGCGATTCGTAGAACGGCGGGATCCAGAGGCAGTCGATGCCGAGCCACTGGAGGTAGTCCAGCCGCTCGATCAGACCCGAGAAGTCGCCCGACCCGTCGCCGTTGGCATCCGAGAAGGCGCGCACGAGCACCTCGTAGAACACCGCCTTGCGGAACCAGTCCGGATCGTGCGAGATCCCCGGGGCGTTGACTCCGAAGCTGGCCGGGTTGATGGCGTTC
>NZ_JALXVH010000083.1 GCF_025149945.1 Kocuria sp. p3-SID1428 | reverse complement strand
TCACCGGCCCCGCAGCACGGGCTCCAGCGCCTCCAGCACGGCCGGATCCTCGATGGTCGAGGGCACCGGCGCCTCCTGGCCATCGGCCATCTGGCGCATGGTCTTGCGCAGGATCTTCCCGGAGCGGGTCTTGGGCAGGGCCTCGACCACCGTGATCTGCTTCAGGTCGGCGACCGCGCCGATCTCCCGGCGCACGAGCTGCACGAGCTCCTCGCTGAGCTGCTCCTGCGAGGTCTCGATGCCCTGCTTGACCACCACGTATCCGCACGGGCGCTGGCCCTTGAGCTCATCGGCCACGCCGATCACGGCGCACTCGGCCACCGCGGGGTGCTGGGCCAGGGCCTGCTCGAGCGCACCGGTGGAGAGCCGGTGGCCGGAGACGTTGATGACGTCGTCGGTGCGGCCCATCACGAAGACGTAGCCGTCCTCGTCGATCCGCCCGGAGTCGCCGGTGGCGTAGTACCCGGGGAAGGCCTCCAGGTAGGCGCTGCGGTAGCGGTCGTCGCTGCCCCACAGGGTGGCCAGCGTGCCCGGCGGCAGCGGCAGGCGCACGGCGATGTTGCCCTCCTCCCCCTGTGGCACCGGCTCGCCCAGCGGATCCAGGATCTCGATCTCGTAGCCCGGGATCGGCACCGTGGAGGAGCCGGACTTCAGCGGCAGCCGCTCCAGGCCCACCGGGTTGCCGCTGATGGCCCAGCCGGTCTCGGTCTGCCACCAGTGATCGACCACGGGGATATCCAGCGCCCTGCCCGCCCAGCTCCAGGTCTCCGGGTCCAGGCGCTCGCCGGCCACGAACAGCGTGTCCAGGCTCGACAGGTCGTGCTCGGCCGCCAGCTCGCCCTCGGGGTCCTGCCTGCGGATGGCCCGCAGCGCGGTGGGGGCGGTGAAGAAGGCCTTCACGCGGTGCTCGGCCACCACCCGCCAGAACGCACCGGCATCCGGGGTGCCCACAGGCTTGCCCTCGTAGAGCACGGTCGTGGCCCCGGCCAGCAACGGCGCGTAGACGATGTAGGAGTGGCCCACGACCCAGCCCACGTCCGAGGCGGTGCACATGACCTCGCCGGGGCCGATGTCGTAGATGTTGGCCATGGACCAGCTCAGCGCCACGGCGTGGCCGCCGTTGTCCCGCACGACGCCCTTGGGGCTGCCGGTCGTGCCGGAAGTGTAGAGGATGTAGAGCGGATCGGTGGCAGCGACCTCGACCGGCTCGGCAGGCTCGGCGGCCTCGACCGCCTCCTGCCAGTCCACCCACTCCAGGCCGTCGACGGCCGCGCGCTCGCGCATGCCCGCGACGTCGTGTTCGAAGCCCTCGCGCCCGACCACCAGCACCGCAGACGGTTTCTGCTCGGCCATCTGCACCGCCTCCTCCACGGAGGGCAGGTACTCGATGCGCCGCTTGGGCTCCACGCCGCCGGAGGCCGTGATGACGGCGCGCGGGGCGCAGTCGTCGATCCGCACGGCGAGCTCGCGTGGGGCGAAGCCGCCGAAGACCACCGAGTGCACCGCGCCCAGCCGGGCGCAGGCCAGCATGGAGATCAGCGCCTCCGGGATCATCGGGAGGTAGATGAGCACCCGATCGCCCTTCTGCACGCCCAGCTCCCGCAGGGCCCCGGCGGCCTGCGCCACCCGGTCCTGCAGCTGGGCATAGGTGATCGTCTCCTGCCGCTCGAGCACAGCGGAGTCGTAGATGATGGCCGCCTGATCCCCGCGACCGGCCGCGACGTGGCGGTCCACCGCATTGACGCACGTGTTGAGTGTGGCCTCCGGGAACCAGCGGAAGATCGGGTCGCCGGAGTCATCCAGCGCCCGGCTGGGCGGCGTCATCCAGTCGATGCCCTGAGCTGCCTCCAGCCAGAAGCCCTCCCGATCCTCGACGCTGCGCCGCCACGTCCCGGAGTAGGTGCCGTCGCCGGGCAGCGTGCGCTCGGCGGTGGTGGTGGGGCGGGGCTGATCCGCGCTGTGCTGGCTCATGGATGCTCCTTGTCCGTGCTGTGCGTGGCTCGTGGGCCGGATCCGGGGCGCCGCGCAGGCGATGCACGCGGTGCGCCGCCGCCGGGCCCCGCCGGTTCCATGTCCTCCACAGTAGTGACTCAGCTCACTTGGCACCACCCCCGTGTATACATTGATGCCCATTGCCCGCTCGGCGGCGTGACAGGAACCGCGGACCGTGGCAGGGTGTGTATACACAACAGGCGCCGCGAGCACATCGGGCGCGCACCGAGCCACAGGCAGAGAGGAGCACCATGCGAGCAGGTCAGCGCGTGCACCTCCAGCTGCGCGCGGAGATCCTCAACGGGGATCTCGCCCCCGGTGCCCCCCTGGGGGAAGTCGAGCTCTCCGAGCGCTTCGGCACCTCCCGCACGCCGGTGCGCGAGGCCCTGGGCCTGCTGGCCGCCGACGGCCTGGCCGAGCAGATCGGAGGCCGCGGCACGGCGGTCAGCCGGATCAGCGCCGCGGACATCGAGCCGCTGTTCGAGCTTCGCGAGGCCCTCGAGGTCAAGGCCGCTCGACTGGCGGCGGTGCGCTGCACGCCCGTCGACTTCGTGCACCTGGCCGAGGAGCTGCAGGGCATCTCGATCCAGCTGGACCAAGACCCCATCCCGGACGAGTACTACGAGCTCGTGGCCCGCATGGACCAGATGATCGACGACGCCGCGGCCAACCCCTGGCTCGTCACCGCCCTGGAGACCGTGCGCACCCAGCTCATCCGGGTGCGCCGGCTCTCGTCCCACGACCCGTCCCGGCTGGTCAGCGCCGCCCAGGAGCACGCCGCGATCGCCAGGGCCATCGCCTCCGGCTCCGAGCAGCTGGCCGAGGCCGCCGTGCGCCTGCACCTGCACCAGGCCCTGAGCGCAGCCCTCGAGAAGACCGAAACCACCGCATCAGAGAGGACGTCATGACCGTCAACCACACCGTGAAGGTCCACCCGTCATCGGCGCAGCTGCCCCGCGAGGAGCAGCTGGCCTGGAAGATCGCCGAGGTCGCCGCCGACCCGGTGGAGGTCTCCGCCGAGGTCACCGACATGGTGATCAACCGCGTGCTCGACAACGCCTCGGTCGCCATGGCCTCGATCAACCGCGCCCCCATCGTCTCGGCCCGCGACCAGGCCCTGCGCCACCGCCCGGCCTCGGACGCCCGCGGCGCGCAGCTGTTCGGCGTGGACTCGGCCACCGCGGTCTCCCCCGAGTGGGCGGCCTGGGCCAACGGCGTGGCGGTGCGCGAGCTCGACTTCCACGACACCTTCCTGGCCGCCGAGTACTCCCACCCCGGCGACAACATCCCCCCGATCCTGGCCGTCGCCCAGCACACCGGCGCGGACGGCGCATCTCTGGTGCGCGGCCTGGCCACCGGCTACGAGATCCAGGTCGATCTGACCAAGGCCATCTGCCTGCACGCGCACAAGATCGACCACGTGGCCCACCTGGGCCCGTCGGCCGCCGCCGGCATCGGCACGCTGCTGGGCCTGGACCCGGCCGTGATCTACCAGGCCATCGGCCAGGCCCTGCACACCACCACCGCCACCCGGCAGTCCCGCAAGGGCGAGATCTCCACCTGGAAGTCCCACGCCCCGGCCTTCGCAGGCAAGATGGCCGTGGAGGCCGTCGACCGCGCCATGCGCGGGCAGACCTCCCCCATGCCCATCTGGGAGGGCGAGGACGGCGTGATCGCCTGGCTGCTCGACGGCAAGGACGCCTCCTACGAGGTCCCGCTGCCCGAGCCGGGCGAGGCCAAGCGCGCCATCCTGGACACCTACACCAAGGAGCATTCGGCCGAGTACCAGGCCCAGGCCTGGATCGACCTGGCCCGACGCCTGCACTCCGAGCACCCGGAGATCGCGAACGCGGACAACGTCGACTCGATCGTGCTGCACACCTCGCACCACACCCACTACGTGATCGGCTCCGGCGCCAACGATCCGCAGAAGTACGACCCCAAGGCCTCGCGCGAGACCCTGGATCACTCGATCCCGTACATCTTCACCGTGGCGCTGCAGGACGGCGAATGGAACCACTCGGCCTCCTACGCCCCCGAGCGCGCGGGCCGTCCGGAGACGGTCGCCCTGTGGAACAAGGTCACCACTCAGGAGGATCCGGAGTGGACCCGCCGCTACCACTCCCTGGACATCTCCGAGAAGGCCTTCGGCGGCCGTGCGGAGATCACCCTCACCGACGGCACCCGGATCGTCGAGGAGATCGCCGTGGCCGATGCCCACCCGCTCGGCGCCCGCCCGTTCGCCCGCGAGCAGTACCTGACCAAGCTGCGCTCGCTGGCCGAGGGCGTCGTGGCCGAGTCCGAACTCGAGCGGTTCATCCAGGCAGCCCAGGAGCTGCCCGGCCTGGAGGCCGGCGACCTCGCCGCGCTGAACATCCTGGCCTCCGTCGACCTGTCCACCGGACCCGAGGGGATCTTCTGATGCTGTACTCCCACGTCACCGCAAGTGAGAAGCGCAAGCGCTTCCGCGAGCTGCTGGCCGAAGACCGCTGCGTGCAGTTCCCCGGCACGTTCACGCCGCTGGCCACCGCCATGATCCAGGAGAAGGGCTTCGACGGCGTCTACATCTCCGGAGGCGTGCTGGCCAATGAGCTGGGGCTTCCGGACATCGGGCTGACCACCCTCACGGAGGTGGCCGCCCGCGGCGGGCAGATCGCTCGCACCACGGACCTGCCCACGCTGATCGATGCCGACACCGGCTTCGGCGAGGCCATGAACGTGGCCCGCACCATCCAGGAGCTCGAGAACGCCGGGCTGTCCGGGTGCCACCTGGAGGACCAGGTCAATCCCAAGCGCTGCGGGCACCTGGACGGCAAGGCCGTCGTCGACCAGGACACCGCGGTCCAGCGGATCCAGGCCGCGGCCAAGGCCCGCCGCGATCCTGACTTCGTGCTCATGGCGCGCACCGACATCCGTGCGGTGGACTCGCTGGAGGCCACGATCGAGCGCGCCCAGGCGCTGGTCGAGGCCGGCGCCGATGCGATCTTCCCCGAGGCCATGAAGGACCTCTCGGAGTTCCAGGCCGTGGCTTCGGCGCTCGATGTCCCCGTGCTGGCCAACATGACCGAGTTCGGCAAGTCCGAGCTGTTCACGGTCCAGCAGCTGCAGCAGGCCGGCGTCTCCATGGTCATCTACCCCGTGTCCGCACAGCGCGCAGCCATGGGTGCGGTCGAGCGCCTGCTCGACACCATCCGGCAGGACGGCACCCAGCAGGCCGCTGTGCCCCAGATGCAGACGCGGGCCCGCCTGTACGAGACCGTCGACTACGACGGCTACAACCAGTTCGACAGCCAGGTCTTCGCATTCGACGTCCCAGGAGGCAAGTGATGAGCACTGCAGATCAGTCCACCCAGGAGCCCGAGGTCCACAAGGGCCTGGCCGGCGTCGTCGCCGACGTCACGGCGGTCTCCAAGGTCAACCCCGAGTCCAACTCCCTGCTCTACCGCGGCTATCCCGTCCAGGAGCTGGCGGCCTCGCGCACGATCGAGGAGGTCGCGCTGCTGCTGTGGAACGGCGAGCTGCCCACCGCGCAGGAGCTGACGGAGTTCGAGGAGTTCGAGCGGGCGCACCGCGGCCTGAGCCCCGAGCTCAAGGCCGTGATCGACGCCCTGCCCACGGACTGCCACCCCATGGACGTGTGCCGCACCGCGGTCTCCGTCCTGGGCGCCCAGCACCCCGAGGCCGAGGACGCCTCCCCCGAGGCGGAGCTGGAGAAGTCCAAGGCGCTGTTCGCAGCCATGCCCGCGGTGGTCTGCTACGACCAGCGCCGCCGCCACGGCAAGGGCCCGATCTCCGCCCGCGATGACCTCAGCTACAGCGAGAACCTGCTGTGGATGGCCTTCGGCGAGGAAGCCGATCCGGAGGTCGTCGACGCCTTCAACGTGTCGATGATCCTGTACGCCGAGCACTCCTTCAACGCCTCGACCTTCACGGCGCGCGTGATCACCTCCACGCTGGCGGACCTGCACAGCGCCGTGGTCGGTGCGGTCGGCGCGCTCAAGGGCCCGCTGCACGGCGGCGCCAACGAGGCCGTCATGCACACCTTCCAGGAGCTCGGCATCCGCAAGGACGAGTCGGAGGAGGACGCCGAGAAGCGGGCCAAGGAGTGGATGGACCAGGCCCTGGCCGAGAAGAAGAAGGTCATGGGCTTCGGCCACCGCGTGTACAAGAACGGCGACTCGCGCGTGCCGACCATGCAGGACGCCCTGTTCCGCATGCTCGATCACTACGACCGCCGCGAGATCCTGGGCCTCTACAACGGCCTGGCCCGGTCCATGGACGAGGCCAAGCAGATCAAGCCCAACCTGGACTACCCGGCCGGGCCCACGTACTGGCTCATGGGTTTCGACATTCCCACGTTCACCCCGCTGTTCGTGTGCGCCCGCCTCACCGGGTGGACTGCACACATCATGGAGCAGCGTGCCGCGAACTCGCTGATCCGCCCGCTGTCGGCCTACAACGGCCCCGACGAGCGCCACCTCGACTGATCCTCGATCCGTCCCGACCGGGTCCCGC
>NZ_JALXVH010000082.1 GCF_025149945.1 Kocuria sp. p3-SID1428 | reverse complement strand
CATCTCGCCCTCGCGCTGCGCGCTCATCGGGCTTTCATTCCGGTGGGCCATAGTCGAGGGACATCGCGGTCCAGGGACAGCAGGTCCCGCGCATCCTGCGGATCGCCACCGGAGGTGAGAGGCATGACCGCCCGTCGGCACAGCAGCAACGCTGCGCCCCGCGCCGTTGTCGTGGGCTCGGGGCCCAACGGCCTCACGGCCGCCGCACTGCTCGCCCGTGAGAGCTGGGAGGTCGACGTCTACGAGGGCGGCGAGCATCCCGGCGGCGCGGCGGCCTCCGCCCCGCTGCTCGGCGAGGGCACGATCGTTGATCTGGGCGCCGCCGGGCACCCCTTCGGCGTCGCCAGCCCTGTGTTCCGGGACCTGCGCCTGGAGCAGCACGGCCTTCAGTGGGTCCGCAGCGCCTATCCCATGGCGCATCCGGCTGAAGGCGCTCCGGCCGCGCTGCTCCACCAGGACCTCGCCTCCACGGCTGAGGGCCTGGGACGCGACGCCCGCGCCTGGCGCGCTCTGCACGCCCCCGTCGTCGAGGGCCTCGACGCCCACCTGGAGAACATCCTGGGGCCCATGCTGCGCTGGCCGAAGCACCCGCTGGCCATGGCGCGCTTCGGGCTGCGCTCTGCGCCCCCTGCCGCTGCGATGGCACGCGCGCTGTTCCGCGACGACGCCGCGCGCACCCTCTTCCTGGGCTTGGCCGCTCATGCGATCACACCGCTGGGACAGCCGCTCACCGGTGCGTTCGGGACCCTGTTCGGGGCGCTGGGCATGACGCGCGGCTGGCCCGTGGCACGCGGAGGCACCGGCTCGATCGTCGCGGCGCTGCTCAGCGTTCTGGAAGCGCACGGCGGCCGCGTGCATACCGGTCACTGGGTCACCGATCTGCGGGAGCTGCCGCAGGCCGATGCCGTCCTGCTGAACCTCACGCCCTCGCAGGTGCTGCGCCTGAGCGGGCCGGGCGCCGAGGAGATCCCGCCGCGTGTGCGGAATCAGCTGGGCCGGTGGCGCCACGGGGCGGCCGCCTACAAGGTCGACTTCCTCCTCGACGGCCCAGTGCCGTGGAGCGATCCGCGCGTCGCGGAGGCCACCACCGTCCACGTCGCGGGCACCGCTCAGGAGCTGGTGCGCGCGGAGTCCGAGGTCTTCCGGGAACGGCTACCAGAACGACCGTTCGTATTGGTGTGCCAGCAGCAGGCGGCCGATCCTTCGCGCGCACACGGCCCGGCCGAGGGACGCGTGGTCCTGTGGGCCTATGCCCATGTGCCGGCGGGATACGTGGAGCGGCGACCCGGTGAGGTCGCCGAGCGCATCGCGTCCCAGATCGAGCGCTTCGCCCCCGGGTTCCGCGACCGCATCCTCGAACGCCGCAGCACGGACCCCGCCGCCCTCGAGCAGTGGAACCCCAACCTCATCGGCGGCGACGTGGCAGGCGGCGCCATGACGGGCCTGCAGTCCGTGCTGCGGCCGCGCCCGAGCCTCGACCCGTACCGGCTCGCACCGCGAGGGCTGTACCTGGCCTCCTCCTCCGCCCCTCCGGGAGCCGGCGTCCACGGCATGCCAGGCGCCTGGGCCGCACACGCGGCCATGGCGGATCTCGCGCCCTGACCTGCTCCCCGCAGTCGTCGTCCCCAGCTCACCCGCCTGCCGCACCACGCCCCAGGAGACACCCATGCGCACCACCGCACCCTCCGCCCCGCCTCTCCGAAGCGCAGATCTGCTGCGTCTGGCCGGCCTGGCCGGGCTCGCCGCCGTGCTGGTGTCTCCGGTCCGCCACTACGTCGGCCCCATGTCGACGGTGAACGTCCAGAAGATGGAGCAGGACTCGTTCCCCCTGTCGACCTTCCCCATGTTCTCCGAGGACCGCAGGGGCCGGGTGATCGTCCCGCATGTGATCGGCCTGAGCGAGGACGGCGAGCGCATCCTGCCCCACTACTCGCACTACGGCGCCGGCGGCCTCAACCAGGTGCGCAAGCAGATCGCCCGGGATGTCCGCAGCGGGAGGGCCGTCCCCGTCGCCCAGCGCTTCGCCGACTCCCTGGCGCAGCCTCCGGAGGCCGGCGGCTCCACCGAGATCGAGACCATGCGCCGGATCGAGCGCGAGGCGAGGATCGTGCGCGTCGAGGTCGTACGCAGCCGCTTCGTCTTCGACGAGTACTTCGCGGGGCAGCGCACCCCCCGCTCCGAGACCATCCATGCCCGGTGCGCCGTGGGCGGGACCGCGACGGCCCAGGACGCCACCCGCCGCCTCAGGAAGGACGCACGATGACCGCCCGAAGCAGGTTCCTGCACCGCCTCGTCGACACGCTCATGCCCGCCGCGGAGCCCCTGCGTCCTGCGGTCCTGCGCATCGGCATCGGCGCCTTCTCCGCGTTCCGCAACCTCCGTCGTCGGCCGATGTTCCGCTCCCTGCACGCTCAGGACCCGGAGCAGTTCGCGCCGGTGGGACCGGTCCGCGTCCTGCGTGCGCCGCTGTCGCCCCGCGTGGCCGACGCGCTGTTCGACGCCGCGCAGGTCACCAACGCCCTGACCCTGCTGGGACTCGGGCACCGGATCACCGGGCCGCTGAACTCGCTGCTGCAGCTGTGGACCCTCTCCTACCGCAACTCCTGGGGGATGATCCTGCACAACGACAACCAGCTCACGATGCACCAGGTCATCCTGGGGCTGTCCTCCACAGCGGACGCGCTGTCTGCGGATCGCCTCCTGCGCGGTGCGCCTCAGCGACCGAGAGTCCTGGATCGCGCCTACGGCGCTCCCGCCACGGCCATGAACATCGCGACCGTCGCCGTCTACTTCCTCTCGGGAGTGGCCAAGGTCCGCAGCCCCAAGGGCTGGGCGTGGGCGTCGGGGAGCACGCTGCGGGAGCAGGTCGCGACCGACGCGATCCGCAAGGAGGTCTTCGGCTCCGAGGCCCCTGCCCTGGCAGGGGCCCTCTACCGCAGCGCAGGCCCGCTCGGTGCGCTGTCGGCGATGGCGCTGCTCGTCGAGCTCGGGCCCCCGATCGCGCTGGCCGGCCGGCGCACGGGCCAGGTCTTCGCCCTGGCCGCCCTGGGCATGCACTGGGGCATCCGCCTGTCGATGGGGATCAGGTTCACGTACAACCTCTCGGGGTTCTCCTACCTCCCGCTGTTCCCGGTGGGACGGCAGCTTCCCCCGGTATCTCGTCTGCTGCCCTGAGACCGTCCGCTGCCGCTCGAGGCCCCGTCCCCTCTGCGGGACGGGGCTTCAGCTCTGTCACCTTCCGGGAAGGGGCCCCGGGCGCGTCCTCGCGTCGAGGCGGCGCCTCCACCATCCGGACGGTGCCGCCGTCCCTTCCCTGGGATGGGGCTTCGTGATCCGTCGGCCGCGCCAGATGAGAGCTGCCTCATCCGCGGTTCATCCGCACCTCATCGTCGTCGGGTTATCTCGTGCTCACGACGTTCCGCTGCCGAGAGGACCCGAGATGACCGCCCAGCCCCTGCCCCGCATCCACGAGACGAGCGAGACCGCCATGACCGATGAAGCCCGCATCATCCGGGATCCCCTGCCCGCGAGCTTCCAGTCGAGCTACACGACCCGCCACGTGGCCAGCGCCGTGGCCCACGACCCGGCCCGGTTCCACCTGCTCTCCGGCGTGGACGTCCACCCGCAGGCCGGCGACGTCGTGATCGCGGAGGTCACCCGCATCGGCAATCACAAGCGCATCGAGACCCCGGAGTCGCGCAAGGCGATCCTCTTCGAGGGCCGGCTCGTGATGGTGGCCTACGGCAACCGCTACGCGGCGGATCAGTTCCTGGCCCATGTCCCCGACTCGCTGGAGCCCGTGGATCTGGTGGCGGCCGGCGGCATTGCCGGGCAGGTGACCGCCTCCCACGACAAGATGTCCTCTCCCACTCGGCTGCGCCCTCTGGGCCTCCTGGCGGATGAGAGTGGCGTCGTCACCATCGAGCGCTTTGCGCCGTTCCTCAACGAGCCGGTGACCGGGCCTCGGCGTGAGCGCACCGGGCGCCCGGAGGTCATCGGCGTCCTCGGCGCCTCCATGAACTCCGGCAAGTCGACCATGATGGCCTGCCTGATCAACGGACTGGTCAACAGCGGCCTCACGGTCGGTGCCGGCAAGATCACCGGCACCGGTGCGGGCAACGACCCCATGATCTACGCCGACGCCGGCGCCTCCAAGGTCCTCGACTTCACCGACTTCGGGTTCCCCACCACCTTCCGCGCCCCCATGGAGCAGCTGCGCGCCCTGACCGTGAACCTGGTCGATGCTCTCACCGAGGCTGAGACGGACGTGGTCGTCGTCGAGATCGCCGACGGCGTCTACCAGGAGGAGACGGCTCGCCTGCTGCGCGACGAGACCTTCCAGGCGACCATCGACCACGTGATGTTCGCCGCCACGGATGCCCTCGGCGCTCGCGCCGGAGTCCACGAGCTGGTCGACGCCGGCCTGCGCGTCTCGGCAGCCTCCGGGGTCATGACCTCCTCCCCTCTGGCCACCACCGAGGCGCACTCGGTCCTCTCCGTCTTCGACGTCCCCGTCGTGGGGACCTTCGATCTCCAGGATCCGCTCGAGGCGACCGCGCTGCGCGCCGAGCCGCAGCGGCGCCGCGTCGTCGACCCGACGGCTTCGGCCGAGTCCGCCTGAGCCGCGGGAGCGCCGATTGACTGAGCGCGTGTCCTCCCAGCAGGAGGATCCCCGAATGCCACCTGTATGGCGAGGACGCCGCCGGTGGCTCCTGGCGTCCCTGGTGGTCCTCGGGGTCCTGCAGGCTGTGTTCGCCATCGCCATGGCGCTGAGCGTCGGCGGTGTGCTCTCGGCTCGGCAGCCGGAGTGGGATCTGGTGCTCCTGCTGGTGCTGTCCGTGCTCGGCATCGGGCTGGCCCGGTGGATGGAGCGCATCGTGGCCGAGCAGGTGGGGCAGGACTACGTCTACGAGCAGCGCCGGCGACTCATCGCATCGGCCATCCTGGGCGAGCGGGGCAACAAGTCGCTGGGGGTGATCGTTACCCGGGCCTCCAACGACCTCACTGCAGTTCGGAACTGGATCGCCCAGGGCATCGTCCCGCTGGCCACGGGCCTTCCCCTGGTGCTGGTCGTCCTTGCCGCGCTGTGGGTGATCGACTGGCGCCTTGGCGCGGCTGTCACCGTGCCGCTGGCACTGACTGCTGCGGCCATCCCGCGGCTCTCCGGTGCTGCGTTCGAGCGCGCCCGTTCCCTGCGACGGCAGCGCGGTCGGATGTCCTCCCACATCGCCGACACCGTGCGCGCCGGACCGTCCATCAGGATCTCCGGCGCGGTCTCCCGCGAGCTCAACGCCGTGGACCGCAATTCGAGCCGGGTGGTGGAGTCAGCCGTCGAGCGCGCCCGCATCACGGGCTTCATCCGCGCGCTGACGGTCACCGCCGCCTCGCTGTGCACGGTGGTGGTGGTCCTGCTGTCCATGCTCGGGGTGATCGACGCCGCCGGTGTGGCGTCCGTGATGACGCTGCTCGGCATCATGTCCACGCCGATGTCCGATCTGGGCCGCGTGGTCGAGTACCGGCAGAACTACAAGGCCGCCCGCCGAATCCTGGCTCCCGTGCTCCAGGAGGCCATCCAGCTGCGCAGGGCCGAGCAGCGCCGGGAGCGGGCCTGGAAGCAGGGCGCTGTCGAGGCCGTCGACGACCACGAAGGACTCAGCGTCCGCGGACTCACCGTCCACGGAACGCCCCTGCCGGACATCGACGCCGTGCCCGGCGATCGGATCCGCATGGTCTCCGAGCACTCCGCCCGCCCGCATCAGGCCATCCAGCAGCTGCTGCTCGCAGGGGACAGCCTGAACCCGCAGGATGAGGACGGGGCCTACGTGCTGATCGACGGCAAGGACTATGTCCGTGCACCCCGCAAGGAGAGTCGGGAGCTGGTGGGCTACGCCTCCCTGGACGTCCCGCTCGAGCAGGGCTCCATCCGGCGGATCGTGACCTACCGCCGACCGGGAGGCGACGACGACGAGGTCCTCCGCGAGCTCGAACGCGTTGGGATGGGCAAGCGCGTCGGCAGGCTCCACCGAGGACTGGGCACCAAGCTGAAGAACAACGCGGCGGGGTGGTCCCCGTCCGATGTCACCCGTCTCAAGCTCGCCCGCGCGCTCCACGGGCAGCCGCCCCTCTTGGTGCTGGAGAACATCAGCGTGGGCCTCGATGACGAGGGACGCCACATCGTCCGCGAGCTCCTGGACAGCTACCCCGGGGTGATCCTGTTCGTGACCGCCCGCCCTGAGGCCATGCTGAGCGACTACAGGATCTGGGAGATCGACGGGGAGACCGACGAGCAGCGCGAGGCGACCCGCCAGGCAATGCTCCAGGACCTCCACCGGAGCCACGAACACTCGGACGCAGCTGCCCACGCCGCCGACGCCGACGAGTAGCCCGCCGTCTGCCCACCCCTCTCCCTCGCGAGTGGATCCCCACTTGCGTTGTGGCCACTCATATCGCAATTGAGTATCCACTCGGCCCGGGAGGAGCCCGAGCCTCTCCCCTGGTTCGAGTGGATACCTGGTTGCGTCAAAAGCCCGTTCAGCGCAATCAGGTATCCACTCGGCGATGGGGAAAAGGAAC
>NZ_JALXVH010000081.1 GCF_025149945.1 Kocuria sp. p3-SID1428 | reverse complement strand
GCTTGAACTGGTATCAGCAGACAATTTGGCACACTATCGAGTTCTCAAACAACAGACGATCAACCAGCCCGACTCACCAGGCCCGCGAAGATCAGGTTCTTCAACCGCCGCAGCTCACGAGATCCGAACTTCGTTCATCTCTCGTTCACCGTTGTGCGGCCAGATCATCATACTCGCTTCACCTGCTCTTCACAACCCGGCTCCTTCGATCCGATCCCTTGCGCATGCAGTGCATGGCGAAGCGATCTGCTCGATCGAGCCGTTCAGTGGTTGTGTCGACGCAGGATCAACCGGATCGGTGATCCTGCCGCTGCGCCGCACCGGTTCGCACCGGCGGGCCGCTCGCGGCGACAGAGAAGAACACTACACACCGCCCAGCAGGCCCGCAAACCATCTGGGCCGTTTGTGCTGCACCCCACAGGAAGCCCTCATCCGCCGGCCGAGTCAGGCGCGCACCCGCAAGAACGCGCACCCGCATGAAGGTGCCTTTCGGGTCAGTCCCCCAGCACGACTCCCGCCATGTTCTTCTTGCCGCGCTTGAGCAGGGCGAACCGGCCGTGCAGCAGCTGCTCGTCCTCGAGCTGAGCCTCGATGCCCTGGACCTTCTGGTTGTTCACGGAGACACCGCCCTCCTGGAGCGTGCGTCGCGCCTCGGACCGGGTGGTCGACAGCCCCGTGGCCACGAGAAGGTCGATCAGCGCCCGGTCCGAAGCCCCCACGAAGGCCGAGGGCAGCTCCCCGATCACCGCGGCCAGCGTCTGCTCATCCAGGGCACCCAGGTCTCCCTTGCCGAACACCGCCTCCGAAGCGGCGATGGCCTGCTCGGTCGCCTGGGCCCCGTGCACCAGCACGGTGACATCCCACGCGAGCTGCTTCTGCGCCTCTCGGCGGAAGGGCTCCTGGGCGACCTTGCGCTCGAACTCGGCGATCTCCTGACTGGTGCGGAAGGTGAATACCTTGAGGCGGTCGACCACGTCGGCGTCGGCGGTGTTGAGCCAGAACTGGTAGAAGGCGTACGGCGAGGTCAGCTCGGGATCCAGCCAGATAGCGTTGCCCTCGGACTTGCCGAACTTGGTGCCGTCCGAATTGGTGATCAGCGGCGTGCCGATCGCCTGGACCGAGGTGCCTTCGACCTTGCGCACCAGCTCCGTGCCCGAGGTCAGGTTGCCCCACTGGTCCGAGCCTCCGGTCTGCAGCATGCAGCCGTACTCCCGGTGCAGGTTCAGGAAGTCCATGCCCTGCAGGATCTGGTAGCTGAACTCGGTGTAGGAGATCCCCTCCTCTGAGTTCAGCCGCTTGGCGACGATCTCCTTCTTGATCATGGTGCCCACGCGGAAGTGCTTGCCGATGTCGCGCAGGAAGTCGATCGCGGACATCTCGCCGGTCCAGTCCATGTTGTTGACCATGCGCGCGGCGGACTCCCCCTCGAAGGACAGGAAGCGCTCGATCTGCCCGCGCAGCTGCCCGACCCACTGCTCCACGACCTCCCGGGTGTTCAGCACCCGCTCCGAGGTCTGGCGGGGATCGCCGATCAGCCCGGTCGAGCCGCCCACGAGACCCAGCGGACGGTGCCCCGCCAGCTGCAGCCGGCGCATGGTCAGCAGCTGCACGAGGTGGCCCAGGTGCAGCGAGGCCGCCGTGGGGTCGAAGCCGCAGTAGAACGTGATCGGCTCGCCGTCGAGCAGCTCCTGGAGGGCGGCGGCATCCGTGGACACATGCACGAGCCCGCGCCAGTTCAGCTCCTCCCAGATGCCCGGGAAGTCGGGGTCGTTGTGCTGGGCCGCCAGATCGATCGCGGTGGTGGGTGTCGGGGTCACGTGGGGGTACCTCTCAGTTCTCGGAAGCGAAGCGGACGCCGTCGTAGCCGGCTGGCAGCGGGCCGGCCGAGACGGTGCGCAGCCTCTGGGTGGGTCTGGTCATGGCCACATACAGGGAACCGACGCCGTCGTACTCGTCGATGATCTCCTGCGGCTGCACGAGGACCACGGAGTCGAACTCCAGGCCCTTGGCATCCCACGTGGACAGCACGACGACCTGGTGCTCGAGCCGGCGCACACCGGCGCCCACCCTGCCGGGCAGGCGCTCGGCGAGATGCCGGCCGATCTCACGGACGCGGTCCTCCGGGGCGATGACGGCCACGAGGCCGCCCTGGACGACCTCGAGCTCCTGCTCGAGCTGGTCGTCGATCGCGCTCAGGAGTTCGGCGTCGTCTGCCTGAGCGGGCAGCTCGGCGATGATCGGCGGCTCCCCCTCGCGCACCGCCCGCGGGGCGGCCACGTCCTGACCGGCGGCACGGGCGACGGCCGCGGCGACCGAGGCCACCGCCTCCGGCGTGCGGTAGTTGACCGTGAGCTGCTCGAGGGTGAAGCGATCGCCCACGAAGGGCTCGAGGGCCTCGCCCCACGAGGCGGCGGCCGAGGCCGAGCCGGCCTGGGCGATGTCGCCGACCACCGTGAACGACTTCATGGGGCATCGGCGCATCAGCACCCGCCACTGCATGGGGGTCAGCTCCTGCGCCTCATCCACGACGACGTGCCCGTAGGCCCAGGTGCGATCGGAGGTCGCGGCCTCGGCGGCCGTCATCCGATGGGCCTGCTCCTCGTTGAACTCCGTGAGGTCGCTGGCGCTCACCACGCCGTCCACGCCGACGTCCTCGAGGGCCTGGCTCATGTTGTACAGCGCCCGCTCGGCCATCTCGGTGGCCTTGGCGCGCTCCGCCTCGCCGGTGCGGATCCGCACGCCGGCATCCTCGAGGCTGCCCAGCCGCTCGGCTGCCTCATCCAGCAGCGGCACGTCCGAGACGGTCAGCGCAGCGGTAGCGGGACGCTGCAGCAGGTCCCTCTGCGCGGGGCTGAGGTGGCGGAAGGCCGAGTCCAGGTAGCGGCGCTTGGCGAAGAGCTGGCGCACCAGCGTCTCGGCCGACAGCGGCAGCCACAGCAGGTTCACGGCCCGGCGCACCTCCGGGGCCTGGCGCAGGTCCTCCACGAGGTAGGACCGGTCGATCGCATTGCCGGAGGCGTCGTTGAGCTCCTCCCCCAGCTTCTCGGCGAGTTCGCGCAGGATGACCTTCACGAAGGTCGCCCGGGCCTCGTTGTGCGGCTTGCCCGTGCCCCGGGCCTTCTCACGGGCCCGTCGCACCAGCTGACGGGTGAGCACCACGCGGTGCGAATCCACCGTGAGCACCTGGTCGCGCTCGGGCAGCTTCTGCCGGTCCTTGACCGCCCGCTTGATGACCTCGACCATCTCGAGGCCCGCCTTGAGGCGGGCAACCTCGCGATCGCGCTCGGGCGCACCGTGGATCCCGGGGAACAGATCGGCCAGCGACGACATCACCACCCCCGTCTCGCCCAGAGAGGGCAGCACACGGTCGATGTACCACAGGAACGACGACGACGGCCCGACGATCAGCACGCCTGACTTGCGCAGCCGCTCCCGGTGCTCGTAGAGCAGGAACGCCGCGCGGTGCAGGGCGACCGCGGTCTTGCCGGTGCCCGGACCGCCCTGGACCACGCGCACGCCCTGCAGCGCAGCGCGGATGATCCGGTCCTGCTCGCCCTGGATCGTGGAGACGATGTCCGTCATGCGACCCGTGCGCTTGGAGTTCAGCGCCGCCAGCAGGGCGCCCTCGCCCTGCAGGACGGACACATCGTCGAGCAGCTCGGGGTCCAGGACGTCGTCCTCGATCGCCGAGACATGGCGTCCGTCGAGGATCAGGTGGCGGCGGCGGCGCACGCCCATGGGGCTGCGGCCGGTGGCCTGGTAGAACGCGGCGGCCTCGCGGGCGCGCCAATCGACCAGCAGGCGCCGTTGGTCCTCGGTGGCCAGGCCGATGCGCCCAATGTAGCGCGTGGCGGACTCGCCGGTCTCCGCGGTGTCCAGGCGCCCGAAGGCCAGGCGCTTGTCGACGGCCTCGAGCTGGGCGAGGCGGTCCTCGTAGTGCGTGGCGAATGCGTCGCGCTCGGATCGGGACTGATGCCCCGTGCCCATGTCCGCGCGGCGCACACGGTCCAGCTCCTCGGCCTTCTCGCGGCGCAGCTCGTCCAGGCGGTCGTAGAGGCCCGAGACGTAGCGCTGCTCGATCGCTAGCTGCTCGTCGAGCGCACTGTCGTGGCTGCGTCCGCGGTCGTCTGGCAGACCGGCCTCAGCGCCGGTGCTCCTGGCGACATCCGTCATGTGCTCGTGCTCCTTGAAACGTCCGCCTTTCCCCGATCAGCCGCGATCAGGGAACCAGCCATGCTAATCCCCCGCGCATGAACGGGAGGTTGCCCACAGCCGCTGATGTCGTCCGCCCTCAGCGGATCGCCGCAACCTCCAGCATGTGCTCAGACTCGATACAGGGCCCGGGTGCGGTGGCCGCCCAGCTTGCCGCGCCCGCGCAGCTCGGTCAGCTCCATCAGCAGCCCGAAGCCCGCGATGTGCAGTCCCGCTCGGTGCAGCAGCCGCGCACTGGCCTCGAGGGTGCCGCCGGTGGCCAGGATGTCGTCGACCACCAGCACCCGCGAGCCGCGGGCGACGTCGTCGGTGTGGATCTCCAGGACCGCGGAGCCGTACTCGAGCTGATAGCTCTCCCGGTAGGTCTCCCGCGGCAGCTTGCCCTCCTTGCGGATGGGGATGATGCCCGCGCCCGTGGCCCGCGAGATCGCCCCCGCCAGCAGGAAGCCACGGGCCTCGATGCCGGCGACGTACTCGAACTGCCCGCTGAAGACATCGGAAAGCGAGTCGACAGCACGGGCGAATGCGGCGCCGTCGGCGAACAGGGGCGTCAGGTCACGGAAGACGACGCCCGGCTTGGGGTGATCAGGGATCTTGGCGCACAGCCGGTCGATCATCTCCTCGACCGATTCAGGTCGGGAGGATGGCACGAAGGCTGGGCTGCGCTGAGTCACCCGTCCATGGTAGTGCCACCGCCTCGGGTGCGCCGCTTCTTGGGCGTCGCACGACGGTACGGCGAGACCGTGGGATCGCCCTGGGCTGCGTAGCGCCACGGGAAGCGCTCGGTGCCGCCCTCTCCGGAGACGCCCGTGCGCGGTGTGGTCGCGATCTCCGTGGGCGCCGTCCCCGGCTCGAGGATCAGCAGGCGCTCGGGGCCCCCGAGATCGGCCCGCGGCACGACCCCGGCGGCTCCGGGTCCGTGCAGGACGGCGCCGTCGTCGTCGAGGCCCAGCCCCAGGGCTTGGGCGAGATTGCCCGGCCCCCTGGCCAGCGAGACCTCCGACGGGACCGTGGCCCGACGGGCGCTGCGACGGGATACGGCCAGCTCGAGGCCCTCGACGACCTCCCCGGAGCGCAGCAGGCAGCCGCCGGGCACGCCCTCCGGTCGGCAGACCAGGTTCAGAGCGTGGTGCAGCCCGTAGGTGAAGTACACGTAGGCGTGCCCGGGCGGGCCGAACATGGACGCGTTGCGGGCGGTGCGCCCGTGGTAGGTGTGCGCTCCGGGGTCCGGCAGATCCGTGTCCGCGGGCCCGCCGTAGGCCTCCACCTCGGTGAGGCGAACGGTGACGCGCCCCTCCGGGGTGATCGAGCTGAGCAGGCAACCCAGCAGCGCCGGGGCCGCCTCCGGAGCCGGGCGACGCAGGATTTCGAGCAGCGCGGGATCCAGCTGCGATGGGTCCATCCCGTCTCAGGCCGAGACGACGGGGGCGCGGTTCTCGAACTCGGACAGCCCCGCGAGGCGCCGCTTGAGGGCCTCGAGCTGCGCGGCGACGGCGCCCGGGCCCGTGCCGCCCTGCGAGGACCGCGAGCGCAGGGAGCCCTCCAGGGTCAGCACCTGGCGCACCTGCGGGGTCAGGCGCTCGTCGATGGCGGCGAAGTCCTCGTCGCTGAGGTCCCACAGCTCGATGTCGCGCTGCTCGCAGACCCGCACGGCGTCGCCGGAGATCTCATGGGCGTCGCGGAAGGGCACGCCCTGGCGCACCAGCCACTCGGCGATGTCCGTGGCCAGCGCGAATCCGCGCGGTGCCAGCTCGGCCATGCGCTCGGTGTGGAAGCTCAGCGTGGCGACCATCCCGGAGACGGCCGGCAGCAGGACCTCGAGCTGGTCGATCGCATCGAAGACCGGCTCCTTGTCCTCCTGCAGGTCGCGGTTGTAGGCCAGCGGCAGGGCCTTGAGCGTGGCCAGCAGCCCGGTGAGGTCGCCGATCAGGCGCCCTGCCTTGCCGCGGGCGAGCTCCGCGACGTCCGGGTTCTTCTTCTGCGGCATGATCGATGAGCCCGTGGAGAACGAGTCGTTCAGGGTCACGAAGGAGAACTCCTTGGTGGCCCAGGTGGTGATCTCCTCCGAGATGCGGGAGACGTCGACCGAGGCCATGGCGCAGATCCAGGCGAACTCGGCGTAGACATCGCGCGAGGCGGTGCCGTCGATCGAGTTGTGCACCGCGGAGTCGAAGCCGAGCTCCTGGGCGACGGCATTCGGGTCCAGCCCGAGCGTGGAGCCGGCCAGGGCGCCGGAGCCGTACGGGGAGACGGCCGCGCGGCGGTCCCAGTCCGCGAAGCGCTCGACGTCGCGGACCATGGCCCAGGCATGGGCTAGCAGATGGTGCGAGAGCAGGATCGGCTGGGCGTGCTGCAGGTGCGTGCGCCCGGGCATGGGCGCGAACGGATGCGTCTCCGCCTGCTGGATCAGCGCGCGCACCACGTCCAGCAGCTCCTTGGCGATGATCGAGGCGTGATCGCGCAGGTACATGCGCCCCTCGGTCGCGATCTGGTCGTTGCGAGAGCGGCCCGCACGCAGCTTGCCGCCCAGCTCCGGACCGGCGCGCTCGATCAGGCCGCGCTCCAGGGAGCCATGGACGTCCTCATCCGACTCGGCAGGCTGATAGGCCCCGGAGCGGACGTCTGCCTCCAGCTGATCGAGCGCCTCGATCATGCCCGCGAGCTCGTCATCGGTGAGCAGGTCCACCGCGTGCAGCACGCGCGCATGAGCGCGGGAGCCGGCGATGTCATAGGGGGCCAGGCGCCAGTCGAACTGCGTCGACTTGGACAGCGCCGCCAGGGCCTGATCGGGGCCGCCCGCGAAGCGGCCTCCCCACAGCGCGCCCTCGTTGGTCCCGTGCTTGACGTGCTCTGCCACTGGTGCTGCTCCTCGATCGCTTCCGTCTACTGGTCCCAGCTTAGGGCTGGAGGTGTGTGGGTTCGTCGTTCACTTGGTACGGGATGGGCGGTGGGCCCCTTCCTTGACCGCTTCGCTTGACGTCTGCGGAAGGGGCCCACCGCCCATCCCCCGCGCC
>NZ_JALXVH010000080.1 GCF_025149945.1 Kocuria sp. p3-SID1428 | reverse complement strand
GGCCTCCCGGGCGGATCAAGCCGGGACGACGGCCTGGGTGCGGATCAGGTGGTCCCATGCCGAGGGCCCGGCGCCGGCGCCCTGGGCGATCACGATCTGCTTGAAGGGGATCGCGGTGCAATCCCCGGCCGCGAAGACGCCCGGGATGGACCGCAGGCGGAGTCCATGCGACACGGGGGTCATGTGACGCACCTCACCCACAGCTCCGGATTCCCTGGCAATCCAGTCAGCCTCCTTACTTTTCAGGCTGCGCACGGATAGACAGGAGGCGGGCCGGCGGCCGACAGCCCCGACCGGCACAGCGACGACGTCAGGAGGATCCGCCATGTCAGATCACCGCCCCGAGCTTCCTCAGGTGCCAGGGGTCCCTGGCTCCGAACCGGCATCCGCGCAGGAGCCCGTCCAGCCGCGCAGCCCGCTGCCGCCCAAGCCCGATCAGTCCGCCCCGCAGACTCGCACGGCCACCGGAGAGCAGACCGGCGCTCCCGAGGGCGCCCGAGCCCAGCAGGGCGAGTTCCTCACCACCGCGCACGGGACCCGCCTGAGCACCTCCGAGGACTCCCTGAGGGCGGGGCGCCGCGGACCGGCGCTCCTGCAGGACCATCACTTCCGCGAGAAGGTCTCGCACTTCGATCACGAGCGCATCCCCGAGCGGGTGGTCCATGCTCGCGGTGCCGGTGCCCACGGCGTCTTCGAGTCCTACGGGACGGCCTCCCGCCTGTCCAGCGCAGGGGTGTTCGCCGAGGGGAAGCAGACTCCCGTCTTCGTGCGGTTCTCCACCGTGCTCGGCTCACGCGGCTCGGGGGATCTGGCCCGCGACACCCGCGGATTCGCCACGAAGTTCTACACCGACGAGGGCACCTGGGACCTGGTGGGAAACAACATCCCGGTGTTCTTCATCCAGGATCCGATCAAGTTCCCCGATGTCATCCACGCGGCCAAGCCCCAGCCGGATCGGGAGATCCCGCAGGCGCAGTCCGCCCACGACACCTTCTGGGACTTCGTCTCCCTCCATACGGAGGCGCAGCATCACACGATCTGGAACATGGCCGACCGCGGCATCCCGCGCTCCCTGCGGATGATGGAGGGCTTCGGGGTCCACACGTTCCGCCTCGTGGCCGCCGATGGCTCCACCTCGCTCGTGAAGTTCCACTGGAAGCCCAGGCTGGGCGTGCACTCCGTGCTATGGGAGGAGGCGCAGCTGATCAACGGCGCCGATCCCGACATGCACCGACGCGACCTGGCCGATGCGATCGAGGCCGGCGCACATCCGCAGTGGGAGCTGGGCGTCCAGGTCTTCCCGGACACCGAGGACGAGACCTTCCAGGGGATCGACCTGCTGGACCCCACCAAGCTCGTGCCGGAGGAGCTTGCCCCCGTCGAGGCGGTCGGGCTGATGACGCTCACGGCCAATCCCTCGAACTACTTCGCCGAGACGGAGCAGGTCGCCTTCAACCCGAACAACCTGGTCCCAGGCATCGATGTGACGAACGACCCGCTCCTGCAGGGGCGGCTGTTCTCCTATCTGGACACGCAGATCACACGGCTGGGCGGGCCGAACTGGACCCAACTGCCGATCAACCGCCCGCATGCCCCGGTCAACGACATGCTGCGCGACGGCATGCACCAGTCCGCCGTGCACTCCGGGGTCGCGCCCTACCGCCCGAATTCGCTGGACGGGGGCAATCCGTTCGAGACGCCCGACTCGCAGCGGCCGTTCATCGACGTGGCGCAGCCGATCGAGGAATCGGTCAAGGAGCGTCGCCGCCCGCAGTCCTTCGAGGATCACTTCAGTCAGGCCCGGATGTTCTGGCTCTCGCTCAGCGAGATCGAGCGCGAGCACACCGCGCAGGGGTACATGTTCGAGCTCGGCAAGTGCTGGGATGAGAACGTGCGCATCCGCCAGCTGCAGCATCTCTCGGCGATCGATGCGCAGCTGGGCCGCACGGTGGCCGAGGGCCTCGGCCTGCCGGAGCAGGAGCCCACGACGGCGCCCGCCCAGGACGTCCAGCCATCCCCGGCGCTGTCGCAGCTGGGGAGGACCTGGCCGGTCGACGGGCGCCAGATCGGCATCCTGGTCGGGAGCCGCGTGGACGGCGACTCCCTGGCGCAGGTGATCCGCGAGATCGACGGCGCCGGCATGGTGCCGCTGGTGATCGCCCCCACCGGAGGCGCCGCAGCCGGGGATGTGGTCGCCCAGCGCACGCTGCTCACAGCCCGCTCGGTCGAATTCGATGCGGTTCTGGTGGCTTCGGACCCCCTGCCCGGACCCGATGCCGCCCAGGGCCTGGACGCCAAGGCCGCTGCGCCCAGCACCCAGGAGGTGGATCCGCGTGCGAGTCTGCTCCTGCAGGAGGTCTGGCGCCAGGCCAAACCCATGGGCGCGTGGGGCACCGGCATCGACACCCTGGGGGCCCTGGGCCTGGCCGACGGCGCCGGTGTGACCGTGGCGCAGACGCCCCAGGGCGTGCTCACCGGCGTGAAGGAGGCGCTGACGCGCCATCGCGTATGGGACCGCTTCCCGACCACCGGCAGGCTGGCCTGAGTCCTCCGGGCACCGGCACGTGCGAGCCATGAGCGGCTGCACTCGCATCTCGCACGCGCCCCCGTCGACGGCGGCCCCGGCCCCTCACGGCGATCGGGGCCGCCGGTCCGTCAGGGCCGCAGCGGGTGGGCGTCGATCGCGGCCGAGAGCTCTCCGGGCAGCTCATCCAGGTAGCGGCTCGTGGTGGACACGGAGCTGTGCCCGAGCAGCCGGGCGACGACCTTGACGTCCCAGCCGTCGGCGAGCATCAGCGTGGCCGCGGTGTGGCGCAGCCCGTGGGGGACCACGCCGCGGGCCAGGCGCGGCTCGGCGGCTCGGGTGCGCTGCACGGCGCGCTCGAGCAGGCGCTCGATATCGCGCACGGACAGGCGGCGCCCGGTGGCCGAGAGCAGCAGCGGCGCAGGCGCCTCCGGACCCAGGCGGGCTCGATACGACGAGATCAGCTCGTCGATCCAGGCCGCGATCGGGACCACCCGCGTGCTGCGGCCCTTCCCGTAGACCGTCACCCGAGCCGGACCCGCCGGACCGGCAGGCGAGTGGTGATCCGCATCCAGCCGCACGATCTCCCCGGCGCGCAGCCCGACGACCATCATGAGCCCCAGGGCGATGGCGTCCCGGTCCCAGTGCCGGTTCGACTCCCGAGTGCCTGGACCGTGGCGCAGCAGGGCCTGGGCCTCCTCGATGTCCAGGGAGGTCCGCTCGACGCGCAGGGGATCCTCGCCCTGGGGTATCAGCTCGGAGGCGGCCATGGGGGAGACGGTGGCCCAGGACTGCTCCGTGCAGTACGCGAAGAACCGCGACAGGGAGCGTCGCATCCGCAGGGTCGAGCCGGCCGACTTGGCCTCCCGCGCGGTGGCGGCCATCCGACGGCGGATATCCCCGCTCTGCTCGCCGAGCCCCGGCTTGCGCCGGTGATCCGCGGTGCCGGCGAACAGCAGCAGGGCCTCGTCCACGTCCTGGCCGGTGACGGATTCCGCGGTGTGCTCGCTCGCGCGGGGGAGCAGCTCCAGGAAGCGCTCGAGGTCCACGCGGTAGTTCTTGGCCGTGGCTGCCGACAGCGACTGCACGCGCGCCCGTCGCTCCACCGAGGCGAGGAAGTGCGCGACGGCCTCCTGCAGGGGGATCTCGACGGGCGGGGGAGGCAGAGCCATGGCGGCGGAGTCCTTCGGGTCGGCGACGACGGGCGGGTCGCCGAGCCCGGGCGAGTCGATCAGCGGATCGATCACTCGATCGGCGACTCGAACATACTATCGAAAAGCGCGACGGAAGAATGGGCCTGCGGGGGAGCGGCGGGCATCTCCCAGGAATCTTCGAGAATAGATGCCGGGGGAGTCGGCGGTGCAGGTCTATCGAATGCTGACGAGCACCAGGATGGCCTCCGCCATCTCGTGTCGTTCTATTTGTCTACTACGACACGGAATCGACGCGGGCGAGTTACTGCGACAGCAGATATTCCACCGCATGCCCCTCAGGCCAGGGGCGACAGGGATCTGTCGACCGTCAGAAGAATAGCTCAGAAGAGCTCCGGGTGGAATCTGCCAGAAACCCTCATGGGACGGGTCGCGCGTCGCGGCGGAGGAATACGGGATTTCGCCCGGGCATATCGAGGACCACGCGGAGGGTGATCACGAAGGCCACGCGAATCCGTCACGACCATTGCACTGCGGCAGCCCGCATGGAATGCCGTCTGCCGCCTGGGACGACACAGCTGGCGGTGAGCACTCGCGGCAAGTCGGGAGCATGGAGCGACACAGGCGCCAGCGCAGACAGATCGTCGAGGCCAGATTGCAGGGCGGAGCCGAGACCGCCCGGCGGCGTCGAGCACCGCGCGGAGAGATCCGGCGTGAGGCGGCCCGCAGCGAGGTCGTCGCCCCGTGCCGTCGCATGCCGGCGCCCCGCGCACAAGCCGTGCACTCCGAGGCGCGCCTCGAGCGAATGCCCATCGCCTGCGAGGGAGGGGCCATCCGGTCGGCGCCGAACCCTCCGCTCAGCCTGACTTTACATAATGTAGATTATCGGCGCATGTGCCGCTTAGGGCGGCCCATGCGGCGGGACGGGAGTTTCCGCGGCGTTCGGACTACGGTGGAGTCGGTCCGACGGGCGCGAACGCCTCGGATCAAGCCACTGATCTGCGGAGAGGCCGTACACCGACCATGAGCAAGGAAATCGAGTTCCTGAAGGGCGTCGACAAGCTGCACGCCTTCTACACGGAGAACGTGCGCATGCTCGCGCACGCCTACGACCTCGAGGACGAGGAAGCCGCCCAGCTGCTCGGGCGCTACGACTACCGCAACGTCTCCCGCAGCATCCTGCGGCCGCCGCGCGTGGACCCGCTCGGGCAGATCATCGGCGACGAGTCCCAGCAGTCCAACTCGGATCAGGACTCCGAGGACTCCTGAGTCCGCGGCCTCAGCGGATCGCCGGCAGCGACTCGGGCGCTGCTGAGGTGCGCACCTGGGCATCGTTCGCGCCGCCGAGCACGAACTCGCGCTGGTGATCCGCCGGGACGGACGCGGCCAGCGCGCGCACCTGGGCCCGTCGTCGTGCCGAGCAGCGAGAATCCGTGCGCAGATCCACCAGGATCACCGAGGCGTCGTGCTCGGACTCCAGGGCCCGACGCCACTGCTGAGCCTCATCTGCCGCCGTGCCGCGGATGCGGTGATCCGCCTCCCCCGTGCACAGCAGCACGCGTCGGCCGCCCAGCTCCGGGGTCGGCTTCATCAGATGCGCCATCAGCGCCGGCATGTTGGCCTGCAGCGCCGACAGCGTGAGCAGACCCGCGGCCGCGCCGGTCACACCGGCACCCACGGCCGAGGCGGCGATCGAGGCGAAAGGTCTCATGGTCACTCCTGTGCGGGCGTTCGGCGGAATCCCCAGATCCTAAACGGGTGAACGCGAGATGAACAGAGGGTGACGCCGCTCCCCTGTCGAATGCCCTGATCTCAGGTGGTCCACGACACGCGCCCGGATCATCGCATTCTCGAATGCGAATACTGACAGGATGGAGCTGCCGGAGCACCGACGACGGAAGGCAGCCCGATGCTCGACATGCTCGCCGACAGCGCCTGGATCGTCTGGCTGATCCTGGCCGCCGTGCTGATCGTCATCGAGATCCTGAGCCTCGATCTGACCTTCCTGATGCTCGGGATCGGAGCCCTGGCTGCCGCCGGGGCCTCCGGGCTCGGGGCGGGCGGAGGCATCATCGTCCAGGTCCTCGTCTTCGTCGCCGTCTCCCTGCTGCTGCTCTTCCTGGTGCGGCCGCGCCTGCTGGCCCGGATGCACCGCGGCCCGGGACGCGAGGGCCTCTCCAACGCCGACCGCCTCCCGGGTTCGCAGTGCACCGTCCTGGAGCCCGTCACCGCGGTCACCGGCCTGGTGCGGCTCCACGGCGATGTCTGGAGCGCCCGCAGCGAATCCGGCGAGATCGGGCAGGCGGAGACGGCCTACGTGCACCGGGTCGACGGCGCCACCGTGATCGTGGCCCGCAGCGCCCCTGACCTCGAGGACCCGCCGATCCACGGCGCCTGAGGCGCTGTCCCACGAACCACCCCGTCCCAGAACGAACGAACCCCACGAGGAGAGCTCCATGCCCATCGCAGTCATCCTGCTGCTGCTGGTGCTGGTCGTGGTCGCCGTCGTGATCCTGCTGAAGGCTGTGCGGATCATCCCGCAGGCCCGCGCGGGCATCGTCGAGCGACTCGGCAAGTACCAGTCCACCCTGTCCCCCGGCCTGCACATCCTGGTCCCGTTCATCGACAGGCTGCTGCCCCTGATCGATCTGCGCGAGCAGGTCGTGTCCTTCCCCGCGCAGTCGGTGATCACCGAGGACAACCTCGTGGTCGGCATCGACACCGTCGTCTACTTCCAGGTCACCGACCCCCGGGCGGCGACCTATGAGATCACCAACTACATCCACGCGGTCGACGAGCTCACCTCGGCCACGCTGCGCAACGTGGTCGGCGGCCTGAACCTCGAGGAGACCCTGACCTCCCGCGACAAGATCAACGCGGAGCTGCGCGGGGTGCTCGACTCCACGACCGGGCGCTGGGGCCTGCGGGTCTCGCGCGTGGACATCAAGGAGATCACTCCCCCGGCCTCCATCCAGGACTCGATGGAGAAGCAGATGCGCGCCGAGCGCGACCGTCGTGCGGCCATCCTCACGGCCGAGGGCGAGAAGCAGTCCCAGATCCTCACCGCTGAGGGCCAGCGCCAGGCCTCCGTGCTCTCGGCAGAGGGCGATGCTAAGGCTGCGATCCTGCGCGCCGACGGCGAGGCCCAGGCCATCCAGAAGGTCTTCGACTCGATCCACCGCGCCAAGCCCACGCAGAAGCTGCTGGCGTACCAGTACATCCAGACCCTGCCCAAGGTCGCCGAGGGCTCCGCGAACAAGGTGTGGATGATCCCCGCCGAGCTCGGCGACGCCCTGCGCGGCGTGGGCGAGTTCCTAGGCCGCCCCGACGCAGGACCGGACTGGGGCGAGGTCATGGAGGACGAGGACGAGCAGGAGGCCGAGGCCCGCCGCCGCGCCAAGGAGGACGAGGGCCTGGTCAAGGTCACCGACGAGGACCTCAACCCCTCCAAGCGCTTCGCCGCACCCGATGACTACGAGGTCCCCGAGCCCGAGTCCATCGACCCGAACGCCCCGGTCGACCTCAACGCGCAGCTGCCCGGTGACGACCCTCGCGCAGGTGCCCAGGAGTCCCGCCAGGCAGGCGCCCCGCAGCGCCGGGATCAGCCGTTCGATCAGCAGGGCCAGCAGCACCGTCCGCAAGGCCCGCAGCGCTGATCCCTGCCCTGACGCCCCCGGACGCGGAAGATACACGCGCCGAGGGCACGTCGGCAGCACCGGCACCGCGATGGTTCGGGAATAGACTCGGGCGTCGCGGTGCTCTGCCTTCCAGCAGAGGTCTTCCCACCGACAACCCCACCGACAGGAGAAACATCCGATGAGCGATCGCAGCCTTCGCGGCATGCGCCTCGGTTCGCAGTCCATGGAGTCGGAGGCCGGCGTCGAGCCCGCCTCGCGTCAGCGCGTGGAGTACCGCACCCCCGAGGGCGAGTCGGTCTTCGTGACCTTCGCCATGGAGGCGGAGGTCCCGCCGGTCTGGTACACCAAGACCGGCCAGGAGGCCATCATCGTCGACGGCGAGAAGCCGGAGAACCCCAATGAGAAGCACCAGCGCACCCACTGGGACATGCTGATGGAGCGGCGCAGCACGGAGGAGCTCGAGGAGATCCTCCAGCAGCGCATCGAGCACTACCGCGAGCTGCACGCCCTCTGAGGCACC
>NZ_JALXVH010000008.1 GCF_025149945.1 Kocuria sp. p3-SID1428 | reverse complement strand
GCGCATTAAGGCACGTAGGCGCGGACAGAAGAGGGCGCGACTCGGCGAGAGTGCCGAGTGTCAGTGAGTGTGGTGCGCGTGCCGGGCGATGTGGGACGCGCTTCCGGGTCCCGTCGAGCCCGCACCGGGAGCCGCAGAATCCGAGGCGGCGGCTCCGGACGAGGCGCCGGTGAAGGCGCCGATCGCCAGGGCGACACCGATGCCGAACATGGCCGCCATGGTCGCACTCAGCAGCTCGAGGCCCACGAGTCCCACCAGCACGCCGCCGGCCACCACGAGCTGCAGGGTCTTGAGGCGAGCGAGCCGCTGTGTCCAGACGTCGCGGCCCACCGTCAGCAGCGAGCCAGTCTCGCCCTGCGTGTAGGTCGCCGGCACGCACCAGGCGCCGATCACGGCGATCAGTCCGGCCGCGATGCTGACCGAGACGAACTCGCTGCTCACCAGCGGCACCATGACAGCGACGACCACCACGATGGCCGGGGTCGCGATCAGCGGTGCTCGAAGCATGAATACATTCAATCGCACACAGATCGCTGCGCCATCCGGATAACCGGTCATGTCAGCTGCCACATAGGGGGACGGCCGACAGCGGGTGCTGTCGGCCGTCCTGAGGCGCTGCGGGAGTCGTTGCAGGTCAACCCACAGGGACCGGCGCCTTGACCAGGGAGTACAGGTCCTTGGGGTCATCGGGATCGGCGATCAGGTCGATGTGCTGCTGCAGATCCGTGTCCGCCGTGGCATCGCGGACGCAGCGCAGCGCGGAGAAGTCGGAGATCGCGAAGCCCACGGAGTCGTAGAGCGTGATCTCGTCGTCCGAGCTGCGGCCACGTGCGGCCCCGGTGAGCACCTGCCAGAACTCGACCACCGGGAACTCGGGCTCCATCTGCTGGATCTCGCCCTCGATGCGGGTCTGCGGCGTGAACTCCACGAACACGCTGGCCCGGCGCAGGATGTCCGCCTCGAGCTCGGTCTTGCCCGGGCAGTCTCCGCCCACTGCGTTTAGGTGCACGCCGGGACGCACCTGATGATCGGAGAGCACCTTGTTCTGCGCCTTGTCGGCGGTGCAGGTGGTGATGATGTCGGCGCCCTCCACAGCCTCGTCGACGGAATCGGCCAGCGTGATCCGGAAGCCGAGCGGCTCCAGATTCCGGCGGAGCTTCTCCATGGCGGCGGGATCGACGTCGTAGACCCGCAGGTCCTCGATGCCGAGCACCGAGCGGAAGCCCAGGGCTTGGAACTCCGACTGGCTTCCGGCGCCGATCAGCGCCATGACCTTGGAGTCCTTGCGCGCCAGCTGTCGGGCGAACATGACCGAGTTCGCGGCAGTGCGCAGCGCGGTCAGCAGGGTCATCTCGGCGAAGAACGTGGGATAGCCGTTGTCGACATCCGAGAGCATCCCGTAGGCGGTCACCGTCTGGTACCCGCGGGCGGGGTTCGACGGATGCCCGTTGACGTACTTGAAGCTGTACGTCTCGAGATCCGAGGTGGGCATGAGCTCGATGACCCCCACCGGGGTGTGCGTGGCCACGCGCGGGATCTTGTCGAAGCGCTCCCACTTGCGGAAGTCCTCCTCGATGTAGCCGACCATCCTCTCGATGATCGATCCGACGCCCTCGCGCTGGATCCACTGCGCCATGGACGGAACATCCACGAGCTGCGGCATACGGCCTCCTTCTGACGTGTTGGGGAACTGCTGCTGACGAGCTGCTGCACGGTTCGTCGAGTGACCCGTTCCACAATATGAACAGAGAAGTGCGCGGATAAGCCGCAATCTGTGTGCAATCTGCTCACTTGAGCCGCAGTCTGCACAGCGGCGCGTAGCATTCTGCGCATGACGGAGGTCACCGAGCTGGAGCGGCGCCTGATCGCCGAGCTGCGCGCCGACGGTCGAGCCCCCATCGCCGCGCTCGCCGAGCGGCTGGGGGTCTCGCGCACCACGATCAGCCGCAGCATCGAGCGCCTGATGGCCCGCGACGTGATCATCGGCTTCACCGTGCGCACCCGCTCGGCGTCCGACGACGAGGTCCGGGCCATCTCGTTCATCGAGGTCCAGGGCTTCACCACGGACCAGGTCATCGGCTCGCTGCGCGGGCTGCCCGAGATCATGGGCCTGCACACCACCAACGGCGGCTGGGACCTGGTCGCGGAGATCTCCTGCCGGAACCTGCGCGCCTTCGACGACCTGCTGCGCCGGATGCGCTCGATCAAGGGCGTCGTGAACTCGGAGACCTCCCTGCTGCTCAGCTCGGTCGTGCGCTGAGCCGAGCACGACGCCGCCCGGCGGCGGGTGAGAGCTGGAGCAGCTGCGCGTCAGCGGTCCCCGAGGGTCTCGTCGCGATCCGTCGAGGGCTCCCGGCGCGGATCCTCCGGACGGTGCGAGCGCTGGGTGAGCAGCTCCTGACCGGGGCTGGTGCCCACCACGGGATAAGTGCCGGTGTAGCCGTCGCGGGCCGCGGCGATCTCGCGGACGCGGTCGCGCACCACGAACCAGCCGATGACCAGGAACGGGATGACCGCGATCATGGCGACCAGGGTGTAGGTGCCCACCGGGTAGTCGAAGGCGATCAGGACCACGACCGCGGCGATGAACGCGATCACGAGCCAGTCGGCGAAGCGGCCGCCCGGGGCCTGGTAGTCGGGGCGGGTGTACTGCCCGAGCTTCACGAGCTGCAGGAACTTCTGGTGGGACATGGCGATCGCGGCCCATGAGGCCATGGTGCCGATCGCGGCGATGTTCAGCACGATCTCGAAGGCCTGTGCGGGGACCCAGAAGTTCAGGGCCACGCCGAACAGCGCCACCACCGCGGTGAGCAGGATGCCTCCCACCGGCACACCGGCCTTGTTCATGGTCCCGGCGAACTTCGGCGCGGAGCCCGCCACCGACATGGAGTGCAGGATGCGACCGGTCGAGTAGATGCCGGCGTTCATGGAGGACATGGCCGCGGTGATCACCACGAGCTGCATGAGCGGACCTGCAGCCTCCACGCCGATCGAGGAGAAGAAGGTCACGAACGGGGACTCGTCGGCGGAGTATGCCGTGTACGGCATGAGCATGCACAGCAGGACCACGGAGCCCACATAGAAGACCGCGATGCGCAGGATCACGGAGTTGATCGCCCGCGGGATGACCTTCTCCGGGTCCTTGGTCTCACCGGCCGTGGTGCCCACGAGCTCGATGCCGGCGTAGGCGAACACGACGCCCTGCGTGACGATGATGGCCGGGAGGAAGCCGTTGGGGAACAGCCCGCCCTCGCTCGTGATCAGGGAGAAGCCCACCTCGCTGCCCGTGGGGGTCCCGAAGATCACGAAGATGATGCCGATGACCAGGAACAGCAGCAGCGCCCCGACCTTGACCAGGGAGAACCAGAACTCCATCTCGCCGAAGACCTTGACCGAGACGAGGTTCAGAGAGACCACCGCGACGACCACGATCAGCGCCACGACCCACTGCGGGATCTCCCCCAGGAACGCCATGGACTCGTACTGCCCGAACCAGGCGATGTAGATGGCCAGCGCTGTGGCATCGGCGACCGCCGTCATGGCCCAGTTCAGCCAGTAGAGCCAGCCGGAGACGAAGGCCGAGCGCTCGCCGTAGAACTCCCGGGTGTAGGAGACGAATGAGCCCGAGGACGGACGGTGCAGCACCAACTCGCCCAGGGCGCGCAGGATCAGATAGCCGAAGAAGCCGCAGACCGCGTACAGGATGAACAGCGACGGGCCGGCGGTCTCGAGCCGGCCACCGGCACCCAGGAAGAGCCCGGTGCCGATCGCCGAGCCGATCGCGATCATCTGGAGCTGACGCGCTCCGAGGCCTTTGTGGAAGCCCTCCTGCTCATAGGCGAAGGGATCGTCCGGGCGCTGCACCGGGGCATTGCTCTCGTGTGACATGACTGCCTTCTTCTGCGAGGAGCCCCATCGGAACCGAGGCGCGTGCGGGCGCAGGAGCGTCGCTGGGCGACCGGGAGGGGCGCCGAGGAGCCAGGGCGGAGGGGCTGGACGGGATGACCGGTGCAGCAGCGACCGTCGACAGCCGGGTGTACGGTACCTCACATCCGAGGGGCCTGGGTGCCCCATGACGAGAGCAGCCCCTCCCCCTGCAGGCCCGTGTGGACCTGCAGGAGAGGGGCTGCCGTCGTCGCGGAGACGATCAACGGGGGTCGCTGCCCGGATCCTGCGACATGATCGGGACCACGCCATCGCCCTGCGCGCGAGGTCGCCGTCGAGCGAGGCCCATCACGAGGAAGAGCAGGATGGCCCCGACCTTGATCAGCGAGAACCAGAACTCCATCTCGCCGAAGAACCCGCACAGCGCGTAGAGGATGAACAGCGACGGACCGGCCGTGGCCACGCGTCCGCCTGCACCCAGGAACAGGCCCGTGCCGATGGCCGAGCCGATCGCGATCATCTGGACCTGGCGACCGCTGGGGGACTTGTGGAAGTCCTCCTGCTCGTGGGCCTAGGCATCCTGCGGCGCAGGATCGGTGGTGGGGTGTGACATGTGCCACGGATCATCCTTCACAATGTGCACCGAGGGGTAACTCAGGGTTCACCCAGGAATGATCGTCTGGGCAGGTCAGACGCCCTTGGACCGCTTCGGCGCCGGGGCACGTACCCAGCTTGCAAGGATCCCGCATGTCGCCGTCGAATCCCTCCCGCGCCTCGTCGCTGCCCCTTGCGGCGGCCGCCGCAGGCGTCCTGGTCACCTCCTCGTTCGTGGTCCCGGCCCACGCCCAGGAGACGGGCGCCGAGACCGCGGCGAGCGCTGCGCCCACCACCGACCTGCTCTACTTCAACGACTTCCACGGCCGACTGGACGAGGACCCCGTGGGCTTCGCGGGAGCCATCGAATCGCAGCGCGGCCCCGAGGATCTGCTGCTGTCGGGCGGCGATAACATCGGCGCCTCGCAGTACACCTCCGCCGCCCAGGACGACAACCCCACCCTGGACATGCTCAATGCGCTCGAGCTGGATGCCTCGGCCGTGGGCAATCACGAGTTCGACCAGGGCCACCAGGACCTCACCGAGCGCGTGGCCCCGCGCGCGGACTTCCCGTACCTGGCCGCCAACGTGCACGTGGGCTCGGAAACCGGCCCGCTGCTCATGGAGGGCGAGGGCCACGACGGCAGCGGCGTGTACGAGCTCTTCGAGCGCGACGGCGTGACCTATGCGGTCATCGGCGCCGTCACCCAGGCCACGCCGTCCAAGCTCGCCCCGTCGGCCCACGAGGGCCTCGTGTTCACCGACCCGGTCGCCGAGGTCAACGCGGTGGCCGAGGAGATCGCAGCCTCCGGGGAGGCCGACGTCATCATCGCGGCCTACCACGACGGCGCCGCCAGCCAGGAGGCTGCCGCCTCCGACAGGTTCTGGACCGAGACCTCCGAGGAGGTCGACGTCATCTTCGGCGGCGACACCCACGCCGAGTACAGCGTGAGCGAGGACGTCGACGGCGACGGCACCGATGACCGCGCGTACCTGCAGTCCGGGTCCTACATGGCGAACCTGGGCAAGGTCGAGGTCACCTACGACGCCGCCAGCGACGACGTCGACGTGGTCGCCTCCGTGACCCCGTACGACGAGCTGATCGCGGGCCAGACCCCCGAGCAGCTCGTGGCCGCCTCGCCGCGCACCGCCGAGGTGGACCGGATCGTCGCCGAGGCCACCGCGACCGCCGAGGAGATCGGATCCACCCCGGCCGGGGAGATCACCGGCGACTTCACCACGGCCTTCACCGGCACCACCCGCGACGACCGCCAGAACGAGTCCACGCTGGGCAACCTGGCGGCCGAGGGCTTCCGCTCCGAGCTGGCGGAGTCCCACGGCGTGGACATCGGGGTGATCAACCCCGGCGGGCTGCGCAACGAGTTCTACTACGCCGACGATGCCTCCGAGGTCATCGACGGCGACGCCGACGGCGTGGTCACCGAGGCGGAGATCAACAACGTCCTGCCCTTCGCCAACAACCTCAACACGGTCGAGCTGACCGGCGCCCAGTTCAAGACCGCTCTCGAGCAGCAGTGGCAGCCGGAGGGCTCCTCACGCGCATTCCTGCATCTGGGGCTGTCGGACAACGTCCAGTACACGATGGACGAGTCGCTGCCGGCCGGCGAGCGCATCACCTCCGTCACGGTGGACGGCCAGCCGCTGGATCCCGAGGCGAGCTACACGATCGGCTCGGTCTCCTTCCTGCTCGAGGGCGGCGACGGCTTCACAGCCTTCACCGAGGGCGGGGCCAGCGTCGACACCGGCCGGATCGATCGCGAGGCCTTCACCGACTACCTCGGCTCCTTCGAGGCCCCGCTGGAGCCCACGTTCGACCGCCGCGGCGTCAACGTCACCGGCTCCACGACCGAGGCCGGCATCACGAGCCTCGAGCTCACCGAGCTGAACATGACCTCGCTGGGGGCGGTGGCCAACGAGACCGTCGAGATCCGCAGGGGCTCGGCCGACGGCGAGGTCGTGGCCTCCGCCGAGGTCACCGGCGAGCCCGCCAAGGACGCCTCCGGGCAGGTGGGCGGCTCCGCGAGCCTCCAGGTGCAGGTCGCCGATCTTCAGGGCGAGCCCGCCTACCTGGTGGTCTCCCCCGCAGGCACCACCATGCAGCTGCCCGCCGAGCTCTTCGCAGCCGGGGGCTCCGAGCCCACGACGGAGCCGACTGCCGAGCCCAGCGACCGCCCGGGCTTCGGCCACGGCCGCGACCTGGCCGATCAGCGCAAGGCCGACCGCGGGCGCCCCTCCGGCGATCTGCGCGAGTGGGTGCTCGAGCAGCGCGAGCGCCGCTCGGGTCGCTGAGCCGCAGCCGCCTGCCCAGCTCATCTCCCGGGGCCCGTCGGGAACCCCTCCCGATGGGCCCCTCCCCTCTCTGTCCTCACCCCCTGCCCCCATCCTCCGAAGGGAATCCAGAAATGACTGCCCTGAAGACCCCCCAGCATCGCACCGGGCGCCTGCGCTCGGCCGCTCTTCCCCTGGCCGCCCTGCTGGCCATCCCCGCCGGGCTCAGCTCGCTGGCGCCGGCGAGCGCCTCACCGGCCGGCGACGAGGTCGTCATCAACGAGGCCTACCTCAGCGGCGGCTCCGCCAACGCGGTCTACACGCACAAGTTCGTGGAGCTCTACAACCCCTCCGACGCCCCCGTGAGCCTGGACGGCTGGTCGCTGCAGTACCGCTCCGCCACCGGAACATCGGGGACGTCGAACACCGTGCCCCTGTCCGGGACCATCCAGCCCGGCGAGCACTTCCTGGTCAGCGGAGCCTCCAACGGCACCAACGGGGCAGCGCTGCCCGAGGCCGATGTGGAGGCCGGCGGCCGGCTCAACCCGTCGGGCACCAAGGGAACCCTGGTGCTCTCGAGCGGGGGCACCGCGCTGAGCCTGCCGACCGGCTCGATCACGGAAGCCACACCCGGAACGGAATCCGTCGTGGACCTGCTGGGCTACGGCGACTCCAACACCTTCGAGACCGCCGGGGCCACGAGCCCGTCGTCGAATGCTGATCCGCGGTCGATGAACCGCTCGGATGCCGCGGACACCGACGACAACTCCGCTGACTTCTCGCTGTCGAGCCAGGTCACGCCCCAGTCCGGAGACGGCTCCGAGACGCCCGATCCCGAGCCCACGCCGGAGCCGACTGAGCCCGGCGAGCAGCTGTCGATCGCCGAGATCCAGGGCGAGGCCGACACGACCCCGTACCAGGGCCAGCAGGTCACCACCCGCGGCGTCGTCACGGCCGCCTACAAGACCGGCGGGCTGAACGGCTACCAGATCCAGACCGAGGGCACCGGAGGCGATCTGGCCGCCGATCACGACGCCTCCGACGGCATCTTCGTCTACGCCCCGGAGGCGCTGGACGCCGCGCAGATCGGCGATCACGTGGAGGTCACCGGCACAGCGGACGAGTACTACGGCCAGACCCAGATCTCCGTACCGGCCAACGGCATCGAGGTGCTCGGCGAGCTCGCCGAGGCCGTGAAGCCCGCCGACGTGGCCTGGCCCACCGACGAGGAGTCCCGCGAGGACCTGGAGGGCATGCTGCTGCAGCCCACCGGAGAATTCACGGTCTCGGACAACTACAGCCTCAACAGCTACGGCGAGGTGGGGCTGGCCGTCGGCGAGACCCCGCTGCGCACCCCGACGGACGCGGCCCCGGCGGGCTCGGCGGAGGCCGCGGCCGTCGAGGCCGACAACGCCGCCCGCGGGGTGCTGCTCGACGACGGCTCGACGTGGAATTACACGAATCTGCAGCGCTACGGCGACCAGCCGCTGCCGTATCTCTCGCAGGAGAGCCCGGTGCGCGTGGGCTCCTCGGTGAGCTTCGACCAGCCGGTCGTGCTGGGCTACGGCCACGACGCCTGGCGGTTGCAGCCGCTCGAGCAGGTCACCGGCGAGACTCCCGAGGCCGTCCCGGCTTTGTTCGAGAACGACCGTTCGGAGTACGCGGCACCGGCCCCTGTGGGCGGCGACTACACGCTCGGCACGTTCAACGTGCTGAACTACTTCACCTCCCTGGGCGCGGACGAGCCCGGCTGCCGCGCTCACCTGGACCGGGCGGGCAATCCCACGACCGCCGATTACTGCGATGTGCGCGGGGCCTACGACCAGGACTCGTTCGCCCAGCAACAGGAGAAGATCGTCGCGGCGATCAACGGCCTGGACTCCTCGGTGGTCTCGCTCGAGGAGATCGAGAACTCGGCGGCCTTCGGCAAGGACCGCGACCAGGCGCTGTCCGCCCTGGTGGAGGCCCTCAACGCCGACGCCGGGTCCCAGAAGTGGGCCTACGTGCCCTCGCCGTCCGAGCTGCCGGCCTCCGAGGACGTCATCCGCACCGGGTTCATCTACCAGCCGGCCGAGGTGGAGACCGTGGGCGAGTCCGCGATCCACGACGACCAGGAGAACTTCGACAACGCCCGCGAACCGCTGGCCCAGACCTTCCGCCCGGTGGGCGGCACCGAGACCGATGACTTTGTAGTCGTCGTGAACCACCTCAAGTCCAAGGGCGGCTCCGGCTCCGGCGACAACACCGACACCGGCCAGGGCTCCTGGAACGGCGACCGCACCCGCCAGGCCGAGTCCATGCAGGGCTTCGCGGAGTCTTTCGCTCAGGAGGCCGGCACCGATCGGCTGTTCCTGGTGGGCGACTTCAACTCCTACACCCACGAGGACCCCATGCTCGGGCTCTACGCGGACGGGTACGTGAACCTGGCCCCGGAGGGCCAGCACACCTACTCCTACGGCGGGCAGTCCGGCTCCCTGGACCACGTGCTGGCCTCGCCGGCCGCCGCCGAGGCGGTGACCGGATCGGACATCTGGGAGATCAACGCGAACGAGTCCGTGGGCATGGAGTACTCGCGAGCGAACTACAACGTGGTGGATCTCTACGCTCCGGATCAGTTCCGCGCCTCGGACCACAACCCGGCCCTGGTGGGGATCGCACTGAGCGGGTCGGAGGAGCCGTCGCCCGAGCCCACTGATCCGACGGACCCGACCGATCCTTCGCCGGAGCCCAGCCCTGAACCCACCGATCAGCCGACCTTCGGGCACGGCCACGATCTGGCTGAGGAGCGCAAGTCCGAGCGCGGCCGCCCGTCCGGCGATCTGCGCGAGTGGGTCCAGCAGCAGCGGGACCGCTTCACCTCGACCCGCTGATCCGCCCCGCCCCTTCTCTCGCGCCTGCGTGCGCGGATGCGTCGCCACCCCGCGAACGGCGCATCCGGGCACGCAGGCGCAGGATCGTGCGCGAGTGGGCTGACGAGGGAGGCTCAGTCCAGGATCTGCTCGGCGGCTCGATCGGCGTCGGCCAGGGTGCGGGCGCCGAGCTCGGCGGGGGCATCGGCCTCGGACGCGATCGCGGTGCCCCACTGGACCGAGGTCAGCTGCAGCCCCAGCACCCACACGCCGTCCTGGACCCGCTCGTCCGTGCCGATCGTGCGGTACGGGATGGCCGAGACGTCGAGCCCGGCGCCGGGCATCCGCACGGCGCCGTCGCGGGTGTCCATGGGCTTGGAGCGCAGCAGCCCGGCGTCGTGCATGGACTGAAGCAACGGCGAGATGTTGCGCCGGACCTCGTTGGGCGGAGACATGGCCTCGAGCATGAGGCGAGCACGGAACGGCTCGGCGGCCACCCACGGGGAGCTGGCCTCGAAGCAGCCGCGCTCGTCGTCCGCGCGGAACACCGGATCGGGCCCCAGGAAGCGCACCACATCGGCCCGGGCCAGAGCGGCCAGCTGGCGGATCCGCAGGGCGGGCGGCCCGGAGCTCAGGCCCTCGACCAGCGGTGCGAACGTGCGCAGCAGGTCGTCGTGCCAGGAGGCATCGGTCAGCCCCACCTCCGCGATGATCTGCTTGAGCAGGGTGCGCGACCAGTTCAGCGACGAGAAGGCCATCTTGGCCGGGTCGTCCTCACCCTGCGCGGAGCCTGCGGCATCGCGGTCCAGCAGATGCACGACGGCGGCCGCATACTCCTCGTGCGAGCCGAAGTCCTCCCCTCGGAACGGCTTGGCCGAGCGCACGGGGTCGAAGCGATCGGGAGCCGGCACCGCGGTCTGCACGAGCCGCTCCAGACGCACCTCCCACGGCAGCCCCTCAGCGGTGTCCTCGGCCAGGCGCTCCTGCGAGTCCTGGGCCCATTCGCGCTCGGCACCCCTGCGAGCGGCCGGTGCGGTGCGTGCGGGCCCGGAGGGGGCGTCGTCGTCGGGAACCCCCAGCGCCCGGTCGAGCTCGACCAGGAAGTCCGCGGCGGGCATGCCTAGGCGATCGGCGTGCACGCGCGCGTACGTGCGGTAGTAGGTGCGGTGGGCATCCCGCAGCACGAGCGGCAGGAGCACGCGCTCGAAGGACAGCGGGCCCTGGCCCCTGAGCTGCTCGATCGTCTCCGGGGTCAGAAAGCGGTGCTCCAGGCTGCGGGCATAGTAGGAGCCGATCTCCGGCTTGGCGCGGTACGGCGTCCCGCGGCGCGAGCCCGCCACCACGAAGGGCTCCTGGCCGGAGGGCCGGTAGACCAGCCGGTCGGTGCCGTCGTCGGCGGGCTCGAACACGCCGCCGCGGCCCTCGGTGACCTCCGCCAGGACGTCGTGGAAGTTCAGGCCCATGCCGCGCACGAGCACGGTCTCCCCCGCCGGCAGCGTGTCCCAGTGGCCATCGGCCGGGACGATCGGCGGGCGATAGTCCAGTCCGTTCTGGGCGGCGCCGTCCACGAGTTCCTTCTGCCTCCGGCTCAGGTGGGCGTCCAGGTGGCCCAGGGCGAGCACCACATGATCGGCCAGCAGCTCCTGCTGACCGCCGATCTCCACCGCATAGCTGTGCCGGCCCGACTCGACCCGGCGCGCGGCCACGGCCTCGTCGCGATGCACCCGCAGCTCGACCGTGGCCGGAGCGCTCTCGACCAGCGTGCGGAACACCCATTCGAGATAGGCGCCGTAGAGCCGGCGCTGCGGGAAATCCGCAGCCCCCAGCTGCTGCAGCGCCTCACGGTTCTGCTCGTCCAGCTCCACCGGAAGACCCTGCTCCACGACCGCCCGACGCCAGCCGTCGAAGCTCATCCCGCGCAGCGGCTCCAGCGGCGGCACGTCCAGGGCGCCGTCGGCGGCGATGACCGTGGGGAACAGCGACGGCGTGTTCATCAGGAACCGCGGCGACTGCCGGGTCCGCCAGACGTGGCCCGCTCCGGGAGGGAAGGGGTCCACGACGTCGATATTCACGCGCCGCCCCGAATGCGCGCTGCGCGCGATCAGGCGCTCCAGGGCCGAGAGCCCGCGCGGCCCGCAGCCCACGATGACCACACGGGGCACGGGGCGGGAGCGGGGCTCGTCGTGGGGGGTCTCGGTGGGGTGCATCGGAGGGGTCATGGCCCCAGCATAGGAACCGCAGACCCTGCATGAGGCCCCGGAGCCGGGCCCTAGGGTGGGGACCATGAACGAGACCCCTGCAGATGAGACCGCCGACGACCTCCTGTGGCTGGAGGAGATCCACGGCGAGCCCGCGCTCGAGTGGGTGCGCGAGCAGAACGATCGCAGCGAATCCCTGCTGGTCACCCCGCAGCTCGAGCGCCTCGAGGCCGCCGCGCTCGAGGTCATGGACTCCGATGACCGCATCCCCATGGTCTCCAAGCACGGCGAGCACTACTACGGCTTCTGGCGCGATGCGCAGCACCCCCGCGGGCTGTTCCGCCGCACCACCTGGCAGTCCTGGCTCAGCGACGATCCGCAGTGGGACGTGATCCTGGACCTGGATGTGCTCGCCGAGGCCGAGGGCGTCCCCTGGGTCTGGGGCGGCGCGCGGCTGCTGCGCCCCCAGCACACCGAGGGCCAGTGGCGACGAATGCTGATCGCCCTGTCCCCGGACGGCGGCGACGCCCGGCGCTACCGCGAGTTCGATCTGCTGCAGCGGCGCTTCGTGCCCGCCGATGAGGGCGGCTTCGACCTGCCGGCGGCCAAGACCTCGGTCTCCTGGCTGGATGCGGACACGCTCTTCGTGGGCACGGACACCGGTCCGGGCTCGACCACGACGTCGTCCTACCCGGCCCAGGTCCGCCGGCTCTCGCGCGGGCAGGCGCTCGATCAGGCTCCCGTCGTCTTCGAAGTGCCGCGGGATCACATCCAGGCCTGGGTGGGTCGCGACCACACGCCTGGCTTCGAGCGCACCCTGGCTGTGGATGCGATCGACTTCTTCCGCTCCCGGACCTACCTGTTCGACGAGTCGGTCGACGGCGGCCCCGTGCCGATCGATGTCCCCGAGACGGTCGAGGTCGACCTGCACCGGCAGTGGCTGCTGCTGCGCCCGCAGGAGACCTGGGGCGAGCACGCGCCCGGCACCCTGCTGGTCGCCGAGCTCGAGAGCTTCCTGGCCGGCGAGCGCTCCCTGACAGTGGTCTTCGCCCCGGATGAGCACACGAGTCTGCAGGGCTGGTCGTGGACCGCCTCGCACCTGGTGCTGCAGCTGCTGACGGACGTCTCCTCCGAGATCCGCGTGGTCGAGCCGGGCACCTGGCGCTGCGAGCCCATGCAGGGCACAGGCGAGCACCGCTCCACCGCGGTGTGGGCCGTCGACGACGAGGACCCCGAGGCCGGCGACGACGTCTGGGTCTCCACGAGCGGCTTCCTCACTCCCACGACGATCCTGCGCGGCACGCTCGAGCAGTCGCTGCCCGAGCCGGTCAAGCAGGCGCCGTCGTTCTTCGACGCCTCCGGGCTGAGCGTGGAGCAGCACTGGGCGGTCTCCGCCGACGGGACCCGCATCCCCTACTACCAGATCGGTCCTGCCGACCTGGAGCTGGACGGGCGCAATCCCACGCTGCTGTCCGGCTACGGCGGGTTCGAGGTCTCGCGCACGCCGGGCTACTCCGGGGTGATCGGACGGTCGTGGCTGACCCGTCGGGTCGAGTCGTCCGGCGCGGGCGGAGCCGCACCCGGGCGCACGGGCGTCCAGGTCATCGCGAACATCCGCGGCGGCGGCGAGTACGGGCCCTCGTGGCACCGGGCTGCCCTGCAGTCGCAGCGCCACCGCGCCTATGAGGACTTCGCGGCCGTGGCCCGCGATCTGCACCGGCGCGGCGTGAGCTCGCCGTCCACGCTGGCCTGCGCCGGCGGCTCGAACGGCGGGCTGCTGGTGGGCAACATGCTCACCACCTATCCGGAGCTCTTCGCGGGGATCTCCTGCGGGGTGCCCCTGCTGGACATGCGCCGCTACACCAAGCTGTCGGCGGGGACGTCGTGGATCGCGGAGTACGGCGACCCGGAGGACCCGCAGCAGTGGGAATGGCTGCGCACCTTCTCCCCGTACCACCTGGTGGAGCCGGGTCGGCAGTACCCACCGGTGCTGTTCTGGACGGCCACGAGCGACGACCGCGTGGGACCGGTCCAGGCGCGCAAGATGGCTCAGCGCATGCTGAACCAGGGCCATGAGCGGGTGTGGTTCCACGAGACGCTCGAGGGCGGGCACGCAGGTGCCGGCGACAACCGTCAGGCCGCCCGCTCGCACGCGCTGTCCTACGACTTCATGTGGCGAGCCGTGACCGCCGCCCTCTGACCCGCCGCCCATCCCCTCCCCCACCTACGCCGAGTGGATACTCAGTTGCGCTGTTGAGCCCTTTAGCGCAAACAGGTATCCACTCGGCGGGTGGGTGGGGAGGGGTTCGATGTTCTGCCGCTTCCGATCGGAGTCCCTGATGTCCGCTGCGCAGCCCACCGCGCCGACGAGCGCCCGCCACGACGACCGCCCAGGCGCCCTGCTGGAGCGCACCGGCATCGAGATCATCGCCGAGCACGAGCGCACCGCCCGACCCCGCGACCTGTTCTGGCCCTGGTTCGCCGCCAACATCTCCGTGTTCGGGATGACGTACGGCTCCTACCTGCTGGGCTACGGCATCTCGGTCTGGCAGGCGAGCGCGGTGGCCGTCGTCGGGATCATCGTGAGCTTCGCGCTGTGCGGCCTCGTGGCGATCGCCGGCAAGCGCGGCAGTGCGCCCACAATGGTGCTCTCGCGTGCGGCCTTCGGAGTGCACGGGCAGAAGGTCCCGGGGATCATCTCGTGGCTGACCTCGATCGGATGGGAGACCTCCCTGGCGATCACCGCCGTGCTCGCCACCGGCACGGTCTTCAGCGCACTGGGCTGGGGAGCGGGCGGGGCTGTGATGGTCACCGCCGCGGCAGTGGTGGCCCTGCTCATCGTCACGGCCTCCGTGCTCGGCTACCACACGATCATCCGGCTGCAGTCGGTGCTGACCTGGCTCACCGGTGCGGCCACGATCGTCTTCATGGCCCTGACCATTCCCCACATCCGCTGGGATGCCGTCCTGAGCGCCCCGGCCGGCTCGGCGCAGCAGATGGTCGGCGCATTCGTGATGGTCATGACGGGATTCGGACTCGGCTGGATCAACATCTCGGCCGACTGGTCCCGGTATCAGCGCCGCTCGACCTCGGATGCCGCCATCGTCGCCTGGAACACGATCGGCGGTGCCTGCGCCCCCGTGGTGCTGGTGCTCTTCGGGCTGCTGCTGGCCGGCTCCGACCCGCAGCTAGCCGAGGCCATCGGCGCTGATCCCGTGGGCGCTCTGAGCACGCTGCTGCCGCTGTGGGCGCTCATCCCGTTCTGGATCGTGGCCGTGCTGACGCTGGTCTCCGGGGCGGTGCTCGGCATCTATTCCTCCGGGCTCACGCTGCTCTCGCTGGGGATCCGCATCCCGCGACCGGCGGCGGCCGCCGTGGACGGACTCATCCTCACGGCCGGCACCCTGTGGGTGGTCTTCTTCGCCCAGGACTTCATCGGCCCGTTCCAGTCGTTCCTCATCACCCTGGGCGTGCCGATGGCCTCGTGGGCGGGGATCCTCATCGCGGATGTTCTCACCCGTCGCTCGGACTACGACGAGGCGGCGCTCTTCGATGCCGGCGGCCGCTACGGGTCGGTGGACTGGATCTCGCTGCTCACCATGGTCGTCGCCTCCGTGATCGGCTGGGGACTGGTGCTCAACGCCTTCGCCGAGACGGCCCCCTGGAACAGCTGGCAGGGCTACCTTTTCGGTCTGGTCGGCGGCCCGGAGGGCACCTGGGCCGGGTCCAACCTGGGCGTGCTGGTTGCCCTGGTGCTCTCGTTCATGGTGACGCTTCTCGCCCGACGGGGCCGCATCCGCCGTCAGGAGCAGACGGCGGCCCGGGCCTGAGAAGGACACGGGCACGGTGCCCGGCGGGCTGGGTCAGGACTCGCTGCGGTACCGCTGCGGAAGCGGCTCGAGGCTCAGGCGGGTCTGGTCGCCGGGCCGGGTGAGGGTCAGCAGCGCGCGCTGCACCACGGGCTCCTTCTCCAGCAGGTCCTCGACCGCCTGGACCCTGGTGCGCAGCTCCGACTCACGGGAATCTCCGGTCACGTCCACGGAGGCCACGACGAACAGCTTGTCGGCGCCGACCCACTCGGTGTGCAGCAGGCTCACGGACTCGATATCGGGATGCTCGAGCAGGATCGACAGCAGGCGGTTGCGCCCGCGCGCCGAGCCGCCCTCGCCCGTGAGCAGCTGGACGTTGCGGCGGATCAGCACCACCGCGACGATCCCCAGCAGCACGCCGACCAGGATCGAGCCCAGAGCATCCCACACCGCATTGCCGGTGATCTGATGCAGGACCAGGCCGCTGCCGGCGATCAGCAGCCCGAGCAGCGCGGCCGCGTCCTCGGCGAACACCGCGCGCAGCATCGAATCGGAGGTCGTGCGGATGTAGCGCAGCGGGCTGATGCGACGGGTGCGCGCCCCGGAGCGGGCCTGGCGCAGCGCTTGCAGGAACGACGTCCCCTCGAGCACGAACGACACCCCGAGCACCAGATAGGCCCATCCGTAGCCGCCGTCCTCGCCCTCGCCGCCCAAGGATTGGAAGCCGTGCCAAATAGAGACTCCGGAGCCCACGGCGAACAGCCCGATCGCGGCAAACATCGCCCAGACGTACCCGGCACGGCCGTAACCCAGCGGGTGAGTGGCATCTGGGGCCCGACGTGAGCGCCGCTCGCCCACCAGCAGGAAGATCTCGTTGCCGGTATCGGCCCAGGAGTGGGCTGCCTCGGCCACCATGGACGCCGATCCGCTCAAGGCCGCGACGGCTGACTTGGCCAGGGCCACCAGCAGGTTTGCCGCGAACGCCAGGATGACCGTGAACGAGCTGCCGCCGCCCTGGGTGCCGGCGGACTCGCGAGGCCCGGAGGTGGACGATTGATCAGCTGCTGTGCTCACGCCGATGCGCCTTCGAGAAGAGGAGAGGATGGACGCAGGGACGATGCCGATTCAGCACCCAGTGGCCAGATCGCCATCGTCCGCTCCGTGATCGACCAGGGTTTCACACACAGCTCGACTGCGTGAGAAGCCTGCTGGCGGAGAAGACGAACCCATACGAAAAAAGCCTGAGCCGCGACATCGTCTGTCAACGATGTCGCGACTCAGGACAAGGGCGGAGACGGGGGGATTTGAACCCCCGATCCAGGTCTCCCCGGATCCTTCATTAGCAGTGAAGTCCATTCGGCCGCTCTGGCACGTCTCCTTGCTGTCGCCAAGAAGGGTGCACAACGGCACTCTCCTGATGAAACAGCGAACGACACTCTAATCGGCCCGCTGGAGCGGGTCAAAAGCACGGTAGAGGCGCGGGCGCCGCGCTCTCCCGCGGAACCTGCCCGCGGAAGCAGCCGAAGCACCCCATGTTCGCGGGAGGGCTCCGACTCAGCCCCGGGAGGCCAGCACGAACGGCAGGACGGGTCCCGAGCCGGCGCGGCGCAGCTCGCGTGCGGCCACGGTCAGGGTCCACCTGCTGTCCACGAGGTCGTCGATCAGCAGCACGGGCTGGCCCTGGAGCTGGTCGAGCCCCTGCTGGACCTGCGGCGTGACCACGAAGCGCTCCCAGACCGCAGCCAGGCGGTAGGCCCCGTTGCCCCCGGAGCCCTGCCGCGGGTGGCCCTCCGCCAGGCCGAGCTCCCCGAGCAGCGGCATGCGGCCAGCCTGGGACAGCCCCTGGGCGAGAGAGGAGACCAACTGAGGGCGCGACATCGACGGCATGGCCACGATGCCGGCCGGACGGCGCTGCCAATCCCAAGCCGCCAGCACCTCGATGGCGGCCTTGCCCAGGGCGGGATCGACCTGCTGATCGACGGGGCGGCCGTCTGCGTCGTCGTGGAAGATCTCCCGCAGGCGATTTCCCCAGCCCAGATCGGTCAGGCGCGCGACGGCCCGGCCGTTCTGCGCCCGCTCCTCCTCCGGGATCCTCCCCTTGACCTGCACGCCGAGCCGATCCATGCCCGTGGGCCACTGGGCGCGCGGCTCGATCAGCACCCCGACCTTCTGCAGCGACGACGTGGCCGCCTGCGAGGCATCCCGGCTGACGTGATCCGAGTACCACGGCCCCGCGCAGTTGTCGCAGCGTCCGCAGGGCTCGGCGTGGGGATCATCGAGCTGCTCGATCAGCATCTGCATGCGGCACCGCGAGCTGTTCTGGTAGTCCAGCATGGCGTTCTGCTCGTCCACCCTGGCGCGGCGGATGCGGTCGTAGCGCTCGGAGTCGTAGTGCCAGGGGCGGCCGGTGACCTGCCAGCCGCCCTGCACCTGCTCGACCGCCCCGTCCACGGCCAGGACCTTCAGCAGCAGGGTCAGCGCGGTGCGCTTGATGTCCACGCGCGCCTCCAGTGCCCCCGGTCCCAGCGGCCCGCCGTGCTGCTCCAGAGCGGTGAGCACTGCGGTGGCCTTGGCCTCGGTGGGCATGGACGCGGTGGCGAAGTACTCCCAGATCTCCCGATCCTCGCTGCCCGGCAGCAGCAGGACGTCCGCGCTGTCCGTGGCGCGACCCGCACGACCGACCTGCTGGTAGTACGCCACCGGCGACGACGGCGCCCCCAGGTGGATCACGAACCCCAGATCCGGCTTGTCGAAGCCCATGCCCAGCGCCGAGGTGGCCACGAGCGCCTTGACCCGGTTGTCCTTGAGCTCCTGCTCGAGCTGCTCGCGCTCCGAGGGGTCCGTGCGCCCGGTGTAGGAGCAGACATCATGCCCGGCGTCTCGCAGCGCCTGCGTGGTGTCCTCGGCCGCGCCGATGGTCAGGGCGTAGATGATCCCCGAGCCCTGCATCTGCCCCAGGTGCTCGATCAGCCAGGCCAGGCGCACGGTGTTCGACGGCATCCGCAGCACGCCCAGGCGCAGGGAATCGCGGGCCAGCGGGCCGCGCAGCGTCAGCACGGGCGCCCGCTGCTCGTCCACGACCCCCACGCCGAGCTGCTCCTCGACGTCGTGCACGACGCGCTCATTGGCCGTGGCGGTGGTGGCCAGCACGGGCACGGTGCTGGGCAGCTGGGCGATCAGATCGCGGATCCGGCGGTAGTCCGGGCGGAAGTCGTGGCCCCAGTCCGAGATGCAGTGGGCCTCATCCACCACGAGCAGCCCCATGCGCCGCAGGAGATCCGGCAGCTGCTCCTGTCGGAACCGGGCGTTGTTGAGCCGTTCCGGAGACACGAGCAGGACGTCGACCTCATCCCGGCCCAGCCGCTCGAGGATCTGCCCCCACTCGGTGGCGTTGGCCGAGCTGATGGAGGCCGCGCGCACGCCTGCCCGCTCGGCGGCGGCGACCTGGTCGCGCATGAGCGCCAGCAGCGGCGAGACGATCAGCGTGGGGCCTGCCCCGCGGGCTCGCAGAAGCAGGGACGCGATGAAGTAGACGGCGGACTTGCCCCAGCCCGTGCGCTGCACGACCAGAGCCCGACGGGAATCCGCCACCAGCGCGGAGATGGCCTGGAACTGTCCCGGATGGAAGACGGCATCCGGGCGGCCGGTCAGCGCGCGCAGCAGCTCGAGGGCCTCCGACTCGAGTCCGGAGACGTCTTCAGCGGGACGGATGTGCTGGCTCATGCGGGAAGTCTCCCGCCCGACTCCGACAGCACAAGGACCTCGACGAGTCCGCGGGGGCATCGCCGGGCAGGGTGGGGCTCAGGCGTGAAAGCGGGCCGGGTCCGGCCCCCCGACCGGACCCGGCCCAGAGCCCGACCGCAGAGACCACTCGGACTACTGCAGCTGAGCTCATCCGGCGCGCCGCACCCCCCGATGCTGCGCGCCGACGGACCCGATGGCCGGGTCTCACGGCCGAGCCGGAGACCCCGCACTGTCGGATCACTCCACCCATGCTCCTCTGCCCGAGGCGATCCGTGAAATAGACGGTGAAGCAACCTGTCTTCTCATGAATCTTCACTTCTTCGCAATCCGCCTCCGACCTGGGAAGGAAGGGGGCACCCGCCTCAGATCGCAGAGCTCAGGTGGGCGCAAGTGCGGACAGCTGCACCCCGAGACCTGCACACCGTCTCACCAGCCCAGTGCGTCCACGAGCCTCTGCTCGAGCATCGGCGCCGTGCTGCGCCCGAACGTGGCGGTGATGTGGTCGAGATCCCGGTAGACCATCACATTGCCGACCGTCGGCCCGCAGACGTCGTCGGGGCAGTAGAGGTCGGTGAGCTCCACCAGGGGGACCTCGGGGTTCTCCTTGGCCCACTGATCCTGGATCGCCTGGCCGCCCAGCGCCTCCTCGACCGGGTCGCTGCACAGATGGGAGCCCTCCCCGTAGAGGTCGACGCACTCGAACATGTCGCGACCCCAGCGCGGGTTGTCGCGCACGCTCACAACCGGGATGTCCGCCTCCTGGAAACCGGCCACTCCCTCAGCCCAGTGCGGCACCACGATCTCGCGCTCATCCTGATCGGGCATCTGGGATCGGGTGCCCTGGGCGATCACGGCATCCGGCTCGAGCTCCAGCGCCGCCGCCTCGGCCGCGCGGTTGAAGTCGTTGCACTCGGGCGCCAGGGCGTCGTCGTGGCCGGTATAGCGGCAGCCGGCGTAGACGAAGGTGACCAGGCGCCAGTCGCGGTTCTCGGCCGCGATCTTCAGCGGCTCGGAGAGCTGCTTGGCGTGCGAGTCGCCCAGCAGCACGACGGTGCGCCCGGCCTCCCGGCCGTCCTCGGCGGCGGGATCGTAGACGTAGCACTCGGCGGAGTCGTCGAAGCCCTCCGGCTCGGCCTCGCAGGCCTCACCGCCCGGGTAGCCCCATTCGTCGTCGACCTCGGACCACAGGGGGATCGGCCGCAGGTCCGGAGCCTCGGGCGCCCCCTCGACGACGGCTGCCGCTCCCGGGTAGTTCTGCGGGGTCAGCTCGTAGGAGGTCTGCAGCTCGGACTGCGAGAGCGTCCATGCCTGCGCAGCGGTGACCGGCACGGTCACCGCCGTCACGATCGCCGCCAGCCGCACGAGCTCCTTGCGGGTCGAGACCCGGGCGCGGGCTCGGCGCGGGGCGGTGAGCACCCCGACAGCCCTCTCGGTGCCCAGGGACAGCACGATCGAAGCCGCCATGATCAGCAGGCCGGCGCCCAGCGGCACCGCCTCCGCACCCGTCAGCAGCAGCCAGGTGATCATCAGCGGCCAGTGCCACAGATAGACTCCGTAGGAGCGATCCCCCAGCCACGTCAGCGGCCGCCAGGACAGCGGGACATGGACACCGCCACGGCCGCCGCCGTCTCTGCAGATCAGCAGCGCGACGGCGCCCAGGGTGGGCACGAGGGCGGCCCAGCCGGGGAACAGGCCGTCGCGGCCGACCGCGAAGCCGGCTAGGACTACCGCCGCGAGGCCGCTCCAGCCCAGCAGCAGCGAGACCCGCTGCGGCAGCTTCGAGGTGAAGATCAGCGCGCTCAGCGACCCCAGCGCGAACTCCCACAGCCGCAGACCGGTATGGAAGTACGCCGGTCCGGGGTCCAGCGGCGTGACGATCACGGAAGCCGTCAGCGAGACCGCAAGCACCACCCCGAAGACGCCGATCGCGACCGCCCGGAAGCTGCGCCCCGAGACCCGGGACAGCCTGAGCGCGACGGCGATCAGCAGCGGCCACAGGATGAAGACCTGCCCCTGCACGGCCAGCGACCACATGTGCTGCACAGGGCTCGAGGCGACCCCGCCGCCTGCGTAGTAGTCGACGGAGGCCGCGGCGAGGACCCAGTTCAGCGAGTAGGTGCCCGCGCCGAGCAGCTGTGTCCACAGGGCGCCCCAGCGCGAGGCCGGGTAGAAGGCCAGGATCGCGACGAGCACCGCCAGCAGCGCGATCGCCACGGGGATCAGCAGCCGCACGAAGGTCCGCGACCAGTAGCGCACCAGCGCCAGCGGCCTGCCCTCCTCCGCCTTGCGCGTGAAGGACAGCGTCAGCAGATAGGCCGAGACCACGAAGAAGACGTCGACGCCTCCGGAGACCCCGCTGCCCCACAGGTGGAAGGCCACCACGAGGACGACGGCGAGCCCGCGCAGCCCCTGGATCTCGGGGCGACGAGGCGAGGCAGGGGCGGTGGGCCCGGTCGAGGACGGCGGTGCGAGGACTGGCGCAGCGATGGGGATCCCCCGGAGGCGGTGTTGAGTGCTGTGTCGAGAGGAGAGTTTACACAAGCGAATCCATGCGCGGAACAGCAGTTGGTGCGTCGCACGCGACACGCTACGTGAGCCAGCCCCCAGATGCCGGATCCGGAATGTCATGAGGTGCACAGTGCAGGGATGCCTTCTCCCACCAAGCACTCACCAGATCCCGGCACCTCGGCCACCGAATCCCAGACGGACCGCGGATTCTTCGGCCACCCCCGACTGCTCGCGCCCCTGTTCTCGGTCGAGCTGTGGGAGCGCTTCTCCTTCTACGGCATGCAGGGCATCGTCCTGCTCTACATGTACTGGCAGGTGGCCGACGGCGGCCTGGGCATCGACGCGGCCGTGGCCACCGGCATCGTGGGCGCCTACGGCGGCTCCGTCTACCTGTGCGCCATCCTGGGCGGCTGGGTGGCCGATCACCTGACCGGCTCCGAGCGGGCCATGTTCCTCAGCGGCATCCTCATCATGGCCGGGCACATCTCGCTGGCGCTGATCCCTGCCGTCTGGGGCCTCGGCATCGGCCTGGGGCTCATCGCGATCGGCTCGGGCGGGCTCAAGGCGAACATCACCAACCTGGTGGGCTCGCTCTACACGCGAGAGGACACCCGCCGCGACGGCGGGTTCTCGATCTTCTACATGTCCGTGAACATCGGCGGCCTGCTCGGGCCCCTGCTCACCGGCTGGGCCCAGCGGGAATGGGGCTTCCACCTCGCCTTCGGACTGGCCGCAGCCGGGATGGCGCTGGGACTGGGCATCTATGCCTGGAACCGCCGCAGCATGCCCGGCAGCGTCCACGTCATCCCCGACCCGCTGCCGCGCTCGGCCTACCCCAAGTGGATCGCCATCGTTATCGCAGCCGTCGCGGTGATCGTGATCGCGGTCGCCACCGGACTGCTCACGGCCGCCAACCTGGCCGGAACGATCGTGGCCGTGTGCGTGATCGCGGCCGTCGCGCTGTTCGCCGTGATGCTCACCAGCACCAAGCTCACCCCGGACGAGCACTCCCGGGTGATCGCCTTCATCCCGCTGTTCATCGGCACGGCGGCGTTCTTCGCATTGTTCCAGCAGCAGTTCACCGTCATCACCGTCTATGCCGACACGCGACTGGATCTCGACGTGTTCGGCTGGCAGGTCCCGATCCCTTGGGTCCAGTCCTTCAACCCGGCGTTCATCATCCTGCTGGCCCCGGTCTTCGCCTACCTGTGGACCACCCTGGGCAGGCGCCAGCCGGTGACCGCCACCAAGTTCGGCGTGGGGCTCATCCTCATGGGCTCGGCGTTCCTGATCTTCCTCACCCAGGTCTCCGTGGCGGCTGTGTCGGTCTGGTGGATCGCGCTGATCATGCTCGTGGCCACCATGGGCGAGCTCATGGTCTCGCCGGTGGGGCTGTCGCTGTCCACGAAGCTCTCGCCGGAGGCCATGCCGGTGCTGATGATCTCGCTGTACTACCTGGCGGTGGCTCTGGGCACAGCGCTGTCCGGCTCGCTGGCCGGGTTCTACAGCGCCGACACCGAGGCCGCGTACTTCGGCACCCTGGGCGCGATCACGATCGGCATCGGCGTGCTCACCCTGGCGCTGTCCCGCACGATCACCCGCGGCATGCGCGGGATCCGCTGACGCATCACGCACGACGACGGCGGGGCCGGTGCATCGCGCACCGGCCCCGCCATCGTTGCGATCCAGACCTCAGTCGAAGCCGGCCCAGATCCTCCGGCGCTCCTCCTGCTCGCGCCCGCGCCGCGCGATCTCCCGGTCGAAGCGCGCCCCCTCCGGAGTCGAGGGCATCACTGCGCAGATGAGCAGGAAGATGAAGCCGGCGATGGGGATCAGCCCGGCCAGCAGCCACAGCCCGCTGCGGTTCACGTCGTGCAGGCGACGCACGCACAGCGCCAGCCACGGGATCACATGCATCAGGCTGATCAGCCCCCAGACGGCCAGGAACCCGCGCCCGAAGCCGTTGAGCGATTCAGGGTCCTGGTGCCGCAGCCGCACCAGCTCGCCGCCGCCGAGGGCCCACAGCAGAATCGTGGCCGCGGCCGAGGCGAGCATGCCCCACAGCACGATCCACCAGAACTCGCTGGGCGAGGCCCGCCCGGAGATCCGGCCGAACCGCCTGTAGAAGTTCCGGATCGCGCGGAACGGGCCCACGGACTCCGGGGGCTGGGTCCCGAAGCTGCGGGGATCGGACCTGCTCACGGAGCTCCTCCTCGAGGCACGGAAGTCTTGAGGACCCCACGCAACCATCGACTCCGGAGCAGCGCCACCGCACGAGGCAGCAGCAGTCCCGATCGTGACGGGATCGTGATGGCCTCGTGAGGCGATCACGGCAACGGAGCCGGAGCGCTCAGCCCCCGATGTTGATCTGCCCGAAGATGCCGAAGCGGTCGGTCACCGCGCCGTAGATCCCGCCCCAGATCTGCTTGCCCAGCGGCATGGTCACGGTGCCGCCGTCGGACAGGCCCGCGAAGATCGCGGTGAGGCGCTGCTCGTCGGAGTCCTCTCCCATCACCGCCAGGGTGATGTCGTTGCCCTTCACGACCTCGCCCGGGGCCATGCCTTCCACGAAGTCGGAGACGTAGAGGCGGATCAGGTCATCGATCTCCAGGGCGCCGTGCATGATCTTGTCGGCGTGCTCGCTGCCGGTCGGGACGGCGCCGAAGTCGGCGAAGGTCGCGAGCTTGGGCGTGCCGGCCCGGTGCTCGACGCGCGGCGCACGCAGCTCAGCCCCAGGCCGGCCCGGCAGCACGACCTGGCCCGTGGAGCGTCCGTCGACGTCCAGGACCGCCCGACCCGCTTGGGGATCTCCGTGATGACCACGGACTCCAGCACCTCGAGGCCCGGGATGCGGGCGGCGATGCGCTGCTCGACCGTCATGATCTCGGCCGGCGAACGCACCCACATCAGGAAGCTGAAGTTCGCCGGCTCAGTCAGCGACGTGCACAGCCGCAGCGAGCTCATGCTCCGCAGCGCGGCCGCTGCGTCCTCGTGCTCGGCGGCGGGCAGCCTGCAGAACCACTCGCACACCGCGGGGAAGCCGGCGGCGCGGTGCGAGGTCTCGCAGCGGATCGTCACGGCTCCGCTGTCCAGGACCTGGCGCAGCTGGCGTCGGATCGTGACTGGATTCAGCCCCGGGACCTGATCCAGATGGGGATAGACATGCTCGGTGAGCCGCATCAGCGCCGGCGTGATCACGGTCAGCATCATGTCCCGGCCGCGATGGCAGCGCTCGATACTGAAGACATCGGGGGTCTCCGGCACGGTGCGCCTGACGGCCGGGCCCGTGATGAGCTATGCCGATTCCTGGCGGTTGACCCTGCGCGGACGCCAGTCCCACGGCTCGCAGCCGGAGAACTCGATGGATCCGATCGTGCTGGGCGCGCACATCGTGACCCGGCTGCAGACGGTGGTCTCGCGCGAGATCTCCGCCCTGCAGTCGGCCGTCGTCACGGTGGTCACGTTCCACGGCGGGCTCAAGGAGAACATCATCCCGGCCACGGCGGAGTTCACCCTCAACATCCGCTCCCTGGACGACACCGTCCGCGGGCCCGTGCTGGCGGCGGTGCGCCGGATCATCTCGGCGGTGGACGCCGCGTCCGGGGCGCCCGAGCCGCAGATCGAGGAGCTCTACCGCTTCCCGCGCAACCTCAACGACGTCGAGGAGACCGAGGCCCTGCGCGAGCACCTGGTCGGGGTCCTGGGCGAGCAGAACGTGGTCGACGGCAAGCCGTTCATGGGCTCCGAGGACTTCGGCACGCTGGCCGAGTCGATCGGGGTGCCGACGGTGTTCTGGTTCTTCGGCGGATTCACGGAGGAGCAGATGGCCGCCGACGATGTCCCGGTCAATCACTCACCGCAGTTCCTGCCGGTCATGGAGCCCACGCTGAGCACAGGCTACGCGGCGGCGATGACGGCGATCCTCTCCAAGCTCTCCAAGGCCTCCAAGGCCTCCTAACCCCCCTCCCCACCCCGCCGAGTGGATACCTGGTTGCGCTATTCGCCCCGATAGCGCAACCAGGTATCCACTCGGCGGAGGGGGTGGGACGGTGGGGGGAATGTGACTCGCGCTTCCTGATAGTGTCCGGTGAATCACATCACTGAACCCTGGGAGGGTCACAACATCATGCAGCCGACCACCATCGGGCTGGCGATCCTGCTGCTGGGCGTGCTCGCAGCGGCCGGAACGCTCATCCGCGCCAGCTGGGGGCTCACCCAGCGACTGTTCCTGCCCGTGTCGATCATCGCCGGGTTCCTGGGACTCATCCTGGGCCCCCAGATCCTGGGGCGCATCGCCGGCGCGGCAGGCGTCGACTCGCTCGTGGAGGGCGGGATCTTCGGCGCGAACGTCATGGAGGTCTGGAGCACCCTGCCCGGACTCCTGATCAGCGTCGTGTTCGCCACCCTGTTCCTGGGCAGCCCGATCCCCTCCCCCAAGCGAGCGGTGAAGCTGCTCGGCCCCCAGCTCTCCCTGGGCGTGACCTTCGGCTCCGGCCAGTACGTGGTCGGCCTGCTGCTGGTGATCCTGGTGCTGTCCCCGCTGTTCGGCGTCACCCCCATGTTCGGCGCGCTGATCGAGATCGGCTTCGAGGGCGGCCACGGCACCGCCGCCGGCATGGCCCCGGTCATGACGGAGCTGGGCTTCGACCACGGCGGCGACCTCGCGCTGGCCATGGCCACCGTCGGCATCCTCACCGGCGTCGTCGTCGGCGTCTTCGCCGTGAACTGGGCGGCCCGCAAGGGCCACACCGCGGAGCTGCACGCCGATGCCCAGATGCCCCTCTGGGAGCGCCGTGGCCTGTACGCGGGCGATGACAAGCCCTCGGCCGGCCGCGAGACCACCCGCTCGGCGGCCATCGAGACGCTGACGCTGCACGTGGCCTTCGTGGCTGTCGCCGTGCTGCTCGGCCGGCTCATGCTCTCGGCGCTGCAGGCGATCGAGGCGGCGCTGTGGGCCGATGTCGTCGAGATCTTCGCCTTCGTCCCCCTCTTCCCGCTGGCCATGCTCGGCGGTGTGCTGGTGCAGATGGTCCTGGACCGGTTCGACACCGTCGGCCTGGTCGACCGCGGCATGATGGACCGCATCCAGGGCATGTCGCTGGACTTCCTGATCGTCGCCGCGCTGGCCACGCTGTCCCTGACGGCCATCGCCGACAACCTCGCGCCGTTCGCGATCCTGGCCATCGCCGGCATCGCCTGGAACGTGTTCGTGCTGTTCGTGCTGGCCCCGCGGTTCATCCGCTCGTACTGGTTCGAGCGCGGCCTGGGCGACTTCGGGCAGTCGATGGGCGTGACCGCCACCGGCCTGATGCTCATGCGCATGGCCGACCCGGAGGCCAAGACCCCCGCCTACGAGTCCTTCGGCTACAAGCAGCTGATCTTCGAGCCGTTCTTCGGCGGCGGACTGGTCACCGCGGCCTCGATCCCGCTGATCGTGCAGTTCGGCCCGTACCCGCTGCTGGGGATCATGGCCACCCTGCTGCTGGTGGCGGTGCTGTCGGGCCTGTTCTACTTCGGACGCAATCCCGCCTTCGACCTCACCGCGGACGACCGGGCCAGCGCCTGAGAAGCTTCCCGGACTCGCCGAGCGGGCGATCTCCTGCTGCACCTCATGCAGCAGAAGATCGCCCGCTCGGCGTCTGGGGCGGCATCAGCTGGAACGCGACCACCACCGCCACGGGCACCAGCAGCAGGCCCGCCAGTCCGGCGAACCCCACGGCGCTGAGGATCAGTCCCGCGCTCGCCCCGCCCAAGGCACCCATCAGGTTCATGACCGTGTCCGAGCTGCCCTGGATCCGCGAGCGCGTCTCGGGCGTCCCGGCGCGGCTGATCTGCACGGACCCGGCCACCGTCGAGGCCGACCAGCCCAGGCCCAGCAGGATCAGGCTGGCGACCGCCACGGCGGAGGACTCCGAGCCGAGCATCGACAGGGCCATCGCCCCCACCAGCAGGGCCTGCCCCAGCAGCACCGTGGTCCGTGCTCCCCTGCGGTCCGCCAGGATCCCGAAGACCGGGGAGAAGGCGTACATCCCGGCGATGTGCAGGCTGATGGTCAGGCCGATGACGCTCAGCGTCGAACCGTGGTCCTGCAGGTGAACGGGCGTCATGGACATCAGGGCGACCATGACCCCGTGGCTCAGCGCCACCGTGAGGATGGCCCGCCAGGGTCTGACCGGCTCGGCCACAGGCTCCTGCGCCGTCGTCGCGGGCTCCGCCGCCTTCTCCCCCGCGACGCCGGCGCCCCCTGCCCGGGCCGCGAGCAGCGGGTCCGGACGCAACCCCACCAGGTACACGATCGCCGCCAGCAGCTGCGCCGTCATGGTGAACGCGAACACCCCCGTCAGCGGCGGCATCCCCAGAGCACCGCCCACGACCTCGCCGGGGCCGAGCAGGTTGGGCCCCGTCACCGCCCCGATCGCGGTCGACCAGACCACCAGGGACAGGTCTCGCCCCCGGCTGCGCGGGTCGGCCAGGTCCGTGGCGGCGAAGCGCGACTGGAGGTTCACCGCCTGGGCGGCGCCCAGCATCAGGATGCCCGCCAGCACAAGCAGCACCGAGCCCAGGTCCGCTGCCGTCACTGCGACGACTGCCCCCAAGGCGGCCGTGACGGCTCCCCCGCTCAGCGAGATCCGACGGCCACGGGCCTGGGCGAGGCCCGCCAGAGGCAGTGCGAACAGGGCGGCTCCCAGCGTGCTCATGGTGGCCGCCATTCCGGACCACGCCGACGAGCCGGCGAGCTCGCTGATCAGGAGCGCCCCGAGGCTCAGCGTGGCCCCGGTGCCGAGCCCTCCGAGGACCTGGCCCAGCACGAGCACCAGCAGGATGCGGCGCTGGGGCCCTGCCGCCCGGCACGGCCCGCCAGCCGGGACCTGATCCTGATCCGTCGTCATCACCCCCGATCGTGGGCAGCCGCGCGATCCGGGGCGCAGCACAGGCTCCATACCGCACCTCCCCCTCCGCCGAGTGGATACCCGTTTGCGCCATGGGGTCCTTCATCGCAACTGGCTATCCACTCGGCGGTGGGGTCTGGAGCTGTCATCGGAGGGCAGGCGCTCAGGCTCGAGAACGACGACGGCCGCCGCACAGGCAGTGCGGCGGGCGTCGTCGGGCGGTGGGCGGCTGAGGCTCAGGCCTCCTCGACCACGCCGCAGGCCGCGCGGTCCCCGGCATCGCCGGTGGAGGTGCTGTCCTCGTCGGCGCCCTCCGGGGCGTAGCGCTCGGGGATGTTCGCGAAGTTGTCGGCATCAGAGTGGACCATCAGCGCGGTCCCGTCGTCGTCGAGCAGGTCCTCCTGGGCGAGCCTGTCCGTGGTGAAGGTGATCTGCGCCGTGCCGTCCTCCTGGACCAGGATCGACGGCAGGTCACCCGCGTGGTCGGGATGCTGCGCGTCGTCCGGATTCAGGTGCCCGCCTGCCGAGAGGAAGTCGCCGGTGTCCGACGGGTCGTCCGGCGCGGCGCTGTCCGGCTCGCATTCGCCGACCTGATGCAGGTGCAGGCCGTGGTGGCCCGGTTCCAGGTTCTCGAGATCGACGCTGATCTCCATCCCGCCGTCCGTCTCGGTGAACTCGGCGGTGCCGGCGTCCTGGCCGTCGCCGTCCTGGGCCGCGGCGGTCGCCAGGGCGGCGCTGTCGGCGGCGGACGACGCGGTCTCGCCGTCTCCCTCCGCACCGGAGTCCTGCCCCGCGCAGGCGCTGAGCGCCAGGGCCGCGACGGCCCCCAGGCTCAGCAGCGTCGCCGGTCGTCGTGCCGTGGTGGTGGTGGATGCTGTTCGCTGATGCATGTCGGCCCCTTCCGGTTCTCGGCCGGCCGATCGAAGCGGGCCTGCTTCTGATCAGCCCGTATGCCGACGCTAGCAACTATGGCTCGTCCACCCCAGCAGGCCCCTCAGGAGGTGAGCCGGGCGCGCATCGACAGGAAGGCGCGCGCTGCCGCGCTCGGACGGCTGCTCGACCAGATGGCCGTCAGCGGGCGGGCGATCGCGACGCCGGCGATCTGCACTCGCACGAGTCGTCTCGCCCGCAGGTCCTCCGCCACCGCGATCGAGCTGAGGGCGCCGGGAGCCGTGCCGGCCATGGTCGCACTGCGCACGCCCAGGGTGGTCGGCGAGACCACGGCGGGCTCGGCGGCAAGCGGGTAGCCCGCCCGGAGCAGCGCCTCCTCGAGCGCCCGGCGGGTTCCGCTGCCCGGCTCGCGCAGCACCAGGGGCGTGCGGGCGAGCTCGTCAGCGGCGACGGCGGCACGACGGACCCACGGATGCGCAGCGTCGACCACGACCTCCACCGTGTCCGAGCCGATCTGCTCGCACCCCAGGTCCTGCGGCAGGTCGGGTGTCTCGATGAGTCCGAGGTCGACGGCCCCCTCACGCACGGACTCGATGACGGCGCTGCTGTTGGCCGCGCGCAGCTGTACGAGAGGGCCCTCCTGGCCTCGCTGCGCGCGCCAGCGGGCCACCCACGGGGGAAGCAGGTGCTCGGCGATGGTCAGGCTGGCCGCGATGCGCAGGGTGTCCGCACGGGACTCGCGCAGGGAGCGGGTCGCTGCGGCGAAGTCGTCGGCGGCCGCCAGCAGAGGGGCGGCCCAGCCGACCAGCAGCTCGCCCGACGGCGTGAGATGGGATCCCCTGGGCGAGCGCACCAGCAGGGCGAGACCCAGCTGCCTCTCCAACGCGCGGATCCGCAGCGACAGGGCCTGCTGGCTGACGTCCTGCCGTGCCGCTGCGGCCGAGATGCTGCCGTGCTGCGCTGCCAGAGTGAGGGCGCGCAGGGACTCCAGGTCCGGCTCACTCGTCATGCTGCCCCCATCGCCTCGAGATCCAACGATAGCTTGTGACCCGGCACGGAGATGCCTCTACTGCCGATCGCGCGGACTCGCGACGATGGACAGATGACCCCGCACAGGACCACCGCAGCACCGGCGTCCGCCAGCACTGTGCGCGCCCTGGTGCCCGGCATCATGCTGTGCCTGGCCGCCGCCGGGCTGTCCCTGGGGCTCGCTGCGCTGCTGCCGGGACTGCCCGCGCTGCTGTGCGCCATCGTGATGGGCATGGCCGCGGCCAACCTGGAGCTGCTCCCGAGCGCCGGTGCCGCGGGCATCGCCTTCAGCTCCCGCCACCTGCTGCGCGCCGGCATCGTCGTCCTGGGGCTGCAGCTGGTCCTGGGCGACATCCTGGCCCTGGGGGCGCCGCTGCTGGGCGTCGTGCTCGCCGTCGTCGTCGGCGGGATCATCGGCACGCTCACCCTGGGCCGACTGCTGGGTGTGCCCGGGCATCTGAGCCTGCTGGTGGCCTGCGGCTTCTCGATCTGCGGTGCCGCCGCGGTGGCCGGGGCCGCCGGGGCGAGTGATCCCCACGGCGAGCGTGAGCAGGACGCCGTCACCGCGATCGCGTTGGTGGCGCTGTTCGGGACGCTCATGATCGGGATCGTGCCGCTGCTCAGCTCAGCCCTGGGGCTGGAGGCGGAGACGACCGGGCTGTGGGCTGGAGCTTCGATCCACGAGATCGCCCAGGTGGTGGCCGTCGGCGGGTTCGTCGGCGGCGGGGCGCTGAGCGCGGCCGTCGTGGTCAAGCTCGCCCGCGTGCTGCTGCTCGCGCCGGTCATCGCGATCCTGAGCCTGCACCGCCGCCGGACCCGGAAGGCCGCGGATCCCGACGCATCGCCCGGGGCGCTGCCGCCCGTCGTGCCCCTGTTCGTCGTGGGATTTCTGGCCATGGTGCTCGTACGCTCCCTGCTGCCCATCCCGGACCCCGCGCTGGCCGGTGCCCAGCTGCTGCAGACCCTCCTGCTGGCCGCGGCGATGTTCGGGCTGGGCTGCGGCGTCCGCTTCCGAGCGCTGGCCGCCGTGGGCGCCCGCCCCTTCGCCCTGGCGGCCCTGTCCACGCTGCTGGTCGCCGGCATCGCCGCAGGAGGCATCGCCCTCGCCACCCCCTGACCCCCTCCGCCGAGTGGATCCCCAGTTGCGCTGTTCCGCCCGATAGCGCAACTGGGCATCCACTCGGCGGGGAGAGAGGCGGAATCGATACCTACCATACGTATGGTATGGTTTAGGGTATGATGACGAACCCCCAGATCCTCGACGCCGCCCTCGACGTCCTGCGCGATGGCCGCTCCCTGACCATCGACGCCGTCGCGCAGGAGGCGAAGCTGACCAAGCCCGGCGTCGTGCACCACTTCCCCACCAAGGAAGCGCTGGCCTTCGCGGTGCTGGAGCACCTGCTCGCCCGCTGGGAGCGCGAGCTGTCGGAGCGGGCCGGTGCCGACGCGAGCCCCGAGCAGCGGCTGCGCGCCTACGCAGAGCTCGCGCTGCTCGGCGAGATGGACACCGCCGATCTCGCTTTGTTCGCCGATCCCCGGCTGCGCGAGAAGCTCTCCGTGCGCTGGGGCGAGCAGATGGACGCCTGGTTCGGCTCGTTGGAGCATCCGCGCGCAGCCGCCGTGCGCTATCTCGCCGACGGCGCCTGGATCGACCGCTGCCTGGGGATCCTCCCGCAGGACCGCGATCAGCGCGCGGCCGTGCTCGACGTCGCCCTGTCCCTGTTCGAGAAGGAGACTGACGCATGAAGAAGTGGATCTTCCTGACCCTGGCGATCCTGGTGGAGGTGACCGCCACGCTGTCCCTGAAGGCAGCACTGGAGGCCCCGGCGCTCTACGCCGTGGTGGTCGCAGGCTACGCCGCCGCCTTCCTGTGCATGTTCCAGGCCCTGCGCGAGGGCATGAGCCTGGGCGTGGGCTACGGCATCTGGGCCGCCTGCGGCGTGGCGCTGACGGCAGTCCTGTCCGCCGTGATCTTCCACGAGCCCCTGACCCTGCCCATGGGCATCGGCATCGCCGCCGTGATGGGCGGCGTGCTGCTGGTCGAGATCGGCTCCCAACAGGCTCAGAACACGCCGGACACCGCACGCGAGCAGAAGGAGGCGACTGCACGATGACTCCCCTGGCAGTGACATCCCTCGTCCTAGCGATCCTCTTCGAGGTCAGCGCCACCCTCAGCCTGCGCATGGCCGCCGCCGGCTCCAAGCTGTGGTGGCTGGCGATCGGCGGCGGCTACGTCCTGGCCTTCTCGATGCTCACGCTGACCCTCGCCGAGGGCACGCCGCTGGGCGTCGCCTACGGCGTCTGGGCAGCTGCCGGCGTGGCCCTCACCGCGATCCTCAGCCGCGTCCTGTTCAAGGAGCCGCTCACCCGGGTCATGACCCTGGGGATCACCCTGATCATCGGCGGCGTGCTGCTCATCGAACTCGGCGCCGCGCACTGAGGCCCTCTCCCGCCGAGTGGATACCCAGTTGCGCTATTGCGCCCGACAGCGCAACTGGGTATCCACTCGGCGGGGAGAGGGATGGGGATCAGCTCCAGCCGGTGACCTGGGCGAAGATCAGGAAGCCGATCGAGATCAGCACCCAGACCCCCAGCAGCGGGGCATAGAAGCGCACCCACCGGTTCCACGGGATGCGCCCGACCACCAGCGCCGCCATGAAGTACCCGGAGGTCGGGTACAGCACGTTCGTCATGCCGTCGCCGGTCTGATACGCCAGCACCGCCGACTGGCGCGAGACGCCCAGGATGTCCGACAGCGGCGCCAGCACGGGCAGAGTCACGAGCGCCTGCCCGGAGCCGGACGGGACGATCAGGTTGAACACCGCCTGCATCAGGAACATCCCGACGACGAACAGCACGGGCGGCAGGAAGCCCACCGACTCCCCCAGGCCGTAGATGATCGTGTCCAGGATGTGCCCGTCCTCGAGGACGATGGCTACGCCGCGGGCCACGCCGACGATGATCGCGCCGGCGAGGACGTCGCGCATGCCCTGATCGAAGCCCTCGGCCAGCTCGCGCGTCTTCAGCCCCGCGACCAGCCCGACGACGATCGCGGTGAGGATGAACATTCCCGCGAACTCGGGGAAGAACCAGCCCTGGGTGAGGATCCCCCACACCAGCAGACCGGCCATCAGGATCAGGGCGACGGCCGCCGCGCGCTGGCGCCCGGTGAAGCGCGGGGTGGACTCCAGATCCAGGCGGTCGCGGTCGCGGATGGAGGTGTCGGCGTGGCCGTGCAGCACCGAGCGCGTGGGATCGGCGGCCACGCGGCGGGCGTACCACATGACGTAGGCGATGCCCGTGGCCAGATAGAAGACGTAGAGCACGATGCGCAGACCGATACCCGAGAAGGGCTCCAGCCCGGCGATCTGCTGGCCCAGCCCGGTGTTGATCGGGTTGAGGAATCCTGCGGCGAAGCCCGCGCCCGTGCCCAGCAGCGCGATCCCGGCCGCGACGACCCGGTCGTAGCCCAGGCTGAGGATCAGCGGCATGATCGCCGGGATGTAGACGAGCGAGAGCTCGGGCACGCCGATGAAGCTGGCGATCAGCGAGAACACCGTCATCAGCACGGGGATCACCACGATCCCCCGGCCGGAGAAGGTCCGAGCTACCGCGGCCAGGGCGACGTCGATCAGCCCGGTCCTGCGGATGACCTCGAACATGCCGCCGATCGTGAAGACGAAGAACACGATGGCCCCGGCATCCACCAGCCCGCGCGGGATCGCGGTGAGCAGCTGCAGGGCGGTGACGGGCGACTGCTCGATGAACGAGAAGCTGTCCGGGTCCACGACCTCCCGGCCGCCCGGTCCCGCCATCCGCTCGTACTGTCCCGCAGGGACAAGCCAGCTGGCGACGGCGGCCAGCAGCGCGAAGGCGATCAGGATGACGTAGACGTGCGGGAAGCGGTCCCGCGGGGCGGTGGGGTCAGTCTCCGCGGCGGCGGGCTCCCCGGCGGGAGAGGTCTCTCGTGAAGCGGCGGGCTCTCCGGCTGATGCGGAGGTGGACATGGGGCTCCCTCGCGGGTCGGGCAGGTTCGTCGCGCGCCAGCGGGCAGCGGAGGCGCGCCTGCTTTCGAACCTATGCACCCCGTCGCGGGCACCCCAAGAACGAAGACTCGGGCCGTAACCGGCCTCTCCGACGTGTGCCCAGCCGGGAGGGTTGGTGACAGATCTGCACCTCATCAGCGCTGATGAGGTGCAGATCTGTCACCAACCCGCCGCCCCGGGCTCCCGGCCACGAGCCTCCAGTCCCTGGGCGGCCTTCCGGCCACGACGAGAAGCGCCCCGAACCTGAGGGTTCGAGGCGCTTCCGATGTGCTGAGACATCACAGAGTGGGCCCTGTGGTGTTGAGTCTCAATACCTCGTCACCACATGTCTCGATACCTCGGCAACACCACCGGACCCACGATGAGACATGACCCGCCGCCGTCCGCACCAGGATCCAGCCCTCGCACGCCGCCGTGCAGCTTTCATTGGGAGGGGCAGGGCCCGTGACGGTCGGGGTGCCGGGGCCGACGCGGCCCCGCGAAGACTGTGCCGTTGCGATCAGCGTCTGACCAGGTCGACGTCGCAGATCCTCGACGGGCCCACGGTAGAACCCACGAGTCTGCCGCAGCAGAGGAGTCGCAGATGCCGTCGTTCATGGGCGGAAGGTCTGCACCGGCGACCCCTCACCTAGGTGAGTCCTCGCGGAGCACCCCGACGCAGCGAAAAACACCCCGAACCTGAGGGTTCGGGGTGTTTCCGATGTACTGAGACGTCACAGAGTGGGCCCTGTGGGGATCGAACCCACGCAGGCGACCACACCGGGGGAATCAACCCTTGAAATGACAGCGATCTAGGTCTCCCTAGATGCCTCTGGATCACAATCGATGTGGGCAGATCGTGGGCGGCCAGGACTGCTTCCGGACTAGAGGTTGCCTACCAGCGAAGGGCTCCAACATTGCGACTGAGTGCTTGGAGCGCTTTGTAGAAGCGTCGCTCCTTGGGCGACATCTTGTCGGAACGGGTGTCGCGCGGCCCCCTAACTTCGGGACCATCCTCCGGGAGGGGCCAGAGGCCAGCATTCTCGACGTCGAAAGGGTACTTCTCCGTGTACAGGTCCTGAGACGGGTCGTCGCCCTCGTAGCGAAGTTGGATGACTCCATGTTTGGGCATACCGGAGCCCCCATCCTCTACCGGCTCGGTGCCCTTGGCGTTCATTAGAGTTTCGCCCTCGGCCGCAGCGATGTGCCAGTACATCCGCAGGGAGGATCCCGGGGGAAGGTCACGCGGGGTGTCGAACGCACGCAGAATGGCGTCCGCAACGTCGTCGGGAGTGTTCACCTGCGGCTCGAAAGCCATGCGCAGATCGCGGGCAGCCGACCGCCCCTGATTCCGCACGACGAGGTCATAGGAGGCTGCTCCGGCCAAGCTGGGGAGGATCTCTGCGTAGACATATGGGCGGGTTTGCAGGATCGAGTCCCTCTTGGCCTGTTCATTGGCCTCGCGCGCCGCCCTGAGCGTACTGAAGGCCGAACAGGCCGTCAGTACCGCTGTCAAGAGAAGTCCAAGCGTGAATAGGGCCGTAGCGAATGTGCTCCATGCGGCTAACGCGTTCATCTGGGCTTCCCTTCTACGGAGTTTTGGGGTCGCCCGAGGTCGTCCTCGGCATGTCACCCGCGCGGATTCTAGTGGTGACAAGCCGGATTGGCCGGTGTCACCTGCCGGGCCTGCTTCCGGGGGGGGGGGTAGAACGGGTGGGGAAGGAGCTGAGGTTCACCATGTGCGCGCCAGGACGCTGTAAGCTGACTGGGCCGTTGTCCCTCCCTCGGAGCGCCTAGAAGCAATCCGTTCGTCGGGCTCTTCCAGCACTCGAGGCCCTTGGGTGAGCGAAGAGCAGCGCAGCGGTAAGGGCGGGGAAGGCCCGGCAGGTCAAGCCTGCCGGGCCTTTTCCATGCTGGTTCAGGCTGCCGCGGTCATCTTGATGATGCTGGTCGGATCGGCGAAGCCGAAGCCCATCCGCATGGTGGTGCGCACAGCGATGCGGTCGGAGGTGAAGTAGACCGACTCGTCGACGTCGACGCGCACCTCATCGCGGATCACGCTGTAGATGCGGCTGGCGTCGACGCCGGAGATCGTGCCTGCGGGCAGGTCGGGAGCGATGATGATGGGCACACCGTTGACGACGCGCTGCCCCTGCACCAGCGACTCGTTCGAGCCCACGGAGACCTTGAGGTTCGCCAGCGTGAGAGCGTCCTCGGGCGAGGTGAGGAACGCGGTGATGATCGCGCCCTTGGCCTCGGCGGTGTACTGCGCCACCGAGAAGGAATCCAGGTTCTCGAGCTCGAGGTCGACGGCCGTGGCATCCTTCAGCGAGGTCAGGCCCTTGGGTGCCGGGGCTGCCTGGCTGGTGAGGAAGGCCTTGTCGATGACCTTAGGAGCTTCGGATTCACGCGCCAGCCCTGGCGGCCGCGGCTGAGGTGGGGCCGGCAGTAAGGGCACGGGCGGGGCTGGTCCTCGGTGCCGAGTCGGCCAGGCGGGCCGGGGTGGTGCCGGGGCGGATCTCCGGCAGCACGAACAGCCCGCGATCGGTGCGCTCGTCCTCGGTGGGGCTGTCCGTCCCACGGACGCCCGGGGGGGGCGGCTCCAGATCATGACGCCTCCCTCAGTTCGCGGTCGCGGGCGGCCTCGGCGGCCTCTCGGTCGGGGCGGTGCTCTGTGCAGAGGTCGATACCTGGCAGGGGCCGGTTCGCGTAGCCTCCCCTTCGGCAGTACGTCTACCGCTGCTGGGTCTTGAGGCTGTTCTGCTCTTGGCCTACTTCGGGGACGTTTCCCCCTGGAACTGCAACGGGACAGAGGCTGACCTGCTCGGCGTTTTCGAGCGGCTCGGTGACACCCGCCTTGTCCTGTCCTGTCCTGTCTCAGTGTTACGCGTAACAGGGGCCGTAGCTTTACGGGTAGGTGGGGCCTGGTCGCAGTTCGCGGGGAGGCGCTCGGAGTGGTCTCCGTTCTTGTGCTTGCGGTGCCGGCGCATCCGCTGCTTCGACTTCTCCGTGTTCTCGCGCACGCTGGGCGGCGGTATGTGCTGCTCGAGCTACAGCAGGGCAATCTTGTCTCCCTCAACTCGGATGAGGCCGACCTCTGCGAGGGCGGCGACCGCGGCCGCACATCTACCTGTCCCACGAGCAGCTGCACGCGCTCGCCGATGAGGCAGGGCAGCACCGCACGCTGATCCTGCTACTCGGGTACACGGGGCTGCGCTGGGGCGAGATGGCCGGCCTTCGCGCCCGCGACCTCGACTTTGAGCGGCGGCGCGTGAGCGTGGAGCGCAATGCGGTGGAAATCGGCTCGAAGATCGAGATCGGCTCCCCGAAGTCGCACAAGAAGCGCTCCGTCCCGCTGGATTGGTTCCTGGCGCCGCAGCTGCGCGACCAGGTCGCCGACAAGGAGCCAAACGACCTGGTGTTCATGAGTCCAAGCGGCGGCTTCATCCGGCGCCCGAAGCTCTCCGAGGCGGTCTCTACCGGCAAGAACGGGCGTCGCCGCTCCGGGGACGGGCACTCCTGGTACTCCGCGGCGCTCGGCCGCGCCGAGCTCGAGCACATGACCCTGCACGACCTTCGGCACACGGCACCGTCCCTGGCGATCTCGGCCGGGGCCAACGTCAAGGCGGCGCAGCGGATGCTCGGGCACGCCTCGGCGGCCATGACCCTGGACGTGTACGCGGACCTCTTCGACGACGATCTCGACGCCGTGGGGGCAGCTCTGGATCGCGCAGCATCTACGGCAGTTGTGGGCAGATCGTGGGCAGAGGGCCAGGGTCAGGGCTAAAGAAGGCCGCTACTTCCCCGGATTCTAGGGGAAGTAGCAGCGTTCTCTATGAGTGGGCCCTGTGGGGATCGAACCCACGACCCATGGATTATCAGTTCAAGCCCATTGTGCGCAGCTACAACCGACAGCCGGCCGGGCGCAGGCGGTCCCTGCGCGTCCCCATCTGCACGAATCATGACGCTGAACCGCTCTCCTCCGATCCAGCAGTTCGCCCATCTGCCTCGAGGTGCCGAATTCGAAACGTCGCTCGCTCGTGAATCGAAGGAAATCTTTCGCCTTTGACCCATTTAACACATAGTAGAATATATCCGAGCTGGAGCCGGTACTCAGCACCAGTAAGGTTCCTGCCATCATGCAGAGCAGATGTCTCGGGTAGGCCGACGTAAGTCCGGAGCCAAACATCGTCACCCATCGAATGCATCGCCCGATCTCTAGCGTCGAGTAATTCATCATCCACAAACATGCTAACCATCAAATCACCAATATCGCCACCATTTAAAAATCGAGGTGCCTCCGGCGGAACAGGGAGGTTCTCGGTTCGTAGCATGCAACCAAATTGCTTGACTAGGTATTTTGATAGGTCCTTAGCTTTCGCCCCCAAGTCATCCCCGTAGACATGACGCCACTTAAGGCGCCGAGCCTTCATCAACCCTTCCCAGTTGACTGAAATATAGTCGACAAATTGATCGTAGCTACGATCAAACGGTTGACTTCGCTGATTATTGCATTTCGCACACAAGCACCTGCTCCAGAGGACTGCATGACCTTTCTTTAGCGATCGCAACTCTCCGGTATATCCAACCTTGGCAACCCGATAAACACCGTCCTCCTTAGACGAACCTCGGATGCGACGCAAATCACTATGCTTATACTTATGCTCAGAAGTTGTAGCAGGGGCGCCACAGATCCAACACTTTCCCTCATCTCGAATTCTGTATTTGTCCAACACGGATGGGGCCAGTTGATCATTCATGCGTACATTGTATGGCAGAAGTGGCCAGCTTAGGTTCCGCAACCCGCAGCCAACGCCCAGTAGAACCCGATCCGGGGCTTCAGCTCCGCGCCGTTCTCACTTGCGAACGATCGAACACATGGCGACACCGAGGACCATCGCCCCATAATTCACACAGAGTAAGCAATCGCTCGCGATCAACGAAACAAACCACGTATATTCATCAGTTTTCGATCCCGTTGAGGGTGTCAATCTGGCCCGGTACGCTACGCGGGTAAAGTTACTGTGGCGACCTTATCGCCCCGCAATCTGGAGCACGCCTGATGTACCGAGACATCAAGGAGTGGGCCCTGTGGGGATCGAACCCACGACCCGAGGATTATCAGTCCCGCCGACACAAGGTGTCGCCGGCTCACGTCCACAGGGCAACCCGCTCGTGCCGTCTGGACGGAGGTCACCGCCGAACGCGAGCCACCACGTGCTCATCTCGCGGCCTGATCGGCTAGGGCGTGTCTCCTACGCGACGAGGCGCCCTTCCTGGAAGCCGGCATCACGCACACCCCCATGATCCTGCGGCGCTGAGCAGCTCTGCGGCCCCACCCTGCACCGGTGCGCGCCCAGATGAGAATCGACTGATGAACTGAGCGGACTCCCGGCGGATCCCTACCTGCGTTGCATCCGCCGTTCACACGCGCCTGCCTATAGTACCGAGATGCTCCCCCGCGCTCCCCGCCAGATCTACCGCTACGCCCAGCTACTCTCCGGCCCCCGCCGAACCCCGCTCTTCGACCGGCACCTGGCCTACCTGCTGGTGGTCATCGCCGGGGCTCTGAACTCCGTCGGCTTCGTGGCCGTGGGTCTCTACACGTCGCACATGACCGGGATGACGGCCTCGGGCGCCGATCACTTCATGACCGGCGACTGGCGCCTGGTGCTGGCGGCGGCCCTGGCCGTGTCCTCATTCATCGTCGGGGCGATCATGTGCACCGTGGTCTTCACCTGGGGCCGACGACGACGGCTCTCGAGCCGCTACGCCAACGTCCTGGCACTGGAGGGCGTACTGATGCTCGTGACCGGTCTGCTGGCCGGGCGATTCGAGGGCCCTGAGACGGAGCTGGTGCTCGTGGCGCCGCTGTGCTTCACCATGGGCCTGCAGAACGCCCTGATCACCAAGATCCGCGACTTCCCGGTGCGAACCACCCACGTCACGGGGATGGTGACCGATATCGCCGTGGAGCTCGGCCGCATCCTCTACCGCAGCCGGGACGACGCCCCAGTGCGCGGTGACCGGGAGAAGCTGCGGGTGCTCACTGTGCTCGTGGGCCTGTTCTTCCTCGGCGGGATCGTGGGCACGCTGGGTTACTGGGGAATGGGCTTCGGCGCCCTGGTCTTCGGCGCCGCCCTGATCCTGACCGCATCCCTGCCGCCGATCGCGCGCGACTTTGCCGGGCCCGGCACCGGGCCGGCGCGGCGGGGCGGGGTCGCCGCGTGATCGAGTCGAACGGCGGTTGAGTCTGGACAAGCAATGGCGCGGGATCGCCACTAGCGGCCTCTGAGGCGCGTGCGATCGCGGCCAGCATCCACCGCTGGATCACCACCAAGTCCCGCATGTGGGCCGACGGCCCCGCCGTCTACGAAGCCCCGTTGTCCACCATCCAAGCGGGACTGCCGCGGAGGCCACCCGCAGACCCAGGGCAAAGTCGAGCGCTTCCAGCAGACCCTGAAGAAGTGGCTGGCAGCCCAGCCCCCACCAGCAGACCTGCCGGGCCTGCAGGCCCTGCTCGATCAGTTCCGCGAGATCTACAACACTCAGCGGATCCACTCAGCGAAGAAGACCACCCCGTACGCCGCCTACATCGCCGCACCGAAGGACACCCCAGGGCCCCTGGCACCGGCCACGACCCGGTTCCGCACCGACAAGATCGATGCCACGGGCAAAGTCACGCTGCGCTACGACGGCCAGCTCTTCCACATCGGCATCGGCCGAGCCCACGCCCGAACCCACGTCGTTCTGATCGTTGAGGACCGCGAGATCACCATCGTGGCCAAGGCCACCGGAGAGATCCTCCGCGAGCTCACCCTGGACCCCACGCGGAAGTACCAGCCACAACGAAAAACACCCCGAACCTGAGGGTTCGGGGTGTTTCCCATGTACTGAGACATCACAATGGTGGGCCCTGTGGGGATCGAACCCACGACCCATGGATTAAAAGTCCACTGCTCTGCCAGCTGAGCTAAGGGCCCCACCGCCGCCCGGATGTGCGGGCGACGCCCACCATCGTAGACCAGCCCCCGCAGGCAGATCCGCAGAGGAATCGGCATCCGCCGCCAGCCCCGGTACCGTCGTCTTCGTGACCTCCCACGACACGCCTCAGCGCCACCGAACAGCCCAAGATCCGGACGATCAGGACACCGCCTACCAGCTCGACGAGAACGGCGACCCGCTGGGATGGGCCGACACCCAGCGCCCGAGCCCCGAGTGGTCCGAGTCCGAGAAGCTCTTCGGCCCGTCGCCCATCGAGGGCGCCCTGGCCGCCGTGCTGGATGAGGTCCGCGAGCTGACCGACGGGGAGCCGTCGTCGTCGATCCCGGCGCTGGCCAACGCCGATCCGGAGAAGCTGGCGGTCGTGGTCGCCACGGCCGATGGCCACATCTACGAGGCCGGCGACAGCCGCGACTGCTTCTCCATCCAGTCGATCTCCAAGGCCTTCGTCTACGGGCTGGCGATCGAGGACCGCGGCTTCGAGGGCGTGGATGCCAAGATCGATGTGGAGCCCAGCGGCGAGTCCTTCAACCGCATCTCGCTGAATCCGCAGACCAACCGCCCTGCCAACGCCATGATCAACGCCGGGGCGATCACCGCCTCCTGGCTCGTGGACCCGCACCGCGGCACCGCCCGCCGCGAGCGCGTCCGGCAGCTGTTCTCGGCCTTCGCCGGGCGCGAGCTGATGATGGATCCCGACGTCTACTCCCAGGAGCACAAGGAGGGCGACCGCAACCGCGCGCTGGGCTGGATGCTCAGCTCCGTCGGGATCATCGAGGAGGACCCCACCCAGGCGCTGGAGGACTACTTCGCCCAGTGCTCCGTCATGGTCGACACCCGGGATCTGGCGATCATGGGCGCCACCCTGGCCGCCGGTGGGCGCAATCCGTTCACCGACGAGCGCGTCATGGAGCCGGTCACGGTCGAGCGTGTGCTGTCGGTGATGAACTCCTGCGGAATGTACGACGATGCCGGCGAGTGGTTCGTGCGCGTGGGCCTGCCCGGCAAGTCCGGCGTGGGCGGCGGCATCATCGCGGTGGTCCCGGGCCAGCTGGCCGTGGCCACGTTCGCCCCGCCGCTGGATCAGCACGGCAACAGCGTGCGCGGCACGGCCGCCTGCGAGCGCATCTCCCAGGCCATGGACCTGCACTTCGCCCGCGGCCCGCGCCCGTCCAAGCGCACCGTGCGCTCCATCCACTCCCTGGCCGACGCCCGCTCCCTGACCCACCGCGATGAGGACTCGCGCCGGGCCCTCAGCGAGCTGGCTTCGGACGTCGCCGTGATCGAGATCCAAGGCAACCTGCTCTTCCCCGGCACCGAGGAGACCGTGCGCGCCCTGCGCCAATCGGCGCAGACGGCGAGCTCCGTGATCCTGGACCTGTCCGACGTCGATCAGATCGCCGGCTTCGGCCGCCACCTGATCGCCGTGACCGCCACAGAGCTGTGCGAGGCCGGCCGCGACGTCGCGCTGGTCGTGGGCGACACCTGGACCGGCGACTGGCACGACGCCTGGGACACCGTCTGGGAGGACATCTGGAAGGACGAGCCCGACGACGACACCGATGGCCCGTCCAACCCCTATACCGACTCGCTGCCTGCCATCTCGGCGGCGCGCAAGATCCGGACCACCACCAAGCCGGAGAACCTCACGGTCTTCGGCACCCGCGAAGAGGCCCTGGCGCACGTGGAGGATCAGCTGATCGAGCAGCTGCGCCGACGCGACGACGACGCCACCGCCTCCGACGAGATGCCCGATCTGGACGCCGAGTCCACCATCGAGGCCGCGCGCTCCACTGACCTGCTGCGCGACACCGACGACGAGGTCGCCGAGACGATCTGGTCGCGCGCCCAGGAGCTGCGGGTCCGCGAGGGCGAGCCCGTGCTGGACCTGGAGCCCGGCGAGTCCGCGGTGGTCCTGGTGGTCGAGGGCCTCGTGGAGATGATCCCGCACGGCTCCCACGAGGACGGCTCGGTCGTGCGCCGCATGCGCCCGGGCACCGTCTTCCGCTCCTCGGGCGTCAGCGACGAGCGGCTGAGCGTGCAGGCCGTGGCCGGCACCGACCTGGTGGTGCGCGTGCTCGACGCCCCTGCCCTGCGGGCGCTGGAGCAGGAGGAGCCCGCCGCAGCTCTGGAGCTGTGGCGCTCGATGGCCCGGGCCGCCTCGGAGGACCTGGAGACCGCCCTGTGCGCCAACCTCGGCTGGGAGCCCGGCGACCACTGGAACGAGACCCCGGTCGAGGACTGAGCTCTGGTCTGCTCGCACGGGGCTTCGGCTGAGCGCTGATCGGATCCGTACGGCCTGATGCGACCGGCAGCAGCGGTCGTACGCTGGAGGCATGTCTGCTCGTGATCACCACCGCCCGGTGAAGTTCGACCCCGCCCTCTTCGATCAGAGGATCGGCGGGGTCGATCCGGCCATGCTCGCCGAGGCCGCCCATGTCACGGCCGCGGCCGTGCTGCACCGCGGTCGCGGCCACGAGGACCCGGAGGTCCGGCGTCGGCTCGTCGAGTTCACGGACACCGAGGGACTCGATGGTCTGGCCGCCCTGTGGTCGGAGGCCCCTCCGGTGAGCCTGCCCGGGGCGCTGTGGAGGCTCTACGCCCTGCGCTCGGCCGTGCAGGCGGATCCGGTGCGGCTGAGCCGCTGGTTCGAGGCCGGGCGCGACACCGCCCAGGTCTCCACCGTGGTGGCCGGCGTGGCAGACCCGCCGCGGGCTGCCGAGATCCGCGCCATGGCCGACGCGATCCTCTCCGGGGCCTGGAACGGCGACTTCGACGTCGCCCTGGAGCGCTTCGCCGCCTTCTGCCGCGTCACGGCACTGGGCCGCACCCGCCTGGGCGACCCCTGGGCCTCGGACGACGAGACCCGGCGCACCCCCGAGCGCGTTCCGAGCACTCCCTCCGCAGGAGAGCTCGCCGTCGAGGCGGCGGCCGCCGAGCTGGACGGCGAGCGGATGGCGCGCCAGGAGATCGCCGGGGCGCAGCGCCTCGAGCGCACCGCCGAGGACCTCGAGGCCGCCGCGCGGGCCTGGCGAGCCAGCTCGCTGGACTGAGGACGGCCCATCTGCCGCTTTGACCCATCGCCGGGGGCGGCTCCTACAATAGGAAGCAGGTGCCGGGCCGCGGCAGCCCCGGGCTCCATCATTCAGCCGCTACGAGCGGCCACACGCCGAGAGGCGCTCCCGGTCCGGCACCCCTAGACCACCGACCTGCCACAGGCCGATCCACGACTAGGCCCCGCAGCCATGCCGCTGCGGGCTTCTCCCTCCAGTGACCGAAGGCATGGCTCCATGGCACTGCGTGTCTTTCCCGAGGACAGCGGGGTGCTGCACACCCTGGCGCAGCTCAGCGACCAGGTGCAGGAGGCCGTGCGCTGCTGCTCCGAGCTTCTGCCCGCCGAGGGCGATCACGTGGACGAGCTGAGGAACTTGGCCACCGGCATCGGCACCCGGACCGCGGATCTGCACTTCGGGGCCATGACCTCGGCGCGCACCACCTACGCCCTGCCCCTGCCCCGTTCGGACATCTACATCCTCAGCGGCCACCTGGCGGAGGCCTCCGAGCACCTCCAGCTGTGCGTCGAGGCCCTGGCCACCGACCCGCACCGCCTCTCCCACGGCACCCAGACCACGGAGCAGCTCTCCAGCATCAGCCACATGGCCTCGCTCTCGCGCACGGCCATGCTGCGGCTGCAGTCCCTCGAGGGGCTCGACGAGTACTGGTTCGACATGCATCGTCTGCGCAAGCAGACCGAGCGGACCTACCTGGTGCACCGCCAGCGCCTGTTCCGGGATCTGGAGCCCGCAGAGGCCTTCGAGTCCCTGCAGACGGCCGATCAGCTGCACGAGGCCGCCCGCTCCATGACGGCACTGGCCCACGAGGTCGGGCGCATCAGCATCTCCGAGGCCTGATCCGTGCTGCTCGCAGCCACCGCGGCCGTCCTCGTCCTGGCTCTGGCCTTCGCCGTCATCAGCTCCGGGCACGACGTCTCCAACGCGATCGCGGTCCCCGTGCGCCATCGGGCACTCACCGCCCGCACGGCTCTGGTGACGGCAGCCGCGCTCAATGTCCTCGGGGTGGGGCTGGCAGTGCTGCTGGTGCCTCTGCAGCAAGTCACGGAGCATCTGCAGACCCTGCTCCCCGACCCGCGCACAGGTCTGCTGGTGCTCGCCTGCTCGCTCATCGTGAGCATCGGCTGGGCCCTGATGACCTGGCGGCGCGGCCTGCCCGCCTCCATGGGGGCCACGCTGACGAGCTCGCTGGTCGCAGCCTCCCTGACCGCCGCGGCCCTGGGTCTGGCCAGCTCTCCCCCGCGCGCCGAATGGCCACTGGGCCTGATGCTGCTGCCCATGCTCGTGGGCCCGCTGCTGGCCTTCGCCCTGGCCTGGGCTCTGCTGATCCCCGTGGTGCACCTGGCCAGCCGCTTCGAAGCCGACCAGGTCACCCTGGGGGCACGTGTGGCCCTGGCCATCGGCGCCTCAGCGGTGAATCTCGGCCACGGTGTGATCCACGGACCGCGCATGATCGCCCTGCTCACCGCCGTCGTGGGGCTGTCGGGGATGTCTTCCATGGAGGGACCCGAGACGTCCGGTGCGATCGCCGCGATCGTCGCGGTCTGCCTGGCCGGCGGAAGCCTGCTGGGCGCCTGGCAGATCGCCCGCACGATCTCCTCCCGCATGGTCCGCCCCGATGCCGTGCGCGGTGCCACCGCTCAGGCCGTGGCCGGCGCCCTGCTGCTGCCCGTCGCCCTAGGATCGGACCTGCAGATGTCCACGTCGCAGACGACCACCGCCGCCGTGCTCGGCGCGGGCGTGAACCAGCGCTTCCGCTCGACGCACCACGTGGTCGTCGTCCAGGTCATCGGCTGCTGGATCGTCACGATCCCCATGTGCGCCGCGGCCAGCGCGGTGCTGGTCGCTGCAGCTTCCCCGCTGCTGAGCCTCTGAAGGACCCCCTGCCTTCCCCGGCTGTCGCCGCTGCGCTTCCTGCCCCCGACGCACGCCGCGGGACCGCTCGATCTGCTCCCGGGCACGCCGCCCGAGCACGACAGCGCCCCCGCTCGGATCCATCCGAGCGGGGGCGCTGAGTGCCGCTGAAAAGCCTGCGCGGGCAGGCCCTGCCGATCAGCCGAAGCGACCGGAGACGTAGTCCTCGGTGGCCTGCTGCTGCGGGTTCTGGAAGATGTTCGTGGTGTCGTTGTACTCCACGAGCTTGCCGGGCTTGCCGGTGGCCTCGAGGTTGAAGAACGCGGTGCGGTCGGCCACGCGCTGGGCCTGCTGCATGTTGTGGGTCACGATCACGACCGTGAAGTCCTTCTTGAGATCGTGGATCAGGTCCTCGATCGCGATGGTCGAGATCGGGTCCAGGGCCGAGCAGGGCTCGTCCATGAGGATGATCTCGGGCTTCACGGCAATCGCGCGAGCGATGCACAGACGCTGCTGCTGGCCGCCGGACAGGCCCGAGCCCGGGCGGTCCAAACGGTCCTTGACCTCGTTCCAGAGGTTGGAGCCGCGCAGGGAGGACTCCACGAGCTCGTCGGCGTCCTTCTTGGAGATGGCCTTGTTGTTCAGCTTCACACCGGCCAGCACGTTGTCGCGGATGGACATGGTGGGGAACGGGTTGGGGCGCTGGAACACCATGCCGATCGTGGATCGGACCGTCACCGGGTCCACGCCGCGACCGTAGACGTCCTCGCCGTCGATCATGACCTTGCCGGTGGTGTACGCACCAGGGATGACCTCGTGCATGCGGTTCAGGGAGCGCAGCACCGTGGACTTGCCGCAGCCCGACGGGCCGATGAATGCCGTGACCGTGTTGGGGTCGATATCGATGTTCACGCCCTCGACGGCGCGGAAATCTCCGTAGTAGACATCGAGGTTCTCGACGTCGATTCGCTTCGACATGTGGTTCAGAGCTTCTTTCTCAGTCGTCGGAGGGTTCAGCGGCCGGCGGTCTTGGGCGCGAAGGCACTGGCGATCAGTCGCGCGACCAGGTTCAGCAGCATGACGAACAGGATCAGCACGAGCGCGGCGGCCCAGGCGCGATCAGTGGACGGTTCCGGAGTGGTCGGAGAGATCGGTCGCATCAGCTGCTGATAGATGAAGGTCGGCAGCGAGGACATCCAGTCGTCGAACGGGTTCCAGTTCATGGAGTCCAGGAAGCCGATCGTCACCATCAGCGGCGCCGTTTCACCGATCACTCGGGCGATGGCCAGCGTGACGCCGGCAGCGATGCCCGAGATCGCGGTGGGAATGACCACCTTCAGAATCGTACGCCACTTGCGCACGCCGAGGGCATATGAGGCTTCTCTCAGCTCATTGGGCACGACCTTCAGCATCTCCTCCGTGGACTTCACCACGGTGGGGATCATCAGCACGGTCAGCGCCACCGCGCCGACGATGCCCATGCGCACGCCCTGCTGGCCCAGGATGATCGTGAACAGGGCCGAGGCGAACAGGCCGGCGACGATCGACGGGATGCCGGTCATGACGTCCACGAGGAAGGTGATGACCCTCGACAGTGCGTTGCCGTTGGAATACTCGACCAGGTAGATGGCCGTCAGCAGGCCGATCGGCACCGAGATGATGGTGGCGCACAGGGTCACGACCACGCTGCCCACGATGGCGTGCAGGATGCCGCCCTCCACACCGGTGCCGTTCTCGACGCTCTGCTGGTCGTCGATGGCGGTCACGCTGGACATGGTGGTGGTCAGCAGCTCCGGCGACAGCGTGGGGATGCCTCGGAAGAGGACCGTCCAGATGACCGAGATCAGCGGGATGACCGCCAGGATGAAGGCGCCATAGACCAGGTAGGTCAGTGCGGCGTTCTTGCCCTGGCGGGGGCCCTCGATCGAGGTGACGGCGATCGGCGCGGCGATCAGGAAGATCACGGCCGCGAACAAGGCCCACAGGGCCACGCTGAAGCTCACGACGGCGGCCAGGGCGGCACCGACGATGATCGCGGCGATGAGGATGGCTGGGATCAGCCACGTAGGGCGCTGGCCGGACGTGAGCGAGTTCTGATTCTTGGAGCTCCGGACCTCGGAGTGCTGCTCAGTGGTGTTGGTCGACATCAGTTGGCCCCCGAGAATTCCTTGTAGCGGGCGGTGATCGCACGTGCTGCGAGATTCACGATCAGGGTGATGATGAAGAGCACGAAGCCGGCGGCGATGAGCTCGGTGAACCGGTTGCCGAAGGCCTCCGGGTAGTTCAGCGCGATTTCCGCGGCGATGGTGTTGTTGCCGGTGCGGATCAGCGACCACTGCAGGCCGCCGGTGGAGAGCACCAGGGCCACGGCCATGGTCTCGCCCAGAGCGCGGCCCAGGGCCAGCATGACCGAGGAGATGATGCCTGCCCGGGCGAAGGGCAAGACGGCCTGGCCGATCATCTCCAGACGCGTGGCGCCGAGGGCCAGCGAGGCCTCCTCGTGCAGCTTGGGCGTCTGGACGAACAGCTCACGGGACATGGCAGTGATGATCGGCAGGATCATGATCGCCAGAACGATGCCCGCGGTGAGCATGGTGCGGCCCGTGTTCGATGCGGGCCCCTCGAAGAGCGGGATCCACCCGAAGTTCTCGGCGAGCCAGTTGTAGAACGGCACCAGGGCCGGCGCCAGAACCGTCATGCCCCAGGCGCCGTAGACGACCGAGGGGATGGCTGCGAGCAGGTCGATCACGTAGCCGACAGGCTTGGCGACCTTGGACGGAGCGAAGTGCGAGATGTAGAGGGCCACGAGGATCCCCAGCGGGGTGGCGATCAGCAGTGCGATCACCGCCGCCATCAGGGTGCCCAGGACGATCGGGTAGACGTAGCCGAAGAACCCCTCGCCGCCGGTGATGGCGGATCCCGGGATCGTCAGGATGTCAGCGGACTCCCAGCCGAGGAAGCTGAAGACCGCCAGCAGGATCACGAAGATCAGGATGCCCGCGGCCAGGCTCAGCCCGGAGAAGAGCTGATCGCCGAATCGGCCGCCCTTCGAGCCGGAGGCGAAGGTCCGAGAGCCCTCCGGCTTCTGCTCCGGCGGCCTCTTCTCAGAGACATTGGTGGACATGGTCGACCCCTTCGGGTGTAGATGCTGTCATCGGCGGTCCGTCGGGCCGCTCGTGGTTGCGGCCAGCGGCCACAGCGACGGGCCCGCCCCGTGCTCCGGGATCTCTCCTCAGGGCGGCCCGGGCGGGCCCGTCGCAGGGGCGCGCAGACCGCATGAAGCGGCCTGCGCGCCGCGGATCACTCGCTGGCGGCGATCTGGTCGATCGAGTCGTTCGCCTCCTGGCGCATGGACTCGCTCAGCGGAGCGGAGTGCGCAGCATCGGCAGCGGCCTGCTGGCCCTCCTCCGAGACCACGTACTGGCCGAAGGCCTTGGCCGCGTCGGCGGTGTCCTGGTCCTGGTACTCGTTGCAGTAGATGTGGTACGAGACCAGGATGATCGGGTAGGCGCCGTCAGCCTCGGTCTTGCGGTCCAGCTCGAGCGCCATGTCGTTCTCGGCACCGCCCTCGACCCGCTGGGAGGCATCGACAGCCGCGGCGGCGGCCTCGGGGCTGTACTCGACGTAGTTCTCGCCCACGCCCACGGCCACGGTGCCCAGGTCGCCGATGGCGGAGGCGTCGGCGTAGGTGATCGCACCCTCCGTGTCAGAAGCGGTGGAGACCACGCCGGAGGTGCCCTGGGCATTCTCCTGGCCGGAGATCGGCCAGGACTCGGACTCCTCATCCGCCCAGGCATCCGGTGCAGCGGCATGGAGGTAGTCGGTGAAGTTCTCGGTGGTGCCGGACTCATCCGAGCGGTGCACGACGGTGATGTTCGTGTCCGGCAGGTCGGCATCCGGGTTCTGCTCGGCGATGGCCGGGTCGTTCCAGGTGGTGATCTCGCCGGAGAAGACCTGGGCGATGGTGCCGGCATCCATGTTGAGGGTGTCGACGCCCTCGAGGTTGAAGCCGACGGCGATCGGGGAGATGTAGGCGGGGACGTTGAACGCGCCCTTGTCGCCGCACTGCTCCTTGGAGGACTCGAACTCCTCCTCGTCCATGGCGGCATCCGAGCCGGCGAAGCTCGCGCCGCCGGCCAGGAAGGCCTCGCGGCCGGCGCCGGAGCCATCCGGCGAGTAGCGGACCTCGACGGCCGGATCCAGCTCGCCGGCGCCATCCGACCAGGCGTTCATGGCCGCCTCCTGCGAGGACGCGCCCGCGCCCTGCAGCGTGGTCGTGCCGCCGCCGCCGCCGCAAGCGGTCAGTGCGATAGCGCCGATGGAGAGAATCGCGGCGCTCTGGCCGATGCGAGAAGCCTTCACGTGGTGCCCCTGTTCCTGTGGTTCTGCTGAAGCTGACGTGCCGGTGAGGTCCGGCGGCGCTGGACGAAGGCCCCGAATTCCCGGCCAAGCCCACCCAACGCTCACCGACTCTAGGATCGGCACGTAGCCGGACTCCGCTCAGGCCGTGAACGGAAGGTGAACTTCCCCGACCCTTCGGCGGTCTTTATGTATTGCTGAGCACATATTTTTTGATGGCGTGAGCGTCGTCATGCGGACCGCAAGCTCCCGAGCGGCCAGCATCGAGGCACCCTCGGTGCCACCGGCGAGGGGGCCAGATGCACCTAGGATGGCTCGCATGAGCGAAGCCGAGCAGAGTCCCGGGCTGGTGCACCGCGCCGGCAGGGAGTTCAGCGAGCGCGCCCGCGCCGGCGGGGCTCGCCTGCGCGGCGACATCCTGCAGGCCCTGCAGCTCACGGTCGCCGCGATCGGCGCCTTCGTCTTCGCCGAGAACGTGCTCGGGCACACGGGGCCGATCTTCGCGGCCACGGCGGCCACCGTGGCCCTCGGCTTCTCCAAGGGCGGGCAGCGCTACCGGCGCGTGCTCGAGGTCGCCATCGGCTGCACGCTCGGCATCGCGCTGGCCGAGGTGCTGATCCACTTCATCGGCGTCGGAACGTGGCAGGGCGGCGTCGTCATGCTGGTGTCCATCCTGCTGGCCCGGTTCCTGGACAGCGGCGTCCTGTTCACCACGCAGATGGCCCTGCAGTCGCTGCTGGTCGTCATGCTGCCGCCGTCGTCCGACGGCGCGTTCGCCCGCTCGACCGATGCCATGGTGGGCGGGGTCTTCGCCCTGCTCATGGCCTACCTGGTCCCCTCAGACCCCCGCCGCCAGCCGCGTGTGCACGTGCGCCGGCTGACCGATGAGCTCTCCGCCGTGCTGCGCGAGGCCGCCCAGGCCATCACCGAGGACGACTCCACGGCCGCATGGCACTGCCTGGTGCGCGCCCGGCGCACCCAGTCCGAGATCGATTCCGTGAAGACCGCGCTGCAGGCCTCCCAGGAGATCGCCGCGGCAGCGCCCGTGCATCGGCGCCACCGCTCGGAGATCGAGCAGATCGCGATCTCGGCGCACTACCTGGACCTGGCCGCGCGCGACAGCCGGGTGCTGGTGCGCCGGGTGGCCGGGGTCATCAACCACGTCACCCTGGCACCGGCTGCCATCGAGTCGATCTCCGAATGCCTGAGGGACATGGCGGATTCGACCGACACGGTGGGCCGCGCCCTGGCCGTCCCTCAGCGGGAGTCGCGCGAATCGTTCCTGCGCCAGGCGCGCAACGAGCTGATCACCGTGGCCGAGCGCCTGAACCCCCAGGACATGGGCGTGCAGACCCTCGAGGGCCAGACCCTTGTGCTGCTCATGCGGCCGCTGGCGGTGGACCTCCTCGAGGCCACCAACATGGACCACGAGGACGCCATCGCCCACCTGCCGGCCCTCGACGACTGGGACCGCATGTGAGCACCCGCTGTGCTGTCGGACCCGGTTCCTAGCGTGTGAGCCATGAGGTCGACGGCATGAGCACCAGGTCCAAGCGCAGCTCCTCGGGATACCGCTGCACGGAATGCGGGTGGAGCACCGTCAAGTGGGTGGGCCGCTGCGCCGAATGCCAGGCCTGGGGGACCATGGAGGAGGTCGGCGAGCACAAGGCCCGCACCACCCCGGCCCGCTCGATCGCCGATCCCGCCAAGCCCATCGCCCAGGTGGATGCCACCCAGGCCACCAGCGTCCCCACCGGCGTCGGAGAGCTCGATCGCGTCCTGGGCGGCGGGCTCGTGCCCGGCGCGGTGATCCTGCTGGCCGGTGAGCCCGGCGTCGGCAAGTCCACCCTCCTGCTGGATGTCGCGGCTCGCGTGGCCCAGGGCACCGCACCGCGCGGTCCGCGCTCGGTCCTGTACATCACGGGAGAGGAATCCGCGGCCCAGGTGAAGCTGCGCGCCGACCGAGTGGGCGCGCTGGCCGATTCCCTCTACCTCACCTCGGAGACGGATCTGTCCACCGCACTGGGACAGGTGGAGGCACTATCGCCGGAGGTCCTGGTCGTGGACTCCGTCCAGACCCTGGCCAGCGCCGAGGTCGACGGCTCCGCCGGCGGCGTGACCCAGGTGCGGGAGGTGGCCGCCTCCCTGATCGCCGCGGCCAAGTCGCGGGGCATGACCGTGCTGCTCGTGGGGCACGTGACCAAGGAGGGGACCATCGCCGGACCCCGGCTGCTCGAGCACCTGGTGGACGTGGTCTGCCAGTTCGAGGGCCAGAAGCACTCGAGCATCCGGCTGCTGCGCGCGGTCAAGAACCGCTACGGCCCCACCGACGACGTCGGCTGCTTCGAGCTCGTGGACAGCGGCATCCGCTCGGTCTCGGATCCCTCCGGGCTGTTCGTCTCGCGCACCGCGCATCCGGTGTCCGGGACCTGCCTCACCGTGACCATGGAGGGGCGGCGCCCCCTGCTGGCGGAGGTCCAGGCGCTGCTGGACCAGTCCTCGACCGCCCAGCCGCGCCGCGCCACCTCCGGTCTGGACAGCTCGCGGGTGGCCATGCTGCTGGCCGTCCTGCAGCGCCGAGCGGGTGTGGGACTGGCCTCCATGGACGCCTATGTCTCGACCGTGGGCGGTGTGCGCCTCGGCGAGCCCGCCGCGGACCTGGCCACCGCGCTGGCACTGGCCTCGGCCGCACAGGACAAGCCCCTGCCCCAGCGCCTCGTGTGCTTCGGCGAGGTCGGCCTGGCCGGAGAGGTCCGGCCCGTTCCGGGGATCGAGCAGCGCATCCGGGAAGTCGCCAGGCTGGGCTTCACCCACGCCGTGGTCCCGGCCAGCCCGCAGGGGCTCAGCAGCATCCCGGACGGCTTCCGCGTCCGCGAGGTCACCAGCCTGGTGGAGGCCCTGCAGATCTTCTTCCCGCCGTCCTGACCTGTCTCACTTCTTCCCGCCGTCCTGACCTGTCTCACTTCAGGGTGAACTCGACCGGCTCCGCGGAGTCCTCGCCCAGCGAGACCTCCAGCTCATAGCCTCCGGCCGCGGCGTCCTCGAGATCCTCGGCGCACCCTTCCGCCGAGCGCTGGCGGTTCCACTGCATCCGGGCGCTCTCCTTGCCCCCGGCCTCGAGCTCGATCGGACGGTCCTGGCCGTCGATCTGGCAGTGCTTCGAGTCGAAGACCGTGTCTGAGCCGGAGGTGACCGTGTAGTCCATGCGCGCGGTGCCGGCATTGACCATGCAGGGGTCCTCGCCCGTGTTCTCGATGGTCATGATCAGGATCGGGTCCGCGTCCTCGGCATAGGTCTTGTGGTCCGTGGACCCCGTGATCTTCAGGGCATCGCCGCAGGCCTGTGCGGCCGGGCCGCTGGCGCCGTCGGTGGTCTCGTCCTGCGGGCGCGCGGAGAAGCCGTCGAAGGGATCCTCCGACTGCGCCGCCTCGGTGGCCACCGCCTCGGGGTCATCGGCCGTCTCCGAGCCGCCGGTGAGCGCGTTCACCGACCAGATGCCCACCGCGATCAGCAGCAGCACCACAGCCGCCGGGACCAGCAGGCGGGTCAGCCGCTGCGGATCACCGATCCAGCTGCGCCACCGCGGCTGCCGAGCCTCCGGTGCCTCCGCCCAGTCCTGGTCGTCCCAGTCCTCGGCATATCCGCGCTCGTCGTCCCAGTCCTCGGGATAGCCGTGCTCGTCGCCCCAGGCGTCGCGATCGTGGTCGTCGTGCCGCCTGCGGTCAGGGCGCGCACCGCCTGCGGGCTGGCCGTGACGACGTCCCGCTGAGCCGCGCCGCTCCTCACGGTCCAGGTCCCCACCGCTCAGCTCCTCGACACGACCGCTCTGGGCTCGGCGCTGGTGCTCAAGCGCATCGCCGGGAGCGGCCTGCTCCCTCGATGAAGCCGCCCCGGCGGCGCGGCCCGGGCGCCGTCGCGCAGGCTTGCCGGTGGCCCAAGCAGGCAGCAGGTCGTCCTCCGGTGCGGAGGCTGCGCGCGAGGAGCGCGCACCGGAAGAAGACGAAGCAGCCCCGTCGCGGGACCCTGCACCGGCTGAGCTGCGCGGAGCAGAGGAGTACGGCTGAGGGGCCCCGAAGTCGTCGGGGACGTCATCGTCGTCCGGCAGCTGGGGACCGCGCGGGCCCGGGCCCACCGTGGACAGCTCCTCGGCGGAGTGCGGGATCAGGTCGTGGTCGTCCTGATCGATGGGGTCGTCGTCGAGGCCCTCGAAATCCAGCGGGTCCTCGGAGGACCGTCTGCGACCCGTGCGCTGCGGCGAAAACCGCGTCGCGGGCTCGGAGCTCGAGCGCGTCCGGGGCTGCGATCGTTCCTCGGACGGGGTCTGCGGCGCCTCCTGCTGCTCGGCACGGCGGCGGCGCCGGTGATGCTCGGGGGTCGTGGAGGCTCCGAGATCCGGCAGATCGAAGTCCCAGGGGGCGTCCCTGCGCCCGTCATCCGCGTCGTCCCGTGCCATGGCCTCCAGGCTACAGTGGCGCGATGCCCAGCCCGCACATCGCCGATCCCTCACCTCAGGATGCTCAGCGACTCGCGCAGATCCGCGACCGGATCGCCGCCTGGTACGCCAGCGACGGCCGCGACCTCCCCTGGCGCTGCCCCGAGCGCACCGCCTGGGGCGTGCTGGTCTCGGAGATCATGCTCCAGCAGACTCCCGTGGTGCGCGTGCTGCCCCGCTGGCTCGACTGGATGCGGCGCTGGCCCTCCCCCGCCGACCTTGCCGAGGCCCCGACCGCCGACGTCCTGCGCGCCTGGGACCGCCTGGGCTATCCCCGACGGGCCCTGCGGCTGCAGGCCGCCGCACAGGCGATCGTCGCGGACCACGGCGGCCGCGTGCCGCGCGAGCACGACCAGCTGCTGGCGCTGCCGGGCATCGGGGCCTACACGGCCGCGGCGGTCTCGGCCTTCGCCTTCGGCGAGCGCCAGTGCGTGATCGACACCAACATCCGACGCGTGCACGCTCGCCTCTTCTCCGGCAAGGGGCTGCCGAGCCGGTCCCTGACGGCAGCCGAGACCCGTCTGGCGCGCTCGCTGCTGCCCGAGCAGCGCGCGGCCTCGGTGGTGTGGAACCAGTCCGTGATGGAGCTCGGCGCCCTGATCTGCACGGCTCGGTCTCCGCGCTGCGACCAGTGCCCCGTGCAGGATCTCTGCGCCTGGATCGCAGCCGGTCGCCCGGAGCCGGAGGAGGCCCCGCGGGGACAGTCCTGGAAGGGCACCGACCGGCAGGTGCGCGGCGCGGTCATGGCGGTGCTGCGCGCCGCGGATCAGCCGGTCCCGGAGAGCTGGCTGACGCGGGACCAGCAGGTCACCCTGCCGCGCGGCGCGAGTGCGGATCTGGCCCGCCCCCTCGAGGCCCTGCTGACACTGGAATCCCCCGTCGAGCAGCGACAGCGCGCGGTCGACGGCCTGGTCTCCGATGGCTTGGCCCACCGCCGCGGCGACAGGATCGCTCTGCCCGGCTGATCCCGACCGGTCTGCGCGGTCCCCGTCAGAGCGTGAGGATCATCCGGGTGTTGCCCAGCGTGTTGGGCTTCACCCGGGCGAGGTCCAGGAACTCGGCCACGCCCTCGTCATGGGAGCGCAGCAGCTCCGCGAAGACGTCCGGGTCGATCGGGCGCTGATCGGCCATGACCCGGAAGCCCTGGCGCTGGAAGAACTCCACCTCGAAGGTCAGGCAGAAGACCCGGTCCACCCCCAGCCTGCGCGCCCGCTCCAGCAGTGCCTCCACGAGCCGCCACCCCACGCCCTGCCCACGCACCCGCGGGTCGGCGGCCAGGGTGCGGATCTCGGCGAGGTCCTGCCACATCACGTGCAGGGCCCCGCAGCCCACGATCCGGGCCGAGGTCCCGCTGGGCGACGGCTGCCCGTAGGCGATCCCGGACTCGTCGACCAGGCCGGCGCCGGAGGGGTCGTCGTCCACGAGCTCGGCGATGAGGAACTCCTGGATGCCCTCGTAGTACGCGACGGTCTCCTTGATCACCAGCACGCCCTCCTGCGCCAGCGGACCCACGAGGGCCTTGATCGCGTGGACGTCGCCCGTGGTGGCAGGGCGCAGGCGCAGCTCGAGAGTCATCCGGAAAGTGTACGACCGCCCGCGACCCTCGCCCTCGCCGGGGCCCCGGCCGAGCCCGGAGAGCGCAGACGACGACGCCCTCCCCGAGCTGAGCTCGGAGAGGGCGTCGATGACAGGTGCCGCAGCGGATCGGCCCCGTGCCGGAGGATCAGGCCGTGGTCGGACCCGACTCCGGGCCGTGGCCGGGCTCGGGAGCCTCGGCGCCGGCCGATCCGGTGTCGCCGTCGGTGCTGTGCGGGACGTTGGTCCCGGACGGCACCTCACCGGGCACCAGATCCGGATCCTGAGCGGAGCCGTCCTGGTCGTCGTCGGAGAACTCCGTGTCCGGCAGCTCCGACATGGCCACCGACGAGAACGTCAGCTTGGCGTCGTCGCCGTCTCCGTCCACATCCACGGAGACGCGCTCGCCCTCCTTGATGTCGCCGAAGAGGATCTTCTCCGAAAGCGTGTCCTCGATCTCGCGCTGGATCGTGCGGCGCAGCGGACGGGCGCCCATGGTTGGGTCGTAGCCCCGCTTGGCCAGCACCTTCTTGGCGGCGTCCGAGACCACGATCGACATGTCCTGCTCGCGCAGGCGCTCCTGGAGACGGGCGACGAACAGATCGACGATCTGGACGATCTCCTTCTCCTCCAGCTGCGGGAACACGACGATCTCGTCCACGCGGTTGAGGAACTCGGGGCGGAAGTGCTCCTTGAGCTCGTCGTTGACGCGCTGCTGCATGCGCTCGTAGTTCGTGGTCGAGTCGTTGCCCGCCTGGAAGCCCATGGGGACGCTGCGCGAGATGTCCTTGGTGCCCAGGTTCGTGGTCATGATGATCACGGTGTTCTTGAAGTCCACCACGCGGCCCTGCGAGTCGGTCAGTCGACCGTCCTCGAGGATCTGCAGCAGCGAGTTGAACAGGTCCTGGTGCGCCTTCTCGACCTCGTCGAAGAGCACGACGGAGAACGGCTTGCGGCGGACCTTCTCGGTCAGCTGGCCGCCCTCCTCGAAGCCGACGTAGCCGGGAGGGGCACCGAACAGCCGCGAGACCGTGTGCTTCTCCTGGTACTCGGACATGTCCAGCGTGATGAGGGAGTCCTCATCGCCGAACAGGAACTCCGCCAGCGACTTGGCCAGCTCCGTCTTGCCGACGCCCGTGGGGCCGGCGAAGATGAACGACCCGCCGGGGCGCTTGGGGTCCTTGAGGCCCGCACGCGTGCGTCGGATGGAGCGGGAGAGAGCCGTGATGGCCTCCTCCTGGCCCACGACGCGCTTGTGCAGCTCCTCCTCCATGCGGATGAGGCGGCCGGACTCCTCGTCGGTCAGGCGGTACAGCGGCACGCCCGTGGCCGCGGAGAGCACGTCCGAGATGACCTCCGGGGTGACCTCGGCCACCTGGTCGCCGCCCTCGCGCCAGGCGGTGTCCTTGTCATCGCGCTCGGACAGCAGCTTCTGCTCCTGATCGCGCAGCGAGGCGGCCTTCTCGTAGTCCTGGCCCTCGATCGCATCCTCCTTGGCCTGCTTGACCTTGGCGATGCGCTCGTCGAGCTCCTTGATCTCCGGCGGGGCCGTCATGCGCTTGATGCGCAGGCGGGCACCGGCCTCGTCGATCAGGTCGATCGCCTTGTCCGGCAGGAAGCGGTCCGAGATGTAGCGGGCCGACTGGTGCACGGCGGCCTCGAGGGCCTCGTCCGAGATCGACACGCGGTGGTGCGCCTCGTACTTGTCGCGCAGGCCCTTGAGGATCTCGATCGAGTGCGCCTCGGAGGGCTCGTCGACCTGGATCGGCTGGAAGCGGCGCTCGAGCGCTGCGTCCTTCTCGATGTGCTTGCGGTACTCATCCAGCGTGGTGGCGCCGATGGTCTGCAGCTCGCCGCGGGCCAGCATGGGCTTGAGGATCGAGGCGGCGTCGATCGCGCCCTCTGCGGCACCCGCGCCGACGAGCGTGTGGATCTCGTCGATGAACAGGATGATGTCGCCGCGGGACTTGATCTCCTTGAGCACCTTCTTGAGGCGCTCCTCGAAATCGCCGCGGTAGCGAGAGCCGGCCACGAGCGAGCCGAGGTCCAGCGTGTAGAGGTGCTTGTCCTTGAGCGTCTCCGGGACGTCGCCGCGCACGATGGCCTGGGCCAGGCCCTCGACCACGGCGGTCTTGCCGACGCCCGGCTCGCCGATCAGCACCGGGTTGTTCTTGGTGCGCCGCGACAGGACCTGCATGACGCGCTCCATCTCGCGGGCGCGCCCGATCACGGGGTCGAGCTGGCTCTCGCGGGCCGCTGCCGTCAGGTTGCGCCCGAACTGGTCGAGCACAGCCGAGCCCGCGGGGGTGCCCTCGCCGGAGGTGCGAGCGCCTGCGCCCGCGGTCTCCTTCTCCTCGCCGCCGGACTGGTAGCCCGAGATCAGGTCCAGGACGGTCGAGCGGACCTTCTGCGGCTCGGTGCCGAGCTTGGTGAGCACCTGGGCGGCCACGCCCTCGCCTGCGCGGATGATGCCCAGCAGGATGTGCTCGGTGCCGATGTAGTTGTGCCCGAGCTGCAGCGCCTCGCGCAGGGAGAGCTCCAGGACCTTCTTGGCCCGCGGCGTGAAGGGGATGTGCCCGGAGGGGGCCTGCTGACCCGGGCCGATGATGTCCTGGACCTGCTCGCGGGCCCCGTTGAGGGTGATGCCCAGCGAGTCCAGGGCCTTGGCGGCCACGCCCTCGTTCTCGTGGATGAGGCCCAGCAGCAGGTGCTCGGTGCCGATGTAGTTGTGGTTGAGCATCCTGGCCTCCTCCTGGGCCAGGACCACGACCCGTCGGGCCCGATCGGTGAAGCGTTCGAACATGGATACTCCTCAGTCGATGTTTGGCATCGATGCTACGCACCCCGGAGGGTCTCGCCGCCATTGTTCGCCACCGGCGAGACGGCCCCGCACCGCCTCCCGCAGGAGCCTTCTGAGAGGCGGCCGGGGGCAGCGCCGCTCTGGGCACGGCGGTCCCCGAATGAGGAATCCCCGCACGTCCGGAAGGACGAGCGGGGATTCGCACAGCGATGGAACGGCAATCTCAGATCGAATACCTGCGGGCATCCACCACGAGTTCGTTTCCGAAGCGACCTGAGATTATCGATTCGGTGATGAATCCCTCAGGCCGCGCGCGCTCACTTGTGAGCGGCGTAGTACGCGTCCTGGACCTCCTGGTGGATGCGGCCGCGATCGGAGACGTTGTAGTTGTTCTCCTTCGCCCAGGCACGGATCTTGGGGGTGTCCGGATTGGCGCGGGTGCCCGAGGACTTCGCAGCGGGGCGGCCGGCCTGCTTGGCCTGAGCCCGGCGGGCCTTGCCCACGTACGGGCGGATGGCCGCGCGCAGCTTGTCCGCGTTGGCGGAGGAGAGGTCGATCTCGTACTGCGTGCCGTCCAGGCCGAAGCGGACGGTCTCGTCCGCGGGGCCGCCGTCCAGGTCGTCCTCGAGAATGATCTTCACGGTCTGCGCCATGTGTGGAGCTCCTTCATCATCGATTCGATGTGCTCGTGCGGTCAGGAGATCCGCGGAGCCGATTCCGGGCCCGATCACAACGAATTGCGCACTCAGGATCCCCTATTGCCCGCAACTATAGATATCGGATGCCGCTGAAAGCAATTCCCCGGCTCGGAGAAGCCGGGGAATCGGAGAAGAATCAACTGCGCGGTGCATCCTGATGTTCATCGGATCCGCTCCGGGCGGAACCGCGTCCGCCGGATTCCCGCGCCTTCAGATCCTGATACCACTTCTCGGCATCGGCCTGATCGCGATTCACGGCCTCCTGCGCACGGCGCTCACCGCGATCGGCCCGGAACAGGGCCCGCATGGTGAACCAGAAGATCAGCCCCACCCCGATCGAGGGCAGGAGCACAGCGATGTATTCGCCCATGGCGGATCAGTCCTTCTCGGGCTTCATCAAGGGGAACAGGATCGTGTCGCGGATGCCCAGATCCGTGAAGAGCATGATCAGACGGTCCAGGCCCAGCCCCAGTCCGCCCATGGGCGGGGCGCCGTGCTCGAGGGCGCGCAGGAAGTCCTCATCGAGCTGCATGGCCTCGTCGTCGCCGGCCGCGGCCAGGCGAGACTGCTCGGTGAGCCGCTCGCGCTGCACCACCGGGTCGATCAGCTCGGAGAACGCGGTGCCGCGCTCCATGCCGCCGATGATCAGGTCCCAGGCCTCGATGACGTCCGGCTTGTCGCGGTGCGGCCGGGCCAGCGGCTGGGCCGCCGGCGGGTAGTCGCACACGAACGTGGGCTGTATCAGCGTGGGCTCCACGATCTCTCCGAAGAGCTCGATCACGAGCTTCTCGGCACCCCAGGCGGGATCCACCGAGACGTCGTGCTCGGCGGCGATCGCCCGCAGCGCCTCGGCGGGTGTCTCGGGCGTGATCTCCTGTCCCACGGCCTCCGAGAGCCCCGGGTAGACGCTCAGCCACGGCCACTCGCCGCGCAGGTCGATCTCGCCCTTGGCGGTGCGCAGCGGACCGTCGATCCCCAGGGCGTCGGCGGCGGCCACGATCATGCGCTGCATGAGCTCGGCCTGCGAGAACTGATCGCCCCAGGCCTCGTAGACCTCCAGGGTGGTGAACTCCGGGGAGTGCGTGGAGTCCACGCCCTCGTTGCGGAACACCCGCCCGATCTCGAAGACCCGCTCCACCCCGCCCACGACGGCGCGCTTGAGGTAGAGCTCCGTGGCGATGCGCAGGGTCATGTCCTGATCGAACGCGTTGAGGTGCGTGGCGAACGGACGGGCCGTGGCGCCGCCGTGCACGAGCTGCAGCACGGGGGTCTCGATCTCGATGTAGCCCTCGTCCTCGAGCGTGCGGCGCACCGCGGAGATGATCGCGGCCCGCTTGCGGACCACGTCGCGCGCCTCCTGGCGCACGAGCAGGTCCAGGTAGCGCTGCCGGACGCGGGTCTCCTCGCTGAGCTCGGATCCCTCGTAGAGATTGGGCAGCGGCCGCAGGGCCTTGGAGGCCATCTGCCAGGAGGTCACCATGACGGAGAGCTCGCCGCGGCGGGAGCGGATCACGGTGCCGGTGGCGGCCACGAAGTCGCCCAGGTCCACCAGGGACTTCCACTCGGCCAGCGACTCCTCGCCCACGACCGCCTTGGAGAGCATGAGCTGCAGCTGGACGCCGTCGCCGTCCTGGAGGGCGGCGAAGCACAGCTTGCCGGTGTTGCGCACGAACACCACGCGCCCGGTCACGGAGACGACGTCCTCCGTCTCCTCGCCGGTCTCCAGGTGCTCCCAGCCGTCGCGGACCTGCGACAGCGTATGGGTGCGCGGGACCTCGACCGGGTAGGCCTGGCGGCCGGAATCGACCAGCGCGGCGCGCTTGTCCATGCGGAACTGCCGCTGCTCGTCGGGGCGGGCGGCCTCGGCCGCGGCGGACGGGGCATCGGGTGCGGGGCTGGCTGCGTTCTCGCGCGTCTGATCAGTGGTCACAGTCCCCCAGGATAGCCATCGGCCCGGGCGCCGGGG
>NZ_JALXVH010000079.1 GCF_025149945.1 Kocuria sp. p3-SID1428 | reverse complement strand
CGGAGCCTGTCAGCTCAGGCCGTGCTGCCGATCCCACTCGAGCTCAGCCTCGTAGCGCTGCCGCTTCTCGCGATCCATGCGCCGACCGGTGCGCAGCGAGTACCACCAGCACAGCACGAAGATCGCGCCCACGATGAACATGGCCGGCAGCACGAAGCCGGTGGCCAGCAGCACGAGCTGCAGGATCCACCCCAGAGTCGGCCCCCAGGGCTTGCTGACCATTCCCGAGGCGAGCCCGAACACGACCGCGAGCATGGCGGCGCCGATCAGCACCGGGACGCGGCCCGGATGCCCCTCGCCCCACAGGCCGAAGACCGCCAGGCCGCCGAAGAAGACGACGAACGCCTCCATCAGCAGCGTCGTGGCGCCGAACATCACCAAGACGGAGGCCGGCTTCTTGCGCTGCCCCGGCCGCCATTCCTGCTGCTTCCTGCTCAGCTTGCGCTGGTTGCGCGCCATGGGCTCAGCCCTCCAGGATTCCGCGGGCCTCGCCCACGACGGTGATGGAGCCGGTGACCAGCACCGCCGACTCGCCCTTGCCCTCGACCTCGGTGCGCGCCGCCGCCAGGGCGGCCTCGAGGCCCTCCCCGATCGTCTCCGCAGTGTGCACCGACGCCTCGTCGTAGCCCAGCTCGACGGCCGCTGCGGCCAGCTCCTCCGGGTCCACGGCCCGCGGGGAGCCCGAGCGGGTGAACCACCACTGCATGCTCGCGTGCCCGTAGCCGTCGTGCAGGGCGCGCAGGACGCCGTCGACGTCCTTCTCGGCGAGCACCCCCACCACGGCGTAGAGCCGCTCGGGGTGGAAGGCCTCCACGAGGCCCTCAGCACTGGCGCGCACGCCGTGCGGGTTGTGCCCGGCATCCAGGATCACCGGCGGCGACGGCTGCATCAGCTCCAGGCGCCCCGGCGAGGTCATGGCCGCGAAGGCATCGCGGACGACCTCGATGTCCAGGGCGCGTTCCCCTCCGCCCACGAAGGCCTCGACGGCGGCCACGGCCACCGCGGCGTTCTGGCCCTGATGCGCCCCCAGCAGCGGCAGCAGCAGCTCGTCGTACTCGGCGGCCAGGCCGCGGATCGACAGCTGCTGCCCGCCGACGCCGGGCGTGCGCTCGGCGACGCCGAACTCCACGCCCTCGAAGCGGAACGGGATCCCGAGCTCCTGCGCGCGCTCGAGCAGGATGTCGGCGGCCTCCGGGACCTGGGCCGCCGAGATCAGGAAGCCCTCGGGCTTGAGGATCCCGGCCTTCTCGTGGGCGATGTCCTCCACCGTGTCGCCGAGCAGCTCGGTGTGATCCAGGTCGATCGGGGTGACGACCGAGACGGCGGCATCTGCCACATTCGTGGCGTCCCACTGCCCGCCCAGCCCGACCTCGAGCACGACGATGTCCACGGGGGCGTCGGCGAAGATCGCGAAGGCCAGCACGGTCAGCAGCTCGAAGTACGTCAGCCTCTGCTTGCCCTCGGCCTCCAGGCCGGAGTCCACGACAGAGATCAGCGGGGCGATCTCGGCGAAGACCCGCACGAAGGTCTCCTCGGTCACCGGGGAGCCGTCCAGGCAGATGCGCTCGGTCACCGACTCCAGGTGCGGCGACGTGTAGCGGCCCACCCGCAGGTCCTGGGACAGCAGCAGCGCCTCGATCATGCGCGCCGTGGAGGTCTTGCCGTTGGTGCCCGTGATGTGGATGACCGGTGCGGCCCGGTGCGGATCGCCCAGCAGCTCCACGGCCTGCTCGACCGCCTCCATCCGCGGCTCCATGGCCGATTCCGGGGCGCGGGCCAGCAGCTGCTGGTAGACGTCTTCGACGGAGCCCACCGACGGCGCGGCCCATACCGAATCGTCCTGGCTCAGCGCGGAGGCCCCCAGATCGGTGCCCTCGGCCGCGGTGTCCTTCTTGGGGGGATCGATGCTCACAGCGCGCCCTCCGATCCGGCCGTCTCGACCACGGCGACCGTGATGCCCGACTGCTTCGGGTCCGGCGCCTCGATCAGCTCGAGCTCGACCGACAGGGTCTCGCCCGAGACGAGCTCACGGTGGGCCTGCACGGCCGCGATGACCTCGGCGGTGTCCGTGATCGTGGTGCGGATGCGGTCGGAGACCTGCAGCCCGGCATCCTTGCGGGCCTGCTGCACGGCACGGACCATGTCGCGGGCCACGCCCTCGGCCTCCAGCTGCGGGGTCAGGGCGGTGTCGAGCACCAGGAACCCGCCGCCGGGCAGGACGGTCACGGCGGTCTGCGCCGCCGCGTCCTCGCCCACCACGGTCTGCAGCTCGTACTCGCCCTCGGCCAGCTCGACGCCGCCGGCGCTCACGGTGCCGTCCTCGGCGGTGGACCACTCCCCCGCCTTGGCGGCCTTGATCACGGCCTGAACGCCCTTGCCCAGGCGCGGGCCCGCGGCGCGGGCATTGACCTTGAGCTGCTGGGAGATGCCGTAGTCCGAGGGGCTCGTGCCGGCGGTGTCGCGCAGCTCGACCGACTTGAGGTTCAGCTCATCGGCCACGATGGACTCGAAGGTCCCGGCCAGGGCCTGCCCGTCCGGGACCACCACGGTCATCCCGGCCAGCGGCTGGCGCACGCGCAGGCCGTGCGCCTTGCGCAGAGAGGACCCCGCCGAGCACACCGCACGCGTGGTCTCCATGAGCTGGACCAGCCGCTCGTCCTCGGCGGAGTGGGGGAACTGATCGGCGTCGGGCCAGTCCGTCAGGTGCACGGAGCGCCCGCCGGTCAGCCCGCGCCAGATCTCCTCGCTGATCAGCGGCAGCAGCGGTGCCGACATCCGGGTGGTCGCCTCGAGCACGGTCCACAGGACGTCGAATGCCGCGCGGTCCTCCTCGAAGAACCGGTCGCGGGACCGGCGCACGTACCAGTTGGTCACCAGCTCCATGTGCGAGCGCAGCGTCTCGGCCGCACCCCAGATGTCGTAGTCCAGGAACTGGCACTGGACCTCCCGCACCGTCGCCCCGGTGCGGGCCAGGACGAAGCGGTCCATCACGTTCTCGCTGTCGTAGCGGGGCTGGGCGTCGTAGCCGGCCCCGCCGTCGGCGGCGTTCGTGTAGAGGCTGAAGAAGTTCCAGGTGCTCCACAGCGGCAGCAGCATCTGGCGGGTGGCCTCGCGGATGCCCTCCTCGGTCACGATGAGGTTGCCGCCGCGCAGGATCGGGCTGGACATCAGGAACCAGCGCATGGCGTCGGCGCCGTCGCGGTCCAGGACCTCCGAGACGTCCGGGTAGTTGCGCAGGGACTTGGACATCTTCTGCCCGTCGGAGCCCAGCACGATGCCGTGGGAGATCACGTTGCGGAAGGCGGGACGATCGAACAGCGCCGTGGCCAGGATGTGCAGCGTGTAGAACCAGCCTCGGGTCTGCCCGATGTACTCCACGATGAAGTCGCCCGGGTTGTGCGTGGCGAACCAGTCGCGGTTCTCCATGGGGAAGTGCACCTGGGCATAGGGCATCGACCCGGAGTCGAACCACACGTCCAGGACCTCGGGCACCCGGCGCATGGTGGCCTCGGGGTGATCCGGGTGGGGGCGCGTCAGCTCGTCGATCCAAGGCCGGTGCAGATCCACCTCGCCCTCGGCGTTGCGCGGCAGACGACCGAAGTCCGCCTCGAGCTCGGCCAGCGAGCCGTAGACGTCGCGGCGCGGGTGGGCCGGATCATCCGACTCCCACACCGGGATGGGCGAGCCCCAGTAGCGGTTGCGCGAGATCGACCAGTCGCGGGCGTTCTCCAGCCACTTGCCGAACTGCCCGTCCTTCACGTTGCCCGGGATCCAGTTGATCTCCTGATTGAGCTCGACCATGCGCTGCTTGAACCGGGTGACCTCCACGAACCAGGAGTCCACCGCGCGGTAGATCAGGGGATTGCGGCAGCGCCAGCAGTGCGGATAGGAGTGCGCGTAGGACTGCTGCTTGACCAGCAGACCGCGCTCGCGCAGGTCGCGGATGATCGTGCGCGAGACCTCGGGGTCGAACACGTTGCGATCGGCGATCGGGCCCAGCGGGGTGCCCGGCACCACGGAGCCGTCGGCGAACCAGCCGAAGAACGCCCCGGACTCATCGACCGAGAGCACCACGGGGATGCCGTGGGCGGCGCAGGCGATCTGATCGTCCTCGCCGTAGGCCGGGGCCTGGTGGACGATGCCCGTGCCGTCGGTCGTGGTGACGTAGTCGGCCGCGATGATCTGCCACGAGTTCTCCAGCGACTGCCCCGGCGCCAGTGCCACGGCCGTCTCCGGCAGCCCGCGCAGGTAGTCCCACAGCGGCTCGTAGCGCAGCCCCGTCAGCTCGGAGCCGGCGAACGTGCGCTCCACGGCGGCAGCGGTCTCGTCGGCGGAGTCGTAGCCCAGCGCCTCGGCGTGGGCGCCCAGCAGGTCCTGGGCCAGCAGGAAGCGGCGGCCCTCGAGCTCGCCGCTCCCGGGCGCCAGGACGTAGGAGATCTGCGGGCCGACCGCGAGCGCCTGGTTGGTCGGCAGGGTCCAGGGGGTCGTGGTCCAGGCCAGGGCCTCGGCGCCGGCGAGCTCACCGGCCAGCTCGGGATCGCCGTCGGCCCCGTCCTGGAGCTCGCCGCTCAGGCGGAAGGCCACGGTGACCGTCTGATCGGTGCGCTCCTGGTAGACGTCCTCGTCCATGCGCAGCTCGTGGTTGGACAGAGGGGTCTCGTCCTTCCAGCAGTACGGCAGGACGCGGTAGCCCTTGTAGACCAGGCCCTTGTCGTCCAGCGCCTTGAAGGCGCCGATGACCGACTCCATGTAGTCGGGGTTCAGGGTCTTGTAGTCGTTGTCGAAGTCGACCCAGCGCGCCTGGCGGGTGACGTAGTCCTGCCACTCGGAGGCGTACGTCATCACGGAGGTGCGGCAGGCGTCGTTGAAGCGGTCGATGCCCATGGCCTCGATCTCGGCCTTGTCCGTCATGCCGAGCTGCTTCATGGCCTCGAGCTCGGCGGGCAGGCCGTGGGTGTCCCAGCCGAAGCGGCGCTCCACGCGGCGGCCCTGCTGCGTCTGGAAGCGGGCCACGAGATCCTTGACGTAGCCGGTGAGCAGGTGGCCGTAGTGCGGCAGGCCGTTGGCGAAGGGAGGGCCGTCGTAGAAGACGAACTCGTTGGAGCCGTTCTCGCCGGCCGAGCGCTGGTCGATGCTGGCCTGGAAGGTGCCGTCGCGCTTCCAATACTCGAGCACCCGCTCCTCGATCTGCGGGAAGCGCGGGGAGGCGGGCACCTCGCGGGTCTCGCCGGTGCTCGCCTTGGGATACAGGGGATGCTGTGCGCTCATGTGGTCCGTCCTGGTCGTGCGTCGTCCTCGATCCCGCGGATCATGCTCCGCGGGTCCCTGCTGCAAGGACGCCGTGGCCGTGCGTGACGGCCGTCTTCGACGCGGTACCACCTCGCTTGCCCGCCGCCCCCGTGTCCGGGAGCAGGCGAGCCGCTCGAATGCTGAGGCTGTGTCGGGCCCGACCCGTTCGGCTCTACTGAGGGCGCGCGCCCCGTTCTTCCGAAGAGCTCCCCGGTGATGGCCGGATCCCTGCTCGCGTTCTGCCTTCGATCATAGGCCACTGCCCGCACCCGCGGCACATCGGGATGAGGGGGCTGCCGGGGCGCTTGTGGGAAGATATCGGGCGATCCCCCGCCTCTCGTCCCTCGAGGAAGTGCCGTGCTCCAGCGTATCGTCCGCGTCTCCTGCCCCGACCGCACCGGGCTGGTCTCCATCATCACGACCGCCTTCGCAGACCGCGGCCTGAACATCCACCAGCTGGATCAGTTCACGAACGACGGCTCGTTCTTTGTGCGCGCGGTCATCGAGGCCCCCGCCGGGCGCTTCGAGTCGCAGGCGGCCGAGGACGACGAGTTCCGCCGCCTGGGCGAGCGGCTGAGCGCCTCGCTCGATGCCGCCGAGGTGGAGATCCGCCCCCACCCGGCCCAGCAGCGCATCGCGGTGCTGGCCTCCCGAACGGAGCACTGCCTCAACGAGATGATCCGCCGGGCCCAGGACGGGCAGCTCGGCGGATCGATCGTGAAGGTCGTGGCCAATCACGACGTCCACCGACAGCTGTGCGAGTTCCACGGCATCCCGTTCGTCGTCGTCCCGCACGAGGGCCTGTCCAAGACCGAGCACGAGGCGGCCGTGCTCGAGGCGATCGGCGACGACGTCGACGTCATCGTGCTGGCGCGCTACATGCGCATCCTCTCGGACGAGTTCCTGCAGAAGGCTCCCACCCCGATCATCAACATCCACCATTCGTTCCTGCCGTCGTTCATCGGGGCGAACCCGTATCAGCGCGCCCACGACCGCGGCGTGAAGATGATCGGGGCCACCGCGCACTACGTCACCGCGGACCTCGACGAGGGCCCGATCATCGAACAGGACGTCACCCGCGTGCACCACGGGCAGTCCAAGGAGGACCTGGTGCAGGCCGGCGCCGATGTGGAGCGCACCGTGCTGCACCGGGCCGTGCAGGCGCACTGCGAAGGCCGGATCTTCCTCAACGGCGACCGCACGGTGGTCTTCGGGGCGTGAGGCCTCCGCTGTGACGCCGCTCTCCGCTTGAGGCGCTTCAGATGTGAGGCAGATCAACGAATCGACACACAGTGATCGGATCGTTATCGGTTTTCACCCCGAATCGGGCTCCGACCCCGCTTCAGGTCGCTACGTTGTCTCGTGGTCCGTCGCCGGAAGCTGTCCTCGGAAAGCATCCGGTCCTTGCTGACCCGCTGCGGCAGAGCCAGCCGCAGCCGACCGAGAGGTGCCGCAGCCAGCGGCACCGCGCCCCGGGAGCGACGATCGCAGGGAGTGATCGTCCGAGGGCCGCAGACAGCAGTTCAGGAGGTGCCCGCATGACCGATGCTCTCAACGGCCGAGCCCTGCTCGCCGCCGTGCTCGCCTTCCTGCTGGTGCTCAGCGTCCTGGCCGGCGTGGGCGCCTACGCCTCCAACGTCCACAGCTCCTGCGACGGCGCCGGCTCCTTCATCTCCCAGGTCCAGGCCTTCCACTCGGAGGAGGGCTGCGAGGTCACCGGCACCGCCTACTCGCGCTGAAGGCTGCTCAGCTGCTGCGGATCATCTTGTGCGGGGCGGCCTGGGCCACCGGCTTCACGGTGATCGTGTCCAGGTCCACGTGGTGCGGCAGGTTCACCGAGAAGGCACAGACCTCGGCTACGTCCTCGGCCGTCAGCGGCTTGTCGACCCCCGCGTAGACCTTGTCCGCGGCCGCCTGATCCCCGCCCAGGCGCATCAGGGAGAACTCCTCGGTGTGCACCAGTCCCGGGGCCACCTCGATCACCCGCAGGTTGTTCTCGGCCTCCTCCAGGCGCAGGGCCTCGGTCATGGCGCGCTCGGCGAACTTGGCGGCGTTGTAGCCCGAGCCGCCCTCATAGGCCCGCCACCCGGCGATCGAGGTCAGGTTCAGCACCGTGGCCTCGCCGTTGTCGCGCAGCGCCGGCAGGAAGGCGCGAATCAGGCGCATGGTGCCCATGACGTTGACCTCGTACATGAACTGCCAGTCCTCGTCCTTGGCATCGCCCACCTTGTCCGTGCCGCGGGCGCCTCCGGAGATGTTCAGCAGGGCGTCGATCGTGCCCTGCTCGGCCAGCACGCGATCACGCAGGGCGTCGACCTGCTCCTGCACCGTGAGATCGGTCGCCGCGGCGATCGCCCCGGTCTCCTGGGCCAGAGTCTCCAGCCTCTCGGCGCGCCGCGCCACGGCGTAGACCGTCCAGCCGTCGGCGCGCAGTCGTCGTGCGGTGGCCTCGCCGATGCCGGTCGAAGCACCGGTGACCACGGCGACCATCTGGCGGCCTGCGGCATTCGTCTTCACTGCGTTCACGTTCTGTGCTCCTTCGATGTGCTGCCTCGGCACCGGACCCCTCTGCAAGTTCCGTGCGCCCTGTCTGCCCCCGACGCTACCCACGCCGCCGCCTGCCAGCCACGCCCAC
>NZ_JALXVH010000078.1 GCF_025149945.1 Kocuria sp. p3-SID1428 | reverse complement strand
CCCGGCACGCGTCGTCGGCGCCTACCCGTCAACCCTCCTCAACGAAGAAGAGGCCCGCCATGAGCTCCCCCGACCGTTCCTCAACTCCTGCGGCGACCGCCGACCCCGTGCTTGCCCGGGCCATGAAGCCCGTGAACTACGTGGTGGAGCGGTTCATCCCCTCCGCGCTGATCTTCGCGATCGTCCTGACACTGGTGGTTGCGGTCATGGCACTGGTCCTGACCGACTCCGGCCCAGTGACCGTTGTCATGGGGTGGGGGACGGGACTTTCGGGGCTGCTGGAGTTCATGACCCAGATGGCGCTGGTGCTGCTGCTCGGCCACGCCCTGGCGAGCACTCGGCCGGTTCGGGCGCTTCTCGCACGGCTCGCCGGCATCCCGCGGTCGCCGCTTGCGGCCTACGTGTTCGTGTTCGTGATCGCTGCGGTGGCGTCACTGATCACATGGGGCTTCGGCCTGGTGGTCGGCGGTCTGCTCGCGCGCGAGGTCGCCGCCGGGTTCTCGCGCCGCAGCAGGCCGGTGAGCTTCCCCATGCTCGTGGCCTCCGGCTTCTCCGGCTTCGTGGTGTGGCACATGGGCTACTCGGGCTCGGGGCCGCTGACCGCGGCAACTCCCGGCTCGTTCATCGAGAAGCAGGTGGGCCACGTCATCCCCATCTCGCAGACCACGTTCTCGTGGTGGAACATCACGGCTACGGTGGCCACCGTGGTGCTCGTCGCCTTCGCCCTGTGGCTCGTGGCGCCTCGGGCCGTGCCCGCGAGTCACGCGGTGACCGCAGACGCGCTCGCCGAGTCCGACCAGCGCATTGCCACCCCCGAGGTGGAAGTGCCCGCCGACCGCCTCGACGCCTCACGCATCCCCACCCTGCTCGTGGGCCTCGCCCTGGTGGCCTACCTGGTCATCCACTTCACCGGCGGCACCGTGACCCTGAACATTGTGAACTGGATGTTCCTGGCGCTGATCTTCCTGCTCTCCCGCAACGCGTTCGAGGTCATGGCGCTCGTCAAGAACGCCGCCTCCAACGTGGGTGACATCCTGCTGCAGTTCCCGCTCTACGCCGGGATCATGGGCATCATGACGGCCAGCGGGCTCATCCAGGTGCTCTCGGACTCCATCGTGGAGGTCGCCTCCCCCCAGACCCTCGGCTTCCTGGCCTTCCTCTCCGCGGGTCTCGTGAACTTCTTCGTCCCCTCCGGCGGTGGACAGGTGGCCATCCAGGCGCCCATCCTCCTCGACGCCGCCGCCCGCCTGGGCGTGGACCCGTCCGTGATCATCATGTCCGTGGCGTACGGCGACCAGTGGACCAACATGATCCAGCCCTTCTGGGCCCTGCCCCTGCTGGCGATCGCCGGGCTGAAGATCCGGGACATCCTCGGCTACACCACCGTGGTGCTGGTGGTCTCCGGGGTGGTCTTCGGGGCGACCATGCTGATCGTGGGCGCGGGGGTCTGACGACGACGCCGCACGGTCCCGTGCCGCGCGTGGGTGGCGGGGAGCGACGTCGTCCGCGGTCTCACCGGACCATGCGGACCTCGCGCAGGTCCTCCAGCCCGGGATCGGTCAACGAGGCGCTGTCCGCCCGGAACCCGTTGCGCTCGTAGAAGCGGATGGCGCGTGGATTGGCCTCCGCGACCCACAGCTGCGCGGGCTCCCCGCCGAGAACGGCGTCGAGCAGGGCCTGTCCCGCGCCCGTGCCGTGGTGCTCGCGGAGCACATAGAGCAGGTGCAGGGCGTGCTCGCGGGCGGGGTCGTCTTCGCGGGGCTGCCCAGTGCCCGCGAAACCGATGATCGTCTCGCCCACCACGGCCACCCTAACCCGTACACGGCGGGACGGTTCTGCGAGCATCCGGGTCCACGTCTCCTCCCGACGGCGCAAGGCGTCGTCGTCGAAGAACCGCTCCGGCACGAGCCCGGTGTACGTTTCCCGCCACGACTGCGTGTGCACTCTCGCGATCCCCGGGGCGTCTTCGGGGACGGGTGTACGCACGGTGAAGGGGGTGCCGGTGGTCATGCAGACATTCTGGCCGCCGCCCGCACCGGCTGACACCCCCGGACGGCGGACCCGGCGGTGGAGAGGAGCGCGCACGCGTTCCCACCACCTGCAACAACGGAGCAAGTGCAGTTCCGGGGTCGCAGTTCTGCGTTTGCTCCGTAGTCGCAGGGGCGCCCCGTCTGGACCGGCGGCTTCAGCGAGAGCGGTGGCCCCGGCAGGCTCACTGAAGCCCCCTCCCGCCTCCTGCATTAACAGAGCAAGTGCGGTTTTGCGGCCGCAATTCGGCATCTGCTCAGTTGTTGCAGGGGTGCGGGCGGTGGAGGGGGGCGACGACGCCGCTACGCCAGGATCGCGCGCACGCCCGCCTCGAACTCGGCGGCCATCGTGGCGGTGGGGAGGTCCATCGACTCGCGGGTCTGCTGGGCGGTCACGGATCCCAGGGTGAAGCGGACCAGGGTGAGCGCGGCCGTCTCGGCCGGGGCGGGGTCCATGCCCGCGCGGGTCAGCGCCGCGGTGAGCAGGGGTGTGGGCTGCATGCCCGAGGGGTCCAGCGCGTGGGCCACGCTCACCACGTCCGCGCCGTCTCGCACGGCGAGCACCGCGGAACGGAACCGGGCGATGAGGAGGGTGGCGTCGTCGTCGGCGACTGCCGGGGAAGTGCCCGCGGGAGAGGCTCCTGTGGTGGGAGCGCCTGTGGAGGAGGTGCTCAGCGGGGCGACCATGCGCTGCGCGAGGACTGCCAGCAGCTCCTGCTTGTTCGCCACGTGCCAGTACAGGGCGCCGGGCTGCACGCCCAGCTCGCGGGCCAGGCGGCGCATCGAGAGGTCCCCGAGCCCGTAGGTCTGCAGGATGTGCCACGCGGCGTCCACCACCTGGCCGCGGTCCAGTGCCACGGTGTCCCTCCCTGCTCTCGTGCCCGGGTGCGGGCCACGCGGAAACTCTACCGAGCGTACGTGGGGTGGGAGCGACGTCGTCGTGACCAGGACAGCGGCGCGGCAGCGCCAGGCCGCGCGCCGCCTCTCGCAACGGCCGCCCGGGAAATTGACAATCCTGAACACCGTTCAATAATTGAACAATGTTCAAGAACCCTGCCGAGCTGGCCGAGCGCGTCCTCGCCGGCGACCCCGTGACCCCGGACGAAGCCCTCGAGCTGCTGCACACCGACGACCCCGGCATGCTGGACCTCGTGGCCGCCGCCGCCCGGCTGCGCCGCGAGCACTTCGGGATGACCGTGAAGGTGAACTACCTGGTCAACCTGAAGTCTGGGCTGTGCGCCGAGGACTGCGGCTACTGCTCCCAGCGCCTGAACGCCGGGACGGACATCCTCAAGTACTCGTGGCTGAGCCCCGAGAAGGCCGTGGAGCAGGCCGAGTACGGCATCCGCGGTGGCGCGAGCCGCGTGTGCCTCGTGGCGAGCGGCCGCGGCCCGTCCAACCGAGAGGTGGGCAACGTGACCCGCACCGTGGAGGCGCTCAAGGAGCAGCACCCGGACGTGGAGGTCTGCGCGTGCCTGGGCCTGCTCAAGGACGGCCAGGCGGAGACGCTGAGCGGCGCGGGCGTGGACGCCTACAATCACAACCTCAACACCGCCGAGTCCCACTACGAGTCCATCTGCTCCACCCATACCTACCAGGACCGCGTGGACACCGTGGAGCGCGCGAAGGACGCCGGGCTCTCGCCGTGCTCCGGGCTGATCGTGGGCATGCGGGAGACAGACGAGCAGCTCGTTGAGGCGCTCTTCGCGCTGCGGGAGCTGGGCTCGGACTCCGTGCCGGTGAACTTCCTCATGCCCTTCGACGGCACGCCCCTGGCAGGCACGTGGCAGCTGAGCCCGCAGAAGTGCCTGAAGATCCTCTCCGTGGTGCGCTTCGTGTGCCCGGATAAGGAGATCCGCATGGCCGGCGGCCGCGAGATGCACCTGCGCTCCCTGCAGCCCCTCGCCCTGCACGTGGTCAACTCCCTCTTCCTGGGCGACTACCTCACCTCCGAGGGGCAGGCGGCAAAGGCGGACCTGGACATGGTTGCCGACGCCGGATTCACCGTCCTCGGCGCGGGTCCGTTGAGGGAGCACGACGACACGGTGCCCGCCGACACCTCGAACGGTGCGGCACCCGAGCAGGCCGCGGCGGGCCAGGCAGGTTCGACGGGCCCCGCGACCACGCCCTGCGGGTCCACGTGCGGAACCGGTGGACCTGCCGGTTCCGATGCCGCCTCGGGCGGCCGTCCGGACCCCTCCGACCCGGTCTCTTCCGGTCAGGGCGACGACGCCGCGGTGCCCTCCGCCGCCCCGGGCCCGGTTCCGACCCCGCCAGCTGCCCCCGCCCCCGTGTCTGCGGCGCTCGCCGCCCTGCTGAGCTCGGGCGAGGGACCCGAGCGCGACGAGGACGACACCCGGGTGAGGATCGAGCTGAGCCCGACCGTGCGGCGTCGCGGTGCGGGGACCTCGGTGGCGCCGAATGCCTGACCCGGCACCGCAGATCACGCACGACACCGCGCCCGCCGAGAGCAGCGGGGAAGCTTCTTGCCCCACCGCGGGTGCCGTGGCAGATACGGCAGAACAGGGTGACGACGCCGCGCAGCCCACCCGCCTCGCCGCCCGTGACCGCGGGCTGCTGTGGCACCCCTACGCACCGCTGGACGGGCCCGCACCCCACGCGGTGCTGGCCGCGGAGGGCGTGACCCTGACCCTGGAGACCCCTGAGGGGGACCGGATCCGGGCGATCGACGGCATGGCCTCGTGGTGGTGCGCGGTGCACGGCTACCGCAACCCGGAGCTGGACCGCGCCGCCGTGGACCAGATCACCGAGTTCTCTCACGTGATGTTCGGCGGTCTCACGCACCGCCCGGCCGTGGAGCTGGCGGAGCTGCTGGTGGAGGTCACCCCGGCCGAGCTGCAGCACGTGTTCTTCGCGGACTCCGGCTCCGTGAGCGTGGAGGTCGCGCTGAAGCTCACCGTGCAGTACCAGGCGGCCCTCGGGCGGCCGGAGCGCCGTCGCATCCTGACCGTGCGCGGCGGCTACCACGGGGACACCACTGGCGCCATGAGCGTGTGCGACCCCGAGGGCGGAATGCACGCCGAATTCTCCGGGCTGGTGGCGGAGCAGCTGTTCGTGGCACCGCCTCCCGCGGCGCACCCCCGGCGTAGGTCCGGGTACGAGGATCCCGAGGGGTTGCGGTCCCCGGAGAACCTCGGTGCGGCGGCCTCGGACACCGCTGGTTTCGTGCCTTCCGGGGACACCGAAGGGCCAGGTGGGAGCGGCGCGCAGGGCGCGGGAGCGCCGTCGTCGTCCGGGGCCGTGGACTGGGACGCCGACGACGCCGCCGTTGAGGCGTGGATCGCGGACGTGCGCAACGTCGCCCGCGCCCACCGGGACGAGCTCGCCGGGATCATCGTGGAACCCGTGCTGCAGGGCGCGGGCGGGATGCGCACGTACGACCCGCGGTGCCTGCGGGTGCTGCGAGAGCTGGCGGACGAGCTGGACCTGGTGTTCATCGTGGATGAGATCGCCACGGGCTTCGGCCGCACCGGGAAGTGGTTCGCCAGTGAGTGGGCGGACGTGGTCCCGGACGTGATGTGCGTGGGCAAGGCGCTGACCGGCGGATACATGTCCCTGGCGGCGGTGCTCGTGTCCGAGGCCGTGGGAGCGGTCATCACGGCGTCGGAGCAGCGCGCGCTGATGCACGGGCCCACGTTCATGGCGAACCCGCTCGCGTGCGCCGTGGCCCTGCAGTCCGTGCGGATGCTGCGGGACTCCTGGTGGGCGAACGTCTCCCGGATCGAGGAGACCCTGCGGGAGATACTGCCCGTGGCGGCGGAGCTGCGCGTCGTGAAGGACGTGCGGGTCATCGGCGCCGTGGGGGTCGTGGAGTTCCACGAGGCCCCGGACCCGGAGCTGCTCACCCGCGCGGCTCTGGAACAGGGGGTGTGGTTCCGCCCGTTCGGACGCCTGCTCTACACCATGCCCCCGTACGTCTGCACGGACGAGGAGGTCCGCACCATCGCCTACGCCCTGCTGCGGGCCGCGCAGGAAGTGGAGCTGACGGGCGGGGGATGGGCATGACGGTCGGTCCCCTTGACGACTGGCTCCGCGCTCGCGGCGAGCAGCGCGCGGAGGCGGGACTGCGACGTCGGCTGCGGACGCCGCCCCGGGCGTGCGTGGACCTGGCCTCGAACGACTACCTGGGGCTCTCCCGGGACCCGCGCGTGGTGGCCGCCGCCCAGCACGCGCTGGGGGAGCACGGCACAGGCTCTCGGGCCTCCCGGCTGGTGACCGGAACCCTGGGGGTCCACGAGGTGCTGGAGCGCGAACTGTGCGAGCTCACTGACCAGCCCGTCGCGCTCGCGTTCTCCAGCGGGTACGCCGCGAACACCGGGGTGCTGACGGCGCTGGGGGACGCGGACACGCTGATCGTCTCGGACGCCCACGCGCACGCGTCCCTGGTGGACGGGGCACGGCTGTCCCAGTCGCCGGTGCGGATCGCGCGGCACGCGGACGTCGCGCACGTGGCGCAGCTGCTGGCGGAGCGCGCGGAGGCGCGCGCCGTCGTGGTCGTGGAGTCCGTGTACTCGGTGTGGGGCGACCACGCGCCGCTCGCGGAGCTGGCCGCGCTCTGCCGCGCCGAGAACGCGCTGCTGCTCGTGGACGAGGCGCACGGGATCGGGGTAGCGGGCGGCGGCCGGGGGCTCGTGCACGAGCTTGGTCTTGCGGGATCGCCGCACGTGGCCGTGACCATGACGCTGTCCAAGGCGCTCGGCGCGCAGGGCGGCGCGGTGCTCGGGTCCGAGGCGCTGCGCGAGCACCTGGTGAACACGGCGCGCCCGTTCATCTTCGACACCGCCCTCGCGCCCGCCTCTGCCGCTGCGGCCACGGAGGCCGCGCGGATCGTGCGGGCGCACCCCGAACTGGTGGAGACCCTGCACGAGCGGGCGCGGTTCGTGGCCTCCGCGCTGGGCACCCCGCCGGCCCGCGCGGCGGTGCAGTCCCTCCCGGTGGCCTCCGCGGAGTCGGCCGTGCGGGCAGCGGAGGTGATCCGTTCCCGGGGCGTGGTGGTGGGGTGCTTCCGCCCGCCCTCGGTCCCGGACGGCATCAGTCGCCTGCGCATCACGGCTCCCGCGGACATGGAACTACACGTTCTGGCCCGGGCGTTGGACACCGTCCGGGACGTGGTAGGGGACGAACCGCAGGGCGTGTGAGGGGCCGCTCACCCTGCGGAGGAACTGCCCGCCGCCGCGTCAGCCACGTCCAGCGCACGTGGCCGCACTGCTTTCACTCTGACAGGAGAGACCATGACCACCAATCCCCTGGGCGACCTCGTCGCCTCCCTGGGCCACGCCGTCGTCGTGACGGGAACCGACACGGACGTGGGCAAGACGTACGCCACGGCGGCGCTCACGGTCTCCGGGTGGAACGTGGGCCGGCGGCGGATCGCGGTCTACAAGCCGCAGCAGACCGGGATACGGGGCGGGGAACCGGGGGACGTTGACGACGTCGCCCGGCTGGCTCGCGCCGCCGGCGTGCCTTCCGAGGCACTCACCACCGCCGAGGGCCAGCGTCTCACCGAGCCGATGGCCCCGCCTCCCGCGGCGGCGATCGACGGGGTGGAGCTGCTCCCGCTCTCGGAGCACGTGATGAAAATTGTGGAATTACAAGAATCCCACGACCTCGTGATCGTGGAGGGCAGCGGGGGTGTGCTCGTGGAGCTGGACGGGGACCGGCGCACGATTGCGGACCTGGCAGTGGCGTTGCAGGAGGCTTGTGGGGAGCCAGGCGGGGCGGCCCAAACGGGCCGAGCGGCGGCCGAAACCAGCGGCCAGTTGAGTTCTCCCGAGACGTCCGAGCCCGTGAACGCGGTGGAACGTGACGGGGGGACGGTGAGCACTGTGCTGGTGGCGCGCCCGGACCTCGGGACGCTGAACCACACGCTGCTGAGTCTGGAGGCGCTGCTGCACCGCGGCGTCGAGGTGGCCGGGGTGGTGCTGGGCAGCTGGCCCGCCGACCCCGACCGCCTCGCGACCTCCAACAGGGAGTACCTCGCGGACCTGCCACCCGTCGCGGGCCGACGCGTTCCCCTCCTGGGCGCGGTTCCGCGTGGTTGGGGCGGGGCCGCATAGGAGCGGACGGGCGAAAAGAGGGGGACCGCCGTCGTCGTCCTAGCCACTCCGCCCACCCGAGCAGGCACCGGCTGCAAAAACTGAGCAAGTGCAGATCCGGGGCCCCAAAACTGCACTAACGGAGCAAACGCAGGCCCGGCGGCGCAGGTGTGCA
>NZ_JALXVH010000077.1 GCF_025149945.1 Kocuria sp. p3-SID1428 | reverse complement strand
GCATGATGCCTCGGCCCCCTCATCTGCGTGCGCGAGCAGGTCCTTGCCGCTGGGCTGGAGCACCGCGGCGCGGATCGCTCAGCTGGCGGTCGCAGGCTCCTCGTCGAGCTGCTGGTCGACGGCGTCATTGAGGCACTGCTCGAAGTCCGCCTGGTCCTGCGTGGTCATCTCGGTGCCCATGTAGGTGTCCCAGCAGCTGCGGACGTCCGGGTCGTTGAAGACCTGGATCATGGCCGCGCCGAAGATCAGCGAGAACACCAGGATCAGGCCGTTGAGGATCAGGCCCAGGCCGTTGAGGATCAGGCCGGCGATCCCGAAGCCCTTGCCCGCACGCGCCTTGGACGCCCGGACCACGGAGATGATGCCCAGGATCAGGCCGATCAGCGCAGCGATGATGAACAGGCCCAGGAGCCAGAAGAGCAGGACGCTCACGATGCCGAGCACCAGCGAGGCGATGCCCATGCCCTTGCCGTCCTTGACCTTGCGGCCGGGCTGGTAGCCGCCCTGGACGTAGGGGTCCTGGTTCGGATAGCCGCCGTAGGACTGCTGGGCCGGGGCACCCGGGCCAGCGCCGTACTCGGCGGGCTGGACCGGCTGACCGGCGCTGTACGAGCTCTGGCCGTCGTCGTAGCGGCCGTACTGCGGGACGCCCTGCTGGGACGCGGCGGGCTCCTGCGGGGCGCGCACGCCGTAGCGGGGTGCCTCCTCCTGGCCCGGATCGTGCGCCGGACCCTGCGGGCCGCCGTCGCGGGCTGCGTCATCTGCCTGTGCTCCGCCGTTCGACCACGGCGACGACCGATCTGCGTTGTGCGGGGGCTGGTAGCTCAAGTCCGTCTCCTGAGGGAGGTCCGATGTTCGTGGGGTCGTCCCCGATTCTCCCACAGTCGCGGCAGGGCAGCGGCGGTGTGCACAGGCGACGGGGGCCGTCGAGCGCGGTGCTCGACGACCCCCGTGGGATCCTCTTCGCCGATCACGGCCGCGCAGGGCGCTGATCGGCACGGACGATCACTTCTTCTCGTTGCCCTTCACCCGACGGAACCTGCCCGTGACGGGCCCCGTGGTGCGGGAGAGGCGGTAGTCGATCCGGTGATCGACTCGGGAATCCACCTGCTCGCCGAACCTCGAGTCGAAGTCCTCCTGGAGCATCTCGGAGACGCGCCGGTAGCGCCGCTCCAGCTCCCGGTCCTGCATCTGCTCCAGGTCCGTGCGCATGGCCTTGACCGTGGCGATGGCCATGAGGATCAGGATCACGGAGAACGGCAGCGCCGTGATCAGTCCCGCGGCCTGGATGACGGTGAGCCCGCCGGCCAGCAGCAGAGCTGCCGCGATCAGGCCCTCGAGCACGGCGAACGTCACACGCGACCACGTGGGCGGGTTCGGGTGGCCGCCGGAGGCGAGCATGTCCACCACGAGCGAGCCCGAGTCCGAGGACGTGATGAAGAAGATCGCGATGACCACGATCGCCACGACGGAGAGGATTCCGCCGATCGGCATGTCCGCCAGCAGATCGAACAGAGCGGACTCGGCGATCACGCCCTCCTCCGGGTCGACCAGGCCGCCCTCACCGAAGAGCTGGCGGAACAGGCCCGCGCCGCCCATCACGGAGAACCAGAAGAACCCGACCGTGGTGGGCACCAGCAGCACGCCGGCGACGAACTGGCGCACGGTGCGCCCGCGGGAGATGCGGGCGATGAACACGCCCACGAAGGGCGCCCAGGAGACCCACCAGCCCCAGTAGAAGATGGTCCAGGCAGCGCCCCAGGCCGCGCCTTCCTCGCCCTGGTAGGCGCCGACGTCGAAGCTCATGTTCAGCACGTTGGCCAGGTACACGCCCAGGGACTGGATGAAGTTCTGGAACATGAACAGCGTGGGACCCAGCAGCAGTACCGAGATCAGCAGCAGGCCGGCCAGCGACAGGTTGATGTTCGACAGCCACTTGATGCCTCGACCGAGGCCCGTGACCACAGAGGCCGTGGCCAGGAACGTGATCACGACGATCAGGATGATCAGCAGCGTCATATCCGCCGACTCGACGACGCCCATGGCGGCCAGTCCCGCGCCGATCTGCTGGACGCCCAGGCCCAGCGAGGTCGCCACACCGGCGATGGTGCCGAAGACGGCCAGGATGTCGATGACGTCGCCCATCCAGCCCTGGACGCGCTTCTCGCCGAGCAGCGGCTCCAGCGCCCAGCGGATGGACACCGGACGGCCCCGACGGTGGATCGCGTAGGCCAGGGCCAGGCCGATCACGGCGTAGATGGCCCAGGGGTGCAGGCCCCAGTGGACGAAGGTCTGGGCCATGCCCAGCTGGGCAAGCTCCACCTCGTCGCCGGTCCAGCCCGGCTTGGGGGAAGAGGTCGCGTAGGTCAGAGGCTCGGCCACGCCGTAGAAGACCAGACCGACGCCCATGCCGGCGGAGAAGAGCATGGCGAACCAGCTCAGCCAGGAGAACTCCGGCTCCTCGCCGTCGCGCCCCAGCTTGATGCGGCCGAAGCGCGAGAAGCACATGTACAGGGCGAACACGATGAAGGCCGCGATGACCGTCATGTAGTACCAGCCCAGGTTGGTCACCAGCCAGGTCTGAGCACCGATCAGCACATCCGAGGTGAAGTCCGGGAAGATCAGTGCCGAGGCCGTGACCACGACGATCGCGATCAGCGACGGCCAGAACACCGCCGGGGCGATGCTGCCGCCGCGCAGGCGGACGCCCTGGGCCTTGAGCTTCTCGGTGATCTGGGCATCGGTGTCGTCATCGGCGATCTGGTGCTGGGGACGCAGATCGGAGTCCAGGGGATCCTCGGGCGGCGTGCTGTGCTCGTCCGCTGCCGGCGGTCTGGTCTCGTGGGGTGTCTCAGCCATGCGTTCCTTCCGTGCCGCCTCGATCCTGCGGCTCCGACACGGAACCGCCCGGGCAGCGATTAACAGACAGCTTTCAGATCTTGTGCGCCCCCAGGTAAACACCTGAGAGCCGACTTGTCAGCTTCTTCGGCTGTGAATCCCGCCGCATGGAGGTCCGCGACGACCCTCCGACCGGCTCCTGCTCCCCCACCGAATCGACGCGTCCCTGTGCGATGGTGCGGTTTTCGCGCAGGGAAGCGTCGACTCGACGAGCGATGCGACGGCAGGGACGCGCAGCGGTCCTCCGAGGGGTGCAGCCAGCGCCCGGAGGCGGATGCGGGCACAACGCAGAGCGCCCCGGACTGAATGGTCCGGGGCGCTCCGCCGATGCACGGGGCATCACATGTGGAGATGGGGGGAATTGAACCCCCGTCCGGTGCAGCTTCTTCCGGGCTTCTCCGGGCGCAGTGTGCTGTGGATTTTCTCAGCCCTGGTCCTTGTAGCACACCTCTTGACCAACAGGCTCAGTCGCGTAAGTGTTCACCAGCCGTCCGCGACGTACGGCTGAAGCAGTGGCCTTCTAGCTGATGCCAGACACCGGGGCGAAGGCGACCCCGGGCTGACAGACTGCTGTCGCTAGCTCAATCAGGCAGCGAGAGCGAAGTCAGTGCGCTTGGATTCGGCACTTATTGGTTTGCACAGGACATTAACGAGATGACTGTGCGTTCTCGGCCCGCTTCACCAGAATCGACTCACACCGTCGAAACCGATCATCCCCATATGCTGTTGTCAACCAGCTCCGACGACTGCCCCTGAGGGCCGTTGCCGGACACACCAGTCTACTGCTCGACGCCCGGGACGACAACACCCCGCCGACCGCAGCCGACGGGGCGACAGGTGCCGAAGCGGCCTTCAGCGCATGTTGCGGTAGCGCATGGCGCGCTGGGCCTCGCGATTGTCCTGGGCCTCGCGCAGGGCCTGGCGCTTGTCGTACTCACGCTTGCCGCGGGCCACGCCGATCTCCACCTTCACGCGCTTGCCATCGCGGAAGTACATGCTCAGCGGGACGATCGTGAAGCCGGGCTCCCGGGTCTTCTGCGCGATCTTGTCCAGCTCGGAGGCGTGCAGCAGCAGCTTGCGGCGGCGCTTGGCGGAGTGGTTGGTCCAGGAGCCCTGCAGGTACTCCGGGATGTTCACGTTCTCGAGCCACAGCTCCCCGCGGCGGTCGAAGGCGCAGTAGCCGTCCACCAGCGTGGCGCGGCCCATGCGCAGCGACTTCACCTCGGTGCCCATCAGGGCGATCCCGGCCTCGTAGGTGTCGAGGACCTCGTAGTCGTGCCGGGCCTTCTTGTTGTTGGCGACGACGTCACGGCCGTCGTCGTTCTGCTTCTTCTTCTTGGTCGCCATGCGGCGTGATCACCCCTCGGACGGATCGGCGGTCGCACCGGCCCGCCAGCGGATGCCCGCGTCCACGAAATCGTCGATCTGGCCGTCGAACACGGAGGAGGGGTTGCCCTCCTCGTGGTTCGTGCGCAGGTCCTTGACCATCTGGTACGGATTCAGCACGTAGGAGCGCATCTGATCGCCCCACGACGCCTTGACGTCGCCGGCCATCTCCTTCTTCTTGGCGTCCGCCTCCTGCTTGCGCTGCAGGAGGATGCGCGACTGCAGCACGCGCAGGGCAGCGGCGCGGTTCTGGATCTGCGACTTCTCGTTCTGCATGGACACCACGATCCCCGTGGGGATGTGGGTCATGCGCACCGCCGAGTCCGTGGTGTTCACGGACTGACCGCCCGGGCCCGAGGAGCGGAAGACATCGATCTTCAGCTCGTTCTCCGGGATCTCGATCGTGTCGTCCGACTCGATCAGCGGAATGACCTCCACCGCCGCGAACGACGTCTGGCGGCGGCCCTGGTTGTCGAACGGCGAGATGCGCACCAGGCGGTGGGTGCCGGCCTCGACCGACAGGGTGCCGAAGGCGTACGGGGTCTTGACCTCGAAGGTCGCCGACTTCAGCCCCGCCTCCTCCGCGTAGGAGGTGTCCAGGACCTTGGTCGGGTAGCCGTGGCGCTCGGCCCAGCGCAGGTACATGCGCATGAGGATCTCGGCGAAGTCCGCGGCATCGACGCCGCCGGCGCCGGCGCGGATGGTCACGACGGCGTCGCGCTCGTCGTATTCGCCCGACAGCAGCGTGGTGATCTCGAGCTGGGCCAGGTCCTTGCGCACGGAGACGAGCTCCTCCTCGGCGAGGGCGAGGGTGTCGGCGTCGTCCTCCTCCTCGGCCAGCTGGACCATGACCTCGATGTCCTCGATCCGCTCGCCGAGGGCGTCGAGCCGCTTGAGCTGCGACTGCTTGTGCGAGAGCTGCGAGGTCAGCTTCTGTGCGTTCTCGACGTCGTCCCAGAGATCGGGGGCGGCCGCCTGCTCATTGAGCTGCGCCACCTCTGCGCGCAGGGCGTCGATGTCGACGACCTCGGTGATGGACGAGTAGGTGGAGCGCAGAGAGCTGATCTCCGCGGGAAAGTCTGTGGTGGCCATAGGGACACAGCCTAGTTCATGCGCGCATCCCGCCGCCCTGCCCCGGCTGCGGGTATCGCTGCCGGGCGAAGCGGCGGAGGTCGCGGGCCAGCTCCCCCAGCCGAGCAGCGGCGTGGTGCTCCGGATCCCAGGCGGCATGCAGGCGGATGGTCACGGGCTCGCCGTCGTCGTCGAGGATCGCCAGCGGCACCAGGTCGAAGCGCGGATCGTCGCTGACCACGCACAGCCCGCGCCCCGAGGCCGCGAGCGCCTGCGCGACGACGGGCGAGCCGACCTCGGCCAGAGGCTCGACACCGAGCCCGGCGGCCTCGAAGGCAGCATCGAGCCGGCGCCGGGCGTGGAAGCTGCGCTCGAGCAGCAGCAGCTCGGACTGCGCCAGCTCGCGCACCGTGAGGGATCCGGCCCCGGCCTGCGGATGCCGCGGCGAGGCATAGGCCCACAGCCCCAGCTGCGCGACCTCGATCGAGGCGAGCCCCGCCGTGGGTGCGACCGGCGCCACCGCCAGGTCCGCTCCGCGGCGCAGCGCCGGGTAGAGGGAGTCCACGGGCGCCTCGAGGACCGAGGCCAGCGGCGCGGCCGGCGACCACTCGGCCAGCCAGGGCGCCACGACGTCGTCGCGGGTGGTTCCGGCGGCTGCGATCCGCACACGCTGCAGGGACCCGGCCGCGGCATCGGCGGCGGTGTCCACGAGGGCCTCGGCTGCGCGCAGCAGCTCCTGGGCGCCGGGCAGCAGCTGCTGTCCGGCCGCGCTCAGGCGCATGCGCGCGCCCTCGCGCTCGAACAGGCGCACGCGCAGCTGCCGCTCGAGCTGCAGGACCTGCCGACTGACCGCGGGCTGGCCCATCCCCAGGCGGGCCGCCCCGGCAGTGACCGTGCCCTCCTCGGCCACCGCGACCAGGCATCTCAGCGCACGCAGGTCCACACCCCACCCCTATTCCAATAACGCATGGTGATCATCGAGAAGCGATATTGGACAGCATAGGCATCCTGCCGCGACAGTGGTCCCCATCACCATCGCGCCCCAGGCGCCGCGCGCGTCAGGACACCGCGCAGCGCCCGCCGCGACCGCACCGATCGAGCACCAGGGAGCAGTCATGTCCGTCCCCCAGAAGCGCGAGCTGCGCACCGCCATCCCCGGGCCCCGCAGCCAGGAGCTGCACCAGCGCACCAAGCGGGCCGTCTCCGCTGGCGTGGGTGTGGGACTTCCGGTCTACGTGGAGAGGGCCGGCGGCGGGATCGTCGTCGACGTGGACGGCAACCAGCTGATCGACATGGGCTCGGGCATCGCCGTGACCTCCGTGGGCGCCTCCGCCCAGCGCGTGGTCGAGCGCGCCCAGGCCCAGCTCGAGGACTTCACCCACACCTGCTTCATGGTCACCCCGTACGAGGAGTACACGCAGGTCGCCGAGAAGCTCAACGAGCTGACCCCCGGCGATCACGACAAGCGCACCGCGCTGTTCAACTCGGGCGCCGAGGCCGTCGAGAACGCGATCAAGATCGCCCGCCATCACACCGGGCGCACCGCCGTGATCGCGTTCGACCACGCCTACCACGGCCGCACGAACCTCACGATGGCGCTGACGGCCAAGAACATGCCGTATAAGCACGGGTTCGGACCGTTCGCCTCGGACGTCTACCGCATGCCCATGGCCTACCCGTACCGCTGGAGCGGCGATGCCGAGACGATCACCGACGATGCCTTCGAGGCCTTCACCACGGCCGTGACCGCGCAGGTCGGCGCCCAGAACGTGGCCGCTGTGATCATCGAGCCGATCCAGGGCGAGGGCGGCTTCATCGTCCCGCCGTCGGGCTGGCTGGCCAAGATCGCCCAGTGGTGCCGCGACAACGGCATCGTCTTCATCGCCGACGAGGTCCAGACCGGCTTCTGCCGCACCGGCGACTGGTTCGCCTGCGATCACGAGGGCGTGGTCCCGGATCTGATCACCACCGCCAAGGGCATCGCCGGCGGCCTGCCGCTGTCCGCGGTCACCGGCCGCGCCGAGATCATGGACGCGGTGCACGCCTCCGGACTGGGCGGCACTTACGGCGGCAACCCCGTGGCCTGCGCCGCCACCCTGGGCTCGATCGAGACCATGGAGCAGGAGGCCCTCTCGGGCCGCGCCCGCGAGATCGAGGCGATCTTCCGCGAGCGCCTCGGGCAGCTGGCCGAGAAGCACGAGGCCATCGGCGAGATCCGCGGCCGCGGCGCCATGATGGCCGTGGAGATCGTCAAGCCGGGCACCACCACCCCGGATCCCGAGCTGACCAAGGCCGTCAACGCTGCCTGCCACGCCGCCGGCGTCATCACCCTGACGGCGGGCACCTATGGCAACGTGCTGCGCTTCCTCCCGCCCCTGGTGATCAGCGATGATCTGCTCAACGAGGGCCTCGACGTCCTCGAGGAGGCCTTCGCGGCCCAGGCCTGAGCCGGTCCCGCACCGGACGAGGAGGAGCCCATGAGGCTGGCAGTTCTGCAGGAGCACGCGGTCGTCAACGATGTCGAGGCCAATCTGGCCACGGTTGTCGACGGCATGCGAGCGGCCGCCGATCGCGGAGCCGACGTTCTCGTGACCCCGGAGCTGTTCCTGACCGGCTATGCCCCGCGCGCCGTGCGCGCGGCAGCCGATCCGCAGGCGATCGCCGATGCCCTGAAGCAGGTAGCGCAGGCCTGCCGGCAGATCGGGATCGCCGCGGTGGTCAGCTTCCCCGCCCAGGAACCGGGTTCTGCCCCGGACGGGCCGTGGCAGATCCGCGCCGCGCTCTTCGACGCCGACGGCAGCCGCCTGCTCGACTACGGCAAGGTCCACCTCTTCGGCGGGGACGAGGCGGCCGCCTTCTCCCCTTCCGAGCAGGCTCCCGCCGTCGTCGAGCTGCTGGGCGTGCCGGTCTCGATCGTGATCTGCTTCGACGTGGAGTTCCCCGAGATCGTGCGCGCCGCCGCTGTCGCCGGCGCGGAGGTGATCCTGGCTCCGACAGCGATGTCCGAGGGCTTCCCGGAGGTCTCCGAGGTGCTGCTGCGGGCCCGGGCGCTGGAGAATCACGCGATCGTGGCCTATGCCAATCACGCCGGCGAGGAGGACGGGATCCGTTACGACGGACGCAGCGTGATCGCCGGACCCCGCGGGCGCGACCTGGCCCGCGCAGGAGAGGCGCCCGAGCTGATCGTCGCGGATCTGGATCTGGCGGACCTGCGCGCCTCCCGCACCGAGATCCCCTACCTGCAGCAGCGCCGCCCCGATCTCTACACCCGGTGGGAGCGCGGCTGAGCACCGCCCCCTGACGACGGGGGCGGGGCGGGGCCC
>NZ_JALXVH010000076.1 GCF_025149945.1 Kocuria sp. p3-SID1428 | reverse complement strand
AGGACCGACGACGAGAGGAGTCGCGGCGATGATCGTGACCGAGCTGCTCGGCAGCATGAACGACGAGGCCGGGCGCGCCCTGGTGGGGCGGCGGCACGTCGAGCGCGTGGTCCTGGCGGACGAGGATCTGTCCAAGCGCATCCAGCGTGTGCGCACCGACCACGACCGGGAGATCGGGCTGCGCCTGCCCCGCGGCAGCGCCGATCTGGGCGACGGCGACATCCTGGCCGTCGAGGGCGAGGAGGCCGACGGCAATGCCGTGGTGGTCTCGCTGCTGCCCACGGACGTCCTGGTGATCGCGGCGCGCAGCATCGTGGAGATGGCCTTCGCCGCGCACAGCCTGGGCAACCGGCACCTGCCGGCGCAGTTCTTCGACGCGCAGAGCCCGTACGGCGCGGAGGTCATGGTGGTGCGCTACGACCACACCGTCGAGGACTTCCTGGTGCATCACGGCATTCCGTTCGAGCGCCAGGAGAGGGTCATGCCCGAGCCCTTCCGCCACGCGGAGCACACGCACTAGATGAGGGCGGCACCGATCATCGCGGCGGCGTCCGGGCCGGATCCGCTGCTGAGTCTGATGCAGCTCACGGACTCGGCCCTGCCGACCGGCGCGTTCAGCCAGTCGCTGGGATTCGAGACCTACATGCAGAGGGGGCAGATCCACGACGAGGGCAGCTTCGCCGAGTGGCTGCAGATGTTCGCCGATCAGCAGCTGACCTACACGGATGCTCTGGCCATCCGCCTGGTCTACGCCGCGCACGAGGTGGAGGCGGTCGTCGACCTGGACGAGCTGGCGACCGTCCAGGCGCTGCCGCAGCAGGTGCGCGACGGCGGCATCACCATGGGCCGTCGTCTGCTGAGCATCGGCGCGGCGTCCTATCCGGGACCGTGGACGCTGCACTGCGCGGCGGAGGTCGAGGCCGGACGCATGCAGGGCCATCAGGCCGTCGTCTGGGGAGTCCTCGCCCGCGAGCTGGGGCTCGATCAGGACACCGCCGTGGCGGCCCACGTCCAGGCCACGGCGACCTCTCTGACCCAGAACGCGGTGCGCGGCATCCCCCTGGGACAGAGCGCTGGGCAGCGCATCATCCGCGCTGCGCAGGACTGGACCCGCCGGGCCGTCGAGGTCTCCCGGGGACTGGAGCGCGAGGACCTGGGTGCGATCGCCCCGGGGCTGGAGATCGCGCAGATGCACCACGAGCGTCAGCGCGCTCGGCTCTTCATGAGCTGATGCGCTCGGCGCCGGGTGCGCCGACAAGACACGAAGCACAGACAGCAATGCAGGAGGAGAAGAAGCCATGGACCCCGTCATCATCGGCATCGGAGGCCCCGTGGGCGCCGGGAAGACCCAGCTGATCGAGCGCCTGACGCGTGCGATGAGCCAGGAGATCTCGATGGCCGCGATCACGAACGACATCTACACCATCGAGGACGCCAAGATCCTGGCCCGCGAGTCGGTGCTGCCGGAGGAGCGGATCATCGGCCTGGAGACGGGCGGCTGCCCGCACACGGCGATCCGCGAGGACACGTCCATGAACGAGGCCGCGATCGAGGAGCTCAAGCGGCGCCTGCCGGACGTGCGCCTCATCTTCGTGGAATCCGGCGGAGACAACCTCTCGGCGACGTTCAGCCCCGAGCTGGTGGACTTCTCGATCTACATCGTCGACGTCGCCCAGGGTGAGAAGATCCCGCGCAAGGCGGGGCAGGGCATGATCAAGTCGGACCTGTTCGTGATCAACAAGACGGATCTCGCCCCGCACGTCGGCGCGGACCTGGAGGTCATGGAGGCCGATTCCAAGGTCTTCCGCAAGGACAAGCCCTTCGCGTTCACCAACCTGAAGACGGACGAGGGCCTGGATTCCGTCATGAGCTGGATCCGCTCCGACGTCCTGATGCTCGACCTTGACTGAGCAGGCTGCGGGCCCCTCGCAGGACGAGCAGTCGCCGAGCGCTCCGCCGACCGGGCAGCTGCATCTGCGGATCGAGCAGCGCGACGGCCGCTCCTACGCGGCCCGGCAGTTCCACGACGGCGCGCTGCGGATCCTCAAGCCGCTGCACCTGGATGGCACCGGGCAGGTCTGCTACCCGGTGATCAACCCGGGTGGGGCGTACTTCGGTGCGGACCGCTACGAGCTCGAGCTCGAGGTGGGTCAGGACGCCTCGCTGCTGTCCACTACGCAGTCGGCGACCAAGGTGTATCGGACCCCGCAGGGCCCGGCGCGGCAGGACATGGAGGTCCGCCTGGGCCCGGGGGCGGTGCTCGAGCACCTGCCGGACCAGCTGATCGTCTATCGCGAGGGCTCCTACCGCCAGCGAACGCTCGTGCGGATGCACCCCACCGCGTCGCTGGTCATGGCCGAGATCATCACCCCGGGGTGGTCGCCGGACGGCGAGCCGTTCCGCTTCGACGAGGTGCGGCTGCGCACAGAGGTCCAGGTCGAGGACGACGAGCACCGGCGCCGGCTCGTCGTTGATCAGCTGCGCATGGTCCCCGACGAGGGCCAGGCCATCACCGGCTCGGGAATGATGGAGGGCCGCAGCCACACGGGCCAGCTGCTGATCGCCGATCGGCGCCTGGACGACGAGCTGTACGAGCAGCTGGCCTCATCCGTGGAGGACTCGGCGACGCTGTCCGGGATCACCCGCGGCGGCCTTCCGCATCCCGACCGCCTGCAGTGCGTCGCGATCCGCTCCCTGGCCGATTCCACGGGCGCGATCGCGGCGCTGCACCGCGGGGTCGTCGACCTGCTGCGGGCCCGTTGGCGCGATCAGCCCCCGCTCGACCTGCGGCGCCCGTGACGACCGGGCCCCGACCCTTCTGCTGCGTCCTGCCGACGCCCCGCTGAGAGGCTTCACATGATGAACGCTGTCCGCACCGTGCTGTACGGGATCTCCCAGATCTTCTTCCTGCGCAGCGCTCCCGCCGGAGCGCTGCTGCTGATCGGCATCGCCGTGGCGAATCCCCGCACCGCGGTCCTCGTGGTGATCGGCTGTGCCGTCCAGACGCTGGCCGCATGGGTCATCGGAGAGCGAGAGCTCGTCCGAGACGGGCTCATGGGCTACAACGGCGCCCTGGTCGGCGCAGCGGCCTCGCTGTCGACCATCCGGCTCAACGAGACCGCGCTGTCCATCGCCATGACAGTGGTCGGCGCGCTGGCCTGCATCCCGGCCCACCTGGTCCTCCGTGGCCTGTTCGACACGGACGCGCTGCGCCGCTTCGGACTGCCGGTCTCGACCGCGCCCTTCTGCCTCGTGGCGGGACTGCTCTTCGGCGTGCTGCAGCCGATCGTCGAGCCTGGCATCACGACGACCTCGGCCGGCGCCGTGCAGGGATCGCTGCTCGGGATGCTGAACCCCTTCGCCGAGGTCGTGCTCGCGGACGGCCTGGTCCCGGGGCTGGTGATCCTCGCGGCGCTGCTGGTGGGATCGCTGCGCGTGGGGCTGTGGGGGCTGTTCGGCTCGCTTCTCGCTCTGGTGCTCGGTCTCGTCCTCACCGGCGACATCGTGGCGGTGTCCGCAGGTCTGATCGGCTACAGCGCGGTGCTCGTCGCGATCGCCCTGGGGGCGATCTTCTGCCCGGGACGCGGCCTGGTCCACCGGCTGGTCTGCGCGGCGATCGGCGTGGCCGCAGCCGTCGGGCTGCGCTGGGTGCTGGACCCCACCCCCATCCCCACCTACACCTGGCCGTTCCTGCTGGCCATGTGGTCCGTGCTGATCGCAGACGAGCTGCTCTCCCCGCAGCGGCGGCAGTTCTCGGACGCGTCGCCGAGCAGCGAACGAGCGCCCGCGTGAGCCGTCCTGCCGCTTCCGCTCCATCGTCCGAGTGGACATCCCGTTGCGCTGTTCAGCCCGACAGCGCAACGGGGCATCCACTCGATGCGGGGGAGACGAGGGACAGGGGCTCTCGGTCAGCCGTGCCGTCTGAGATGCCCGACGAGGAGACAGAGATGACTGGTCGTACGCCCACCGGTGGGCAGCTGCACCCGCACCGACCAGCCCCCGGAGAGAGGCTCGACACGCACCGTCCGGAGGCCTGCGAGCACACCCCCGGACGTCGATGCAGGCCGGACAGCGGGCACGAGGTCCAGCGCCGGATCACCGACTACTGGGACCAGCGGGCGCGGGAGTACGACCGCCAGCAGCACCGCGAAGCACGCGTGGAGGCGGATCGGATCGCGTGGCGGGGGATCCTTGAGCAGGTGATGCCCGCTCAGCCCCAGGACGTGCTGGATCTGGGCACCGGCAGCGGCTACATGGCCCTGCAGCTGGCGCAGCTGGACCACCGCGTCACGGGGATCGACCTCTCGGAGACCATGCTCGGGATCGCCCGGGACCGGGCTGCGGAGCTGGGCCTGGCGGTGGAGTTCGGCCTGGGAGATGCCGCCGAGCCTCCGGTGGCGCCCGGTTCCTTCGACGTCCTCGTCAGCAGGTGCCTGCTGTGGACCCTGCGCTCGCCCGATGACGCCCTGCGTGCCTGGCGGCGCGCGCTGCGACCGTCGGGGCTGCTCGTCGCGGTCGACGGCCTGTGGTTCCCGCGGGGGATCGACGCGAACCCTACGCCGGGCTTCCGCGAGCACTACGACCCTGCCGTGCGCTCGGTGCTGCCGCTGGCCGAGGCCCGCAGCGTCGAGGAGCTCACTGAGCGGATCCGCGCCGCGGGCTTCCGGGACGTGCGGGTGCGTCTGCTCGAGCAGCTGTGGGAGCTGGACCGGCAGCGCGGGGTGGTCCCGGGCCACGATCTGGTGCCCCAGCACCTCATCACGGCTCGGCCCTGAGGTGGGACGGAAGCGGATCGCGCACTGCGGGATCGTCAGTACAGTGAAGGCTTCTGAAGCCGAAGGAGGGGCCGCATCGTGACGCAGGAGACGAGCCCGCCAGTCGCGGGCTCGCGGATCGGGCGGGTGCTCTCGCGCAGCCGCCGACGCGCGGTCCTGTGGATCATCGCCCTGGTCGCCGCGCTGTGCGCGGCGCTCCTGCTGGCGGTCGGCGTGGGCTCGGTGAGCATCGGGCCCGTGCGCGTGCTGGGCGTGCTCGTCGAGCACCTGACAGGGGTGGAGATCGGCCCCGGTGCCAGCGCCACGCAGGATGCGATCGTCTGGCAGGTCCGCGCCCCGCGCGTGGTGCTCGCGGCCTTCGTGGGGGCAGGGCTTGCGGTGTGCGGCATGGCCCTGCAGGCGATGGTGCGCAACATGCTGGCCGATCCTCAGCTGCTCGGCATCAGCTCCGGAGCCTCCTGCGGCGCGGCGGCCTCCATCCTCTTCGGGTTCACCCTGGGCGGCGGGGAGCACGCGCTGCAGGCCATGGCCTTCCTGGGAGCGCTTGGCGCTTCTGTGCTCGTCTACGCCACCGCCCGCTCCGGCGGCCGGCTGACCTCGGTGCGGCTGCTGCTGGCCGGGGTCGCGGTGGGCTACGCGCTCAACGCGCTGACGAGCTTCCTGATCTTCGCCAGCGGCAGCGCCGAGGGCACCCGCTCGGTCATGTTCTGGCTGCTGGGCTCGCTGTCGCTGGCCTCGTGGGGCACGCCGCTGGCCGCCGTCGTCGTCATCGCCTCGGTGACCGTGGTCGTGCTGAGCCTCCAGGGGCGGCGCCTGGACGCCCTGGCCCTGGGCGACGACACCGCGCACTCGCTGGGCGTGTCGCCGGAGCGCACGCGGGCCCTGCTGCTGGTGCTCGTCTCGCTGTGCATCGGGGTGCTGGTCGCGGCCTCGGGCAGCATCGGGTTCGTGGGGCTGATCATGCCGCACCTGGCCCGGCGACTGGTCGGCGCGGCCCACACCGCCGCCATTCCCGTGGCGGCCCTGCTGGGCGCTCTGCTGCTGAGCCTGGCGGATCTGGCCGCGCGCACCGTGCTGCAGCCACAGGAGCTGCCCATCGGCATCATCACCGCGATGCTGGGCGCCCCCTTCCTCCTCCTCCTCATCCGACGCATGCGCGCCGGGTCCTCCTCTCGCTGATCGGAGCTCCATGCACTCGTCCTCCCGTTCTCGCGCCCGCGTCCTGTCGGCAGCCGTCGCGCTGCCGATCCTCGGACTGCTGCTGAGCAGCTGCGCCCAGGACCAGGACGCCGAGTCCGCAGGCGGGGGCGGGCACTACCCGGTCACCGTAAGCAGCTGCGGCGAGGATGTCGTCTTCGAGCAGGAGCCGCAGCGGCTCGTGCTGCTCAAGTCCGCGTCCGTCCCGGCTCTGCACGAGCTCGGGGTGCTCGACCGGGTCGAGGCCAAGGCCGGGGCCTATCCGCTGGAGTCCTACGACGAGACCACCCGCGAGGAGGTCGAGGCCATCCCTTCGCTGGGCGGCGACGTCGACTCGAGCGGGCATCTGAGCGTGTCCCAGGAGGCCGTCATGGCCCAGGAGCCGGACGTCGTGATGGGACAGGCGGAGAACCTTGATGCCTCCGCGCTGTCGTCGGTGGGGATCCCGATGCTCGAGGAGCCGGCGCTGTGCCCAGGGGGCATCGAGGATCCCGGGTTCGACGACGTCTACGACCAGCTGCGGCTGTATGGGAAGGTCTTCGACCGCGAGGACGAGGCCGAAGAGTCCATCGGCGGGCTCGAGGATCGTGTGGCGGCCGTCCAGGAGCAGGTCGACGGGTCCGCCTCGGACCAGGAAGAGCCCCTGACCGCCGCGGTGCTCTACCCCACGGTCGGCGGCGGCACCACCTACGCCTACGGCGCCCACAGCATGGCCGCGCCGCAGCTGGAGGCCGCGGGCCTGGAGAACGTGTTCGCAGACCTCGACGAGCGCGTGGCCGAGGTGACTCCCGAGGAGCTGGCCGGGCGGGATCCCGACGTCCTGATCGTCCTCTACTCGGAGGGCGACCCTCAGACCGTCGAGGACTCGATCTCGGACATCCCCGGCACCGACGGCATCTCCGCGGTCGTCGAGGACCGGATCCTGGCCATGCCGATGAACATGACGGAGCCGGCCACACCGCAGGCGGTGGACGGTCTGGAGCGGATCGTGGAGGAGTTCCAGCAGTGATCGAGGGGACCGGGCTGTCCTACTCCTACGGCGGTCATCCGGCCGTGGACGGGGTCGACGTGGCCTCCGTGTCCGGGCGCGTCATGGGCCTGATCGGGCCCAATGGCAGCGGGAAGTCGACATTGCTGCGGTTGCTGCACGGTCGGCTGCGACCGGCTTCGGGGCGGGTCGCGGTCGGTGGGCGCGATCTGGCCGGGATGAGCGCTCTCGAGATCGCCCGCACCATCGCGGTGGTCGTCCAGGAGCACGAGCCCGCGGTCGATCTCAGCGCAGCGGAGATGGTCATGCTGGGGCGCCTGCCCCGCGGCGGGCTGGGCGGTCCGGCGGCGGCCGACCATGCGGCAGCCGAGACGGCCCTGGAGCAGGTCGGGCTGCTCTGCCAGGCCGAGCGTCCGCTGTCGGCCATGTCCGGCGGCGAGCAGCAGCGGGTCATGATCGCCCGGGCCATGGCGCAGGAGACGGAGCACCTGCTGCTGGACGAGCCCACCAATCACCTGGACATCCGCTACCAGCACGAGGTGCTCTCCACGGTGCGGCAGCTGCGCCGCACGTCGATCGTGGTGCTGCACGACCTGAACCTGGCGGCGCAGTACTGCGATGAACTGGTGCTGCTGGACCACGGCCGGATCGCCGCCCGAGGGACGCCGGATGAGGTGCTGCGCGCCGAGGTCCTGGAGCCCGTCTACCGCATCGGCGTGCGGCGCTGGGACGACGACGGCATCCACCTCTCCTTCGGGCTCCGCTGACACCCTCTCCGGCCGCCTCCGCCGACCTCGCCCCTGCGCCTACCCCAACCCCGCTCCACTTCCCGCCGAGTGGATACCCAGTTGCGTTATTGGCTCGTTCTGCGCAAACAGGTATCCACTCGGCGGGGTGGGGTGCCGGGGTCAGCCGAGCAGTGGCACGACCACCAGCACCAGGCTCAGCAGCAGCCAGCCCATCGCAATGAGCCAGCACGTGATCCTGCCTGCACGGTGGGCCACGTTGAACGTCCAGTTCGACGGCTGGTTCTGGACCAGCAGCGGCAGCTCGGGATCGTCGACCAGACCAGGAAAGCGCCAGCGGTGCAGGTCCTCGCGGGAGCGCTCGCCCAGGGGGACCTCGAGGGCATCGAGCTCCCTCAGCACATCCGCCCGAGTTCCGCGCAGGCATGCGACGGCGATGACCGGCAGCGCCAGCATGGCGGCACCCAGCATCCACGTGCCGCGCAGCTCGCCCGAGCCGTCGGCCCAGCCGGCTGCGCTCATCGCGCAGATCGCCGTGCCCAGCGGCAGCAGGCACCAGGAGACGGCTGCGGCGAGGCGTCGGTTCTGCACAGCCGTGCGGATCAGCGGGCCCAGACCGTCGGCGAAAGGGTCCCGGGGGCGCGGGCGGCGCACCGCCGTGACCAACGCCATGAGGCCGGAGGTGAACAGGATGGGGCCGGAACCCAGCAGCGGGGCCGATCAGCACCCAGCCCACGGACTTGGGCTCCCAGCGGGTGACCTGGCCGCCGGCGTCGGTGTGCGCGGGGACCTGATCGGGGATCCGGTCCCACCATGCGGCGCACAGCAGCAGCGTCGCGACCAGCACCGCGGCCATGACGAGGATGGGCACCACCGACGAGGGCGTGTCGTCGACATGCAGCTCGTAGCCGCCCTCCTCGACCTTCCGCGCCCACTCGCCCTTCGGCAGGCCGTCGGAATCCGCGGGGCGGTCTCGGGCTGCGGGCAGCACGGCAGGTCGATCGAAGCTCACC
>NZ_JALXVH010000075.1 GCF_025149945.1 Kocuria sp. p3-SID1428 | reverse complement strand
TCAGTCCAGCATGTCCTCGAGCTCCACGCCCTTGGTCTCCCGGACGATCTTGGCGGTGAAGATCAGCGACACCACCGCGAAGAACGCGTACAGGCCGTAGGCCAGCACCAGGGAGGCCTCGGAGAGCACCGGGAAGGAGGCGGTGACGGCCCAGTTGGCCAGCCACTGCACCAGACCGGCCACGGCCAGCGCCGCGCCGCGGATCTTGTTGGGGAACATCTCGCCCAGCAGGACCCACATGACCGGACCCCACGAGGCGCCGAAGAACACGACGTACAGGTTGGCGGCCACCAGCGCGATCGGGCCGGCGGTGTCGCCCAGGACGGGGCCGGCGTCGGTGATCGTGGCGGTCGAGAACACGACGGCCATGGTGCCCAGGGTCACCACCATGCCGGTCGAGCCGATCAGCAGCAGCTTCTTGCGTCCGATCTTGTCCACCAGGGCGATGGCCACCAGGGTCACGACCACGTTGGTCACCGAGGTGATCGTGGAGATCGTGAAGGCGTCCGACTCCTGGAAGCCCACGGACTGCCAGAGCTGGTTGGAGTAGTAGAAGATCACGTTGATGCCGACCAGCTGCTGCAGCACGGCCAGGCCCAGGCCCACCCACACGACCGGCTTCAGGCCGGCCGCAGCGCCGCGCAGATCCGAGAAGCGCGGCTTGCGCTCGGAGTCCAGGGTCTTGTCGATGATGCCGAGACGGTGCTCCGCAGCGACCTGGCCCTGCAGGTGGGTCATGACCTGAAGCGCCTCCTCGCGGCGGCCCTGGGCAACGAGCCAGCGCGGGGACTCGGGGATCATGAACGCGCCCACGAGGTAGAGCACGGCCGGGATGGCGCAGACCAGGAACATGAGGCGCCAGGCGTCCATGCCGCCGAAGACATGTCCGTCGGCAGAGCCGGCCACGCCCACGATGATGCGGTTGACGATCTGGGAGGCGAAGATGCCGGTCACGATGCCCAGCTGCTGCAGCGAGCCCAGACGGCCGCGGACATCAGCAGGGGCGACCTCGGCGATGTAGGCCGGGGCGATGATCGAGGCCACGCCCACGCCCAGGCCGCCGACCACGCGCCAGAGGATCAGCCACGCGAAGCCGCCGGTGCCGTCGGTGAAGAACGGATCCCAGGCGCAGAAGATCGCCGAGAACAGGAACAGGATCGCTGCGATCCGCATGACCTTGACGCGGCCGAGGCTGTCGGCCAGGCGCCCGCCGAAGAACGCACCGGCGGCCGCACCCAGCAGCGCGGAGGCCACCGCCGAGCCGAGGGCGCCGGGGGAGACGTCGAAGTACTCCTGCATGGCGCCGGTGGCGCCGTTGATCACCGCGGAGTCGTAGCCGAAGAGGAAGCCGCCCATGGCGGCCACCAGGCTGATCCGCAGGACCGCGCCCATGTTGGCCGTGTGTCCCCCCAGGGACATCGGCGAGGTGTAGGTGGACATCGCAGCTCCTTCGCTGTGTCGAGCACGTGGTGGCGGGCTGGCCCTGGCGCTCGGGCCGGGGTCGGCCGCGCTCCGCCGCGGCTGGGCGAGGAGGGTCGTCCATAGTGAACCGCGGGTGAACAGTGGGCACAGGCTAGGCGCGCTCACTGCAGATGTCCATCAGATGAGGCATCCGAGCCGCAACGACTGAGTGCGCCGCCGGTGGGCGACGCGCTCGGGCGGTCCGGTCGGGGCCCGGCCGCCGTGATCACCGGGTCATCGGCGCCCGTGCCTTCCGGGGGCTGTGTCCTCGGCGGCTGCTCAGGCCGCGGGCGTGGCCTGCTCCAGCGCCGTCGCGGCCAGGGCGCGCTCCTCCGGAGTGGCCACCACGAACCCCGCCTGCGTGGTCACTAGCGTGGGCACGGTCGCGTTCCCGTCGTTCACGCCCTCGACGTAGCTCTTGGCGGCGTCGTCCTCCCAGATGTTCACCCACAGGGCGCGGTCGCCGGTCTCGCCGAGCGAGCGGTCCAGCGCGGCGCAGAAGCCGCAGCCCGGGCGCCAGTAGACGACCGCGCCGCCGTCGGCGATGTGCTGCAGGGCGGTGGTTTGATCGGCGCTGGGGCGGGAGTCGAGAGCCATGAGGGCCTCCTTCGATGGGCGATGCGGGTCCTAGGATCCCAGCCGCCGAAGCCCGACCGTTGTTCCCGCACCATGACACCGGCTGTGGAAACGACGAAAAATTCCTGCGGATTCTTGTCATTCCACGCTGTGTCTCCAGGTCCAGGGGCAGATGAATGCCAGAATCGAAGAATGTCTACCCCGGCGCAGTCTTCTTCCCCCTCGCCGGACCGGGCTACCTGGCACCTGCCCCAGCTCGAGCACTGGATCATCGTCCCGCTGATCGTCGTCCTGGCGATCGGCGCGATCGGGCGGATCGTGAGTCTCACACCTGAGGTCGGCGCCGCGGAGTCCCAGGTCCTCTCGGCACTCGAGCCCGCTCGCTCCGGCCTTGTCATGGCCGTCGCGGGCTTCGTCAACGGCATCTTCTCCGCCCCCTGGGTCTACGGCATCATCGCCGCTCTGACCGCGTGGCTGGCGCTCTTCAAGCGCAGCGCCCGCGACGCCGTGGGCTTCGCCGTGACCGCGGTGACCATGGTCGTGGTGGCGAGCACCGCCCAGCAGATCATCGGCCGCCCCGCTCCCGGCCTGGGCGACGGCGTCCTGACCGCCGAGGTCGGCTCCTCGCTGCCCTCGGCCGCCGTGTGCGCCGCGATCGGCATCTCCCTGTCGTTCCTGGTGGCCTCGCGGCGCCACGTCTCCGGCATGGCGGTTCTGCTCACCGGTGCCGGCGTGAGCCTGGCCGTGGCGCTGTCGGCGCTGCTGACGTCGTCCGCCTACGTGCTGGATGTCGTGCTGGCCCTGCCGGTCGCCTGGGCAGGCGTGGTGCTGGGCTGCGGCCTGGCCAACCGGGTCGTTCCGGCCATGGCGGAGCGCTTCGGCTGGGGCCTCCCGCGCGCGGACCGCAAGCTGGCTCACCGCCAGGCTCCGCGCTACAGCGACGCCGAGACCGCCTACGCCCGCTCCGAGTCCCGCAGCACCGCGGCGGCCTCCGCGCACCGAGACCTCGACGACGGCCCCGTCACCGAGGAGCTGCCCGTCATCCGCGAGGACGACGCAGCCGCCTGATCCGACTCCCCGCCGAAGGGCGCCTCTCCTGCCAGGGGGGAGGCGCCCTTCGTCCATCTCCCCGCGCCCTCCCTCCCCGCGCCTACGTGCCTCCCTGCGCCTTCATGCGCCCAGAGAGCATGTGCGCACGCAGCCCAGCCCCCGCGCCTACGTCCGCAGGTGCGCTGTTCCCTGTTCCAGGCGCACTGAGGCGCGTCGGCGCGAGGAGCGGCCGTCTCCGAGGCCATGCGAGACAGCTGCGCACGGGCCATATGCCGAGATCCCGTTTCCGTGCGCGTATTCGGAGGATCGGCGCATTTGGGCGGGATCTCGGCGGGCCAGCTGCACGGAAGCGGGATCTCGGGATGGGCAAGAGAGCGCCCCTGCGTGCGCAAATGCGCAGCCACGGGACAGAGCGCGCAGAGATACGTAGGCGTGAGGCGAGAGAAGACGGGTCAGGGGGCCAGGCGGCGGTGGCGGGGCCACCAGATGATGCGGCCCATGTCGTAGGTCAGGGCCGGCACCAGCAGGGAGCGCACCAGCAGGGCGTCGAGCAGGACGCCGAAGGCCACCATGAAGGCCAGCTGCACCATGAACACGATGGGGATCACGGCCAGCGCGGCGAAGGTCGCCGCGAGCACGATCCCGGCCGAGGTGATCACACCGCCGGTCAGCACCGTTCCCCGCAGCACGCCGGCGCGCGTCCCGTGCTCCAGGGACTCCTCCCGCACCCGCGACATCAGGAAGATGTTGTAGTCGATGCCCAGCGCCACCAGGAACACGAACGCGTACAGCGGCACCGAGGGATCCGAGCCTGGGAACTCGAGCACGTGGTTGAACACCAGCGCGCTGACGCCCAGCGCCGAGGCGTACGAGATCACCGTGAGCACCACCAGCAGGACCGGCGCGAGCACCGAGCGCAGCAGCAGCATGAGGATCACCAGCACGACCGCCAGGATCATGGGGATGATCACCGCACGGTCGCGCTCGGCGGCGTGATTGGTGTCCAGAGTGCTGGCGGTCTCGCCGCCGACCAGGATGTCGGGATCGAGCTCGTGCAGCTCGGAGCGCAGGGTCTCGACGGCCTGGAAGGTCTCGTCCGCATCCGGGTCGGTGGTGCTGGTGATCTGGATCTGGACGTCGCCGTCGACGACGGTCGGGGAGACCCCCTCGAACGGATTCGCTCCCGGGGCAGCGGACTCGAGCTGAGCGGCCGCCGAGCCCAGCGGGATGGAGCCCTGCGGGGCGTCGAGGGCCGTGACCGTCACGGAGCCCACGGGATCCAGGGCTTCCGCCTCCTCCGCGACCTGATCCATGCGCGACTCCGGGGCGATGACCGTGATCGGGGATCCGGAGCCGCCGGGGAAGTGCTCGGAGAGGATGTGCTGGCCGTCGGCGGCCGGGGATTCGCCGATCAGCGTCTCGGACTGCTTGAGCCCCGAGGCCTGCAGCTGCGGGGCGAAGGCCGCCGCGATCAGCAGGACCAGGGTGGAGAGGATCCACACCGGGCGGTGGCGTCTGGCGATGAACCGGCCGATCCGCGCCCAGAGGCCGCTGCCCTCCACGGCATGCCCGTGGGCATCGGGGCGGACTTCGAGGGCCTGAGGGCCCTGCTCCTCGAAGCGGGGACGGGCCGGCCAGAAGGCCGCGCGCCCGATGAGCATCAGCGCAGCCGGCAGCAGGGTGAGCGCGGCCAGCATGGAGAACACGATGCCGGTGGCCGCGGCAGGCCCCAGCGCTGCAGTGGAGCCCAGGTCCGAGACCAGCAGGCACAGCAGCCCGGCGATCACCGTGCCGCCCGAGGCCAGCACGGGCTCGATCGTGCCGCGCAGCGCCTCGCCGGTGGCCTGGCGCGTGCTGCGATGGGCGTGGAGGGCGTCGCGGTAGCGGGCGGTGTAGAGCAGGCAGTAGTCGGTGGCGGCACCCACGACCAGGATGAACAGGATGCCCTGCACCTGCCCGTTGATCTGGATCAGCCCAGCCGAGGCCAGCAGGTAGACCACCACGATCGCCGCGCACAGCGCCGCCATGGCGGTGATCAGCACCAGCACCGGCAGCAGCGGCGAGCGGTAGACGACCACCAGGATCACGAACACCACCGCCAGGGCCACCAGCAGCAGGATGCCGTCGATTCCGGCGAAGCCCTCGGCCAGCTCGCTGGCGAAGCCGGCGGGGCCCGTGACGGCTGTGGTCAGGCCCTCGGGCGCCTGGTCCGCCATGGCGCTTCGCAGCTGGGCCACCTGGTCCCCGAAGTCGTTCTCGTCCATGGGCACGAACAGCTGCAGCGCCTTGTCGTCCTCCGAGACCACGGGCGGGGAGGGCTGCTGGACGGCGATGCCTTCGTCGACGAGGGAGTCGGAGAGCTCCTGCGCCCACTGCCGGTCTTGGTCGGTGAGGCCGGAGTCGCGCTGGGCCACGGCCACGGCAGGCAGGAAGGGGTCCTCGGTGAAGTCGCCGGCCCGGTCCGAGACCTGGGTGGATTCGGCCGATTGCGGCAGGAACGAGCTCTGCTGGTTGGTGGAGACCTCCGAGATCCGCCCGAAGAACGGTCCGCCGAGCATCAGCACGGCCAGCCAGATCAGGATCAGGGCCGGGGCGATCAGGGTGCGTGCCCACGGGCGGCGGTGCTCTGCTGGAGGGTTCACGCTTCTGCTCGATTCGCTGGGAAGGCCCTTCACTGTCTCACGAGCCTGCGACGCGACAGCGGTCAGGGACCCGTCGGATCGATCCTACGGGCCCCTGACCGGCAGCTGCACCCCGCGCGCGGCGGGGCACAGGTCACTTCCTGTGGTGCTCGTGCGCGGACGAGCCGCCGTGCGAGTCGTGGTCCTCCGGCCCCTGGCCGAGGGCCGCGATGGCCTGGGTGTTCTCGAAGCCCATGGGCTCGTGCTTCACGAAGCGCTTGTACGCCCAGTTGATCGCCGAGAGCAGCAGCCCGACGCCCAGCAGGACGGCGGCGATCTGGTACTCGATGACGTCCTGCGCCCACGGGCCGATCAGGAACAGCGTGGTGGCCGCGCCGATGTACGGGATGACGGTCGGCGCCTTGAAGTAGCCGGTCCCTTCGCGCGAGCGGTCCTTGCGCAGCACGATCACGGCCACATTGACCACGGCGAACACGCCGAGCAGCAGCAGAGCGGTGGTGCCGCCCAGTGCCGCGGCGGTCTCCTTGGCCATGACCTGCCCGACCACCAGGATCAAGGCGCCGGCCAGGACGGTCGTGAAGACCACCGAGGCCCACGGGACGGAGTGCTTGGCGCTGACCTTGGCCAGGAAGCCGGGCAGCACGCCCTGAGCGGCCATGCCGTAGAGCAGGCGCGAGGCCATCAGCATGTTGATCAGCGCCGTGTTCGCCACCGCGAAGATGGTCAGGAACGGGTAGATCGTGCCGATCGGGATGCCGGGGGCGCCTGCGTTGACGACCTCGAGAAGCGGGGTCGTGGACTCGCCCAGCACACCGATCGGGACCACGGCGACGGCCAGGATGGAGACCAGGACATAGACCGCGCCGGTGATGCACAGGCCGATGAGCATGATCCGCGGGAAGTTCTTCTGCGGGTCCTTGGTCTCCTCGACCATGTTGACGGAGTCCTCGAAGCCCACGAAGGAGAAGAAGGCCAGGGAGGTCACGGCGGTCAGTGCCAGGAAGATCGACTTGTCACCCTGGGTCTCGAAGATCATGGTCTGGGAGAAGTCGGCGTTGCCCTGGGTCGCGGCCCACAGGCCGATGAGGATCACGATGGCCAGTCCGGAGAGCTCGATGCAGGTCAGCACCACGTTGAGCATCAGGGATTCCTTGACGCTGCGCAGGTTGATCAGCATCAGCAGGACCATGAAGCCGACAGCCATGAGGGTCACCGCCGTGATGGGCGGGTCCTCCCAGCCGAAGCCGGCCACCAGGTTCGAGGCCACGGTGCGCGCGGCCGTGGAGGCGGAGGTCAGGCCGGAGGCCAGCACGGCGAAGGTGACCATGAAGGTCAGCAGGCCGATCCCGAAGGCCTTGTGCGTGTAGAGAGCCGCACCCGAGGCGCCGGGGTACTTGGTGACCATCTCGAGGTAGGAGAACGCGGTCACCGTGGCGACGAAGAAGGCCAGCAGGATCGGGGCCCACGCCGCGCCGCCGATCTCGCCGGCGATCCTGCCGGTCAGGGCGTAGACGCCCGTTCCCAGGATGTCGCCGACGATGAACAGCAGCAGCAGGCCGGGGCCCATGACCTTGGCCAGGTCGCTGCTCTCGACGGGTGCGCTGCCGTCGGTGGAGGTGCCGTGGGGGTCGGACGGCTCAGTGCCGCGCTGATTGGTGCTCACTGGGTGCTCCCGGGGACAGTTGCCGAAGGGGCCCTGGCGACGGGTGGTGCGCTGTCGTCGTCACAGCTGATTGTGACGGGACCCACAGGGTGCGGCCACTGTACGGCTACTCGCGGCGGGATGCGCTCTCTGCGCCGTGTCCCGCAGCGATGAGTTCCTCGGCAGGGGTGGAGGCAGGGGTCGAGGGGGGCCCCGCCGATCCCGACGTACCCCATGGCGCCTGGAGCGCGCGGGCCCGACGACGGCCGCGATCCGCCCCGCCCCGGAGAGAGCCTCAGGCCCTGCCGGGGCTGCGCCGGGCCGCCGAGAGCATCAGCGGAAGCGCGGTGCCGGAGGCCAGCTGCACCGAGTGATCGGCATGTGCGGTGAAGCCGGTGGGCTCCGGGTTGATCTCCACCACGGGGACGCCCAGGCCCATGGCGGTCAGCGGCAGCGAGGCCGCCGGCTGCACGAGCCCCGAGGTCCCGATCACGAGCACGAGATCCGCCGAGGCCATGGCGGACTCGGCGTCGTTGAAGGCGCCCTCCGGCAGGGCCTCGCCGAACCACACGACATCCGGGCGCAGCGGGCCGTCGCACTCCAGGCACTCCGACGGCGCCTCGGGCCGCGGCTCATCCAAGGGTGGCTCATCCAGGCGCAGGTCGGCGACCTGCCACTGATCCGCCGGCCGGCCGCAGTGGGAGCAGCGGAAGGAGTAGAGGGAGCCGTGGAGGTGGCTGACCCCGTCCGAGCCGGAGCGCTCGTGGAGGTCATCGATGTTCTGCGTCGCGATGGTGACCTCGGCGTACTCGCTCCACGACACCAGTGCCCGATGCCCCGCGTTGGGCGCGCACTGGCGGACATATCGCGCTCGCTGCATATACCAGGCCCAGACGAGCTCGGGGTCGGCCTCCCACGCCTCCGGGGTCGCCAGCTCCTGGGGCGAGTACCGCGCCCACAGTCCCGTCTCCGGGGCGCGGAAGGTGGGAACGCCGGATTCGGCTGAGATGCCCGCGCCCGAGAGCACCGCGACCTTGGCGGCGGAGCGGCACAGATCGAGGACGTCGGGGCCGATGGCCTGCAGCTGGGCGTTGAGCCGGCCGGCGCGCTGGGACAGGGACTCGTCGGGATCCTGATCGGTGCTCATGGCCCCCACGGTAGGCGACTCGCCCCGGCCGCGAGCCCATGCGGCCCCGGCGCCGCGGCGGTGCTTGTGATGGAATGGGCGCATGAAGTTCGACTTCCGACGCCTCACCCCCGCCGTCCTGACCTCGCTCGGGCTGATCCTCCTGGCGCTGCTGCTCCTCAGCGTCGGCTGGGCCGTCCTCGGCTGGATCCTGGGTCTCGCCGGCCTGGGCCTGAACGTGGTGGCCGTGGCGGTCACTGAGGTCCCCGACACGAGGACCGACGGCACCCGTCGTGTGGCGTCCCGTCCGGGAGCGGAGCAGCGCTCGGAGCGGGCGCGTCTGGCCCGTCGCGATGCGGCGGCTTCGGGACGCCGCACGGGCTCGGAGCGCAGCGTCCGGCACGATGACGAGCGCGAGGCCGAGGCAGAGGTCGTGCGCGATGCCGAGGGCCAGCCCGTCGAAGCGCCGTCCGATTCGCTCGCCCGCGACGGCAAGCCGGGCAAGGGCGACAAGAAGGCCTACTCCCGTGCCGGCTCCACCGCCGTGCCGGGATCCGCGCGGTCGTCGTCGACGTCGAAGGCCTCCGCCAAGGGATCCTCGCCCCTGCGCAAGTGAGGCCCTCGGG
>NZ_JALXVH010000074.1 GCF_025149945.1 Kocuria sp. p3-SID1428 | reverse complement strand
CGGGGCGCACCGGGTCTGCGAAGGCCCGACGGGGCCCGCGTCAGCGCTCGATCAGCGGATCGAGTTCGGGTGCTGGCACAGCGGGGTGGTCTCGATCGTCATGTACGGGTACATGGGGAAGCCTGAGAGGATCTCGTGCAGGCACTGGTTGGACTCGACCTCGAAGGTCGAGACGTTGGCGTACTGCCCGACCACGCGGTAGATCGCCTCGAGCTCGCCGGCCTCCTGCAGCCCGTGGGAGTACTCCTTCTCCTGGGCCTGCTTCTGGGCGACCTCCTCGGCGGACATCGACTCGGGGAACTGGACCTGCATGTGGCAGAGGAACTTCATGATCGACTCTCCTGGTCTCGGGTGCTGGTTCCCTCTCACACTATCGACCATGGGGCCTGTCACGGGCTGGACGAGTCCAGACCCCGCGCAGCCAGGGCCTCGCCGGTGCGCTGTCCGTGGGCCACGGCGGAGATCACCAGGGGAGCGGCGAGTCCGACCGGGCCGAGTCGGGTCCCGCGCGCGGCGGCGGCATCGCGGAGGTCGTCGAGCACGCCGGTGAGGAACGGGATCGAGCGCAGCATGATCTGGATCGCCAGCCCGATCCGCTGCGGATCCGCTCCCACCAGCCGCAGCGGCCACAGCAGTCGCACCAGCCCGTCAAGCAGCTCGGGCAGGGGCGTGGTCTCCAGCAGCACCCTGGTGGCCAGCAGCGCGGTCACCACCGTGAGCAGGACCTCTGCCGCCGTGGCGGGATCGCGGCGAAGCAGCAGGTGATAAGCAGCCAGCAGGCCCAGGATCCAGGCTGCAGGGCGGATGCTGTGCCACCAGGCGCGGGGGCCGATCCGTGCCGCTGCGGCCGCGAGCAGGACAAGCAGCAGGCACCCGGCGGGCACGGCCCACGCGGTCTCCGGGGCGTTGAGGCCGAGACGGCGCAGCAGCCATGGGAAGGGGATCATCAGCAGCAGGGACACGACCACCAGCCCCGAGGCCTTGAGAGCCAGTGGGGCGCGGTGGATCGGGGTGTCGGCCGGGCGGTGGAAGCCGAAGAGCTCACGGCGCGAGCGGGTCATGGACCGGGCTCCCGGTCCCGGGCCGCGGTGGGGAAGCCCTCCCGGCAGCAGCGCCGGTAGCGGGCGATGACGTCCTCGGCGGGGCCGTCATCGAACAGCTGGCCTTGGTGGATGAGCAGCGCGCGCTGGGCCGTGGCGGCCAGCTCCAGGTCGTGCGTGGAGATGATCTGCTGCTGCGGCAGGGCGTCGAGGCGCTCCAGCAGGGCATCGCGATGGCGCAGATCCAGCAGAGTGGTGGGCTCATCGAGGGCCAGCGCAGCGGGCTGCACTGCCAGCACGGCCGTCAGGGCCACGAGCTGGCGCTCACCGCCGGAGAGATCGTGGATCGACTGGTGGCGCTGCCGGGACAGGCCCGCCTCTTCGAGCAGCCGCCCGGCGAGCTCGGCCCGTCGTCCGGAGGGCTCGCCCGCGACCCGCAGGGACAGCTCGACGTCTTCCTGGGCCGTGGGCATCAGCAGCTGGGCGGCAGGGTCCGAGAACAGGAACCCGACGGCGCGACGGGCCGCGCGGACGTCGTGCACCGCGTCCGTCCCGTGGACGCGGGCCGACCCCGAGGTGACCTCGGCCAGGCCGTTGAGCACGCGCAGCAGCGTGGACTTGCCGGAGCCGTTGAGCCCGATCACGGCGATCCGGCGCTCGTGCAGCTCGACGCTCAGCGGCCCCAGCAGGCGAACGGGCTCGCTGCTGCCCGGCGGGCCGGGGACCTCGACGACGATCTCGCGCAGCTCGATCCCACGGTGCTGCCCGCCGCTCACGAGCGGGCGGCCAGCCGGGGGAAGGCGCGGTGCACCGCAGCGGCGATCAGCGCCGCCAGCACGAGCTTGAGCAGATCGCCGGGCCAGTAGAGCAGATCTGCCAGGAAAGCATCGCGCAGGGTGAGTCCGCCGTTGAGCATCATCCCGGGGATGCCGAAGACGCGGGTGACCAGGAACCCGCCGAGCAGCGAAGCGATGATCAGCCCGATCAGCACGCGGCCGCGGGCCGCACCGCGGCGCAGGACGGCATAGGCCAGGAATCCGACGCACACAGCGGCGACCGGGAACCCGATGATGTAGCCGGCCGAGGGCCCGGCGAGGACCGCCGGTCCGCCGCGGAAGCCGGAGAAGATCGGCAGCCCGACGAGGCCCACCACCACATAGAGCGCGACGGCCAGGAAGCCGCGGCGCCCGCCCAGGACCAGTCCGGTGAGGTACACGGCCAGCGTCTGCAGCGTGATGGGCACGGCCAGGGGTCCCACGGGGATCGATCGCGGGCAGGACGGCGCATACGGCCACGAAGGCCGCGAAGACGGCGATCAGGCCGAGGTCTGTGCCCGCGCTGCGTGCGGAGCGGCTGGAGGGGTCTTGCGGACGCGAAGGTGCAGGCGATGATGAAGGCATGGCAGAAGCATAGGGGAGACTCGGGATGTTAATCGACGGAGCGGGGGGACTCCTCCGGGGTCGTTCCGGTTTGCTGATCGGAGGCGGGCTCGTCGGGCTCCCACGGGGCGGGCCGGCCGAGATCGCCGATCAGCTCGGAGCGGGCCTCGGCGCGGGGAGTGCCGCCGTCGGGCTGATGCACGGGCCACGCCGCCAAGGGATCGTGCAGCGGCCGCGTGGGCGTGTGCGCGGCCGGCAGGAGCTGACCGGTGGCGGCATCCGTGGCCGTCGCGCCGCGGGAGGCGTGCCTGGCCGGCTGCTGGCGCATGGCCTGGTAGCGCCAGCGCTCGGCCAGGGTGGCCCGCCGGGCTGCCGAGGTCGCCGGATCCAGCGGATCGGCGCCCAGCACGGGGTCATCGCCGGACTGATAGCGATCGGACCAGATCTGGGTCACCGACCACGCCACGGCGGTCAGCGGAGTCGCCAGCACCGTGCCGATGATCCCGCCCAGGATCCCGCCCACTGTCAGCGCGGTGAGCACGATCAGCGGATGCAGACGCAGGGACTTCCCCACGATCAGCGGCTGCAGGAGGTTGCCGTCGACGTTGTTGACGACGATCGTCAGCGCGGCCACGGCCAGGGCCTCGGGAAGGCCCAGGGCCACCAGCGCCACCAGCGCGGCGAAGATGCCCGAGAAGAACGGACCCACGATGGGGATGAAGGCGGACAGGAAGCACAGCACCGCCAGGGGGAGAGCCAGCGGCACGCCGATGGCCCACAGGCCCAGCCCGATCATCGTGGCATCCACGGTGGCCACGATGACGATCCCGCGCACATAGCCGCCCAGCACCTCGGCGGTGCGATCGCCGGTCTCGGCCATGCGGGCGCGGACCTCGCCGTGGAACCAGCGCAGCGCGAAGTTCCATATCCGGGGCCCGTCCTTCAGGAAGAAGAACAGCATGACGAGGGCGAGGATGGTTCCGGTCAGCACGCTTCCGGCGGTCCCGAAGCCCGAGAAGAGCGTGGCCAGGAAGGCCTCGGAGGAGGTCAGCTCGCCCGCGGAGGACATGAGGTCGCTGAGCATCTGGGAGTCGATCGGCACCGACGGGTCGCTCAGCAGCGCCTCGAGGTCCCCGGTGCCCTGCGCGAACTGATCGGAGAGCGTGTCCCACTCCGCTGAGACGGTGGCTCCCACCGCCATCACGATGCCGGATACGACCACGATCAGCCCCGCGAAGACGAGCCCGGAGCCGGCCCACCGGGGCATGCCGCGGCGCACCAGGGCGTTGACGAGCGGGCCCACTGTGGTGGCCAGGATCAGTGCCACGAGCGCTGCGATGACGGCGAGCTTGACCGTGATCATCAGCCACACGATCGCCGAGGCCAGCGCGGTGAGGATCAGGATCTGGGCGGCGCGCCCCGCCGTGCGGCCCATGGCATCGCGCCAGACGCCGCCGCCGGCATCGCGGCGCCGGGCAGCGCGATCTGAGATCTGCTCGTGGGAGTGCTGGGCCAGCGAGGGCTCCGCGGCGGCCACATGCGAGCCGCCCGTGGGGGTCTGCGGGTCGTCGGCCGGTGGCGTGCGGCTGTGGCGGCTCGGGTCGCTGGTCATCGCGGGTCGCCTTCGGCTCGGGGTTCGGGGCCGACGGTCTCGTGCAGCACGGCACCGTCGCCTCGAGTCTAGGGCCGCGGGGGGGGGGAGGGCTGTTGCCCGGCGGCCGGGCGGCGGGTCCGCCGCACGGTGGCCCAGCTGACAGCGCCGCGACGGCTCCCCGGCTAGACTGCATCGGTTCCGCCGTCCGCCGACGGCGGCCGCCCCCGTCGAAAGGCCGTGCCTGAAGTGATCACCGTGTCGAACCTCGAACTGCGAGCCGGAGCCCGGCTGCTGATGGACGACGTGGACTTCCGGGTGCAGAAGGGCGACAAGGTCGGCCTGGTCGGGCGCAACGGCGCCGGCAAGACGACCATGACCCGCGTGCTGGCCGGCGAGGGCATCCCGGCCGGAGGCACCGTGACCCGCAGCGGCACGATCGGCTACCTGCCGCAGGATCCCAAGGTCGAGGACATGGAGCAGCTGGCCCGCGACCGGATCTTCTCTGCGCGCGGTCTTGCTGAGGTCATCGCTCGCATGCGCACGGCCGAGGAGGAGATGGCCTCCGAGGACGAGACCGTGCGGGACCGGGCCATGAAGCGCTACCCCCGCCTGGAGACCGAGTTCCAGGCCGGCGGCGGCTACGCGGCCGAGTCCGAGGCCGCCACGATCACCGCGAACCTGGACCTTCCGGACCGCGTGCTCAACCAGCCGCTGCGCACGCTCTCGGGCGGTCAGCGCCGACGCGTGGAGCTGGCCCGCATCCTATTCTCGGATGCCGACACGATGCTGCTCGACGAGCCCACCAACCACCTCGACGCCGATTCGGTGGCCTGGCTGCGCGAGTTCCTGCGCAGCTACTCCGGCGGTGTCCTGGTGATCTCCCACGACGTCGAGCTCATGGAGATGGTGGTCAACAAGGTCCTCTACCTCGACGCCAACCGGGCGGTCGTGGATGTCTACAACATGGACTGGAAGCGCTACAAGGCCCAGCGCGAACAGGACGAGCACCGCCGCAAGCGGGAGTACGCCAACGCGGAGAAGAAGGCCACGGCACTGAAGGCCCAGGGCGAGAAGATGCGCGCCAAGGCGACCAAGGCCGTGGCGGCGCAGCAGATGCTCAAGCGCGCCGAGCGGCTGATGGCCTCCGTGGAGGGCGAGCGCGTCCAGGACAAGGTCGCCGCGATCCGCTTCCCGGCACCGGCGCCCTGCGGCAAGACCCCTCTGCGGGCCTCCGGGCTGTCCAAGTCCTACGGCTCGCTCGAGATCTTCAACGACGTCGACCTGGCCATCGACCGCGGCTCGCGCGTGGTGATCCTGGGCCTCAACGGCGCGGGCAAGACCACGCTGCTGCGCATGCTGGCCGGCGTGGCCGAGCCGGACTTCGGGCAGGTCGAGCCCGGCCACGGCCTGAAGCTCGGCTACTTCGCCCAGGAGCACGACACCCTGGATCAGGACCGCACGGTCCTGCAGAACATGAAGACGGCGGCCCCGGAGCTCACCGACACCCAGGCACGCACCGTGCTCGGCTCGTTCCTGTTCCAGGGCGACGACGTCGACAAGCCCGCCGGCGTGCTCTCGGGCGGTGAGAAGACCCGGCTGGCCCTGGCCACTCTGGTGGCCTCCTCGGCCAACGTGCTGCTGCTCGATGAGCCCACCAACAACCTGGATCCTGCCTCCCGCGAGGAGATCCTGGCCGCGCTGCGCCGCTACGAGGGTGCCGTGGTCCTGGTCTCCCACGACGAGGGAGCGGTGGAGGCTCTGAACCCTGAGCGCGTGGTCATGCTGCCGGACGGCATAGAGGACCACTGGTCGCAGGAGTACCAGGACCTCATCTCGCTGGCCTGAGCCTCGCGGTCCCGGCTCCAGGGCACTGCGGGAGCCGGGCAGCCGCTGCGAGCGAGCCTCACCGCACGTCCAGGGCGGCATCCTCCTCGGCGGCGTCCTGCACCCCGAAGCGCTTGCGGCGCTTGGGCCGGGTCAGATCGCGCAGATGCGCCGGCATGTCGTCGACCATCTCGAGCTGGCGCATGAGGTCCTCCTCGGTGCGTCCGTCGCCGATGCCGATGAAGCGGCCCTCGGCGTCGTAGTACTGGGCCAGCTCGGTCTCGATCCGGGCGGCGTAGTCGCGGTCCCAGGCGTCGTTGCGCACCTTCTGGCGCGCCGAGTAGCCGTAGGCCACGAAGGCCAGCAGCGCGAAGGCCGACCACTGCATCGAGTACGACAGCTGCGGCCCGTAGTCCAGGTCCGGCTCGGCGAATCCGGCCGGCCGCGTCTGCGCGGCAGGGTCCTCCGCCATCATCTGCCCGTAGGCCTGGTCCACGAGATCCGCGCCGGAGACCTCCTCCACGTCCGGCAGGTGGATCGAGGCGACCTGGCCCTCGGGAGCGGTGCGCTCGGGCGTGCCCTCCGAGGGCTGCACGCGGGCGGTGACCTCGACCTGGCCGGCGGGAGCCTCCGGGACCTCGGAGGGGCTGCCGTCGCCGGTCTCGGACGTGGGGATCCAGCCGCGGCTGATCAGCACGACGGCACCCTGCTGCGTGCGCAGCGGCACCAGGACCTCGTAGCCGATCTGCCCCTCGGAGGTCCGGTTGCGAGCCAGGACGGTGTCCTCCGTGAGGTACTCCCCGCGCAGCTGCACCGGGTGCCACTGCTGGGAGCCGTCGTAGTCCTCGAAGGCGGACAGGGCCTCCTGGCCGGTGAGGGGATCGGCGTCGTAGTTGTCGATGATCAGCTGGTTGCTGTGATCGATCTGCTCGGCGCGTTCGTACTGCCAGTTGCCCAGGTACAGGCACAGGGCCGCACCCAGGCAGCAGACGATGAACCAGCCGATCCAGCGCCCGGAGAGCAGGAACGAGTAGGTCTGCAGGAACCGCCTCATGCCTGCACCTCTGACAGCGGACGGATCTCGAGCAGGAAGCCGCGAGCGTCCAGGAACTCGCCGAGGTGCTGCCGGTGCTCCTGGCAGGCCACCCAGCGCTTGCGCCGCTGAGGGGCGTGGACGCGCGGATTGTTCCACTCGAGCACCCACACGGCGGCCTGACGGCAGCCGCGGCGCGAGCACTGAGGGGCCGCGCCGTCCTGATCCGCCGAAGCGGCCTCCCGGGGCTCCCGGGGGCCGTCGGACAGCGAGCCGAGCAGATCGAAGGACATGGGGGAGAGGACTCCTGGTGGTCTGGTGAAGTGGTTCGCAGGCGGCGCGGGCGGGTCTCAGCCGGATCGGCCGCCCGTTCCATTGTCCTGCATTCCGGCAGCGGAGCGGCCCCGGCCGGATTCGAGCATGCGCTCGGTGTCCTCACTCCACTCGCCGTCGATCGTCTCCGCATCGGAATCGCTCGCGGGCTCGGCGGTCAGCTGGACGGGGGCCGGCTCCGGATCAGGGGCCATGTACGACGACGAGCGCTCGGTGCGATCCGCCCCCACATTGGCCAGCAGCACGGCCGACCAGGGAAGCACGATGATGCCCAGCCCGCACACGATGCGCAGGATCCAGTGGTCCACGAGCACGAAGGCGATCAGGCACACCACGCGCAGCAGCATCTGGATGCTGTAGACGACCATGCGCCGGCCCATGTCCGCCGAGTGGGCCTCCGGTGTGGAGGTGATCGAGTAGGAGTCCGCGTCCTTCCCCCGACGCTTCCCGCCCGATCCTGAGGACGAGGAGGCTCGGGGCTCGACAGCGCGGGAGCGGGCGCGCGCTCGCTCGGCCGTGGCCTGCATGGCGGCGAGGTCGGAGGGGTTGAGGTATCGGGGCGCCATGTCCTCAGCTCCTTCCGCCGCGTTCAGACGGCGCAGCAGGAACCCGGTGCGCCGCGGCCGTCGGATCATCTGCCCGACGACATCCCACCATTGTGCACCCGCGCGCTGACAAGCCTCGGGCCGGGCGGCTGACTGCTGATCGGCACAAGCCGGAACGGGGAATCTCTGAGATGCTCCACCACGGATCGGTGGACGCCGGCCGGTAATGTGTCGCACGACTTCTTCCGCTTCGAAAGGCTCGACACCACATGACAGCTCAGACGCAGGACGCGCAGACTCCGCGAGTGGTCCTGGTGACCGGCGGCAACCGAGGCATCGGACGCAGCATCGCGGAGGCCTTCCGTGCCCAGGGCGATCAGGTCGTCGTGACCTACCGCTCGGGCGAGGCTCCGGAGGGCGTCGACGCCGTGCGCTGCGACGTCTCCGACACCGCGTCCGTGGACGCGGCCTTCACCGAGATCGAGAAGACCTGGGGCCCCGTGGACGTCGTGGTGGCCAACGCGGGGATCACGCAGGACACCCTGCTCATGCGCATGAGCGAGGAGGACTTCACCTCCGTGGTGAACACCAACCTCACCGGCGCCTTCCGCGTGTCCAAGCGCGCGACCCGCGGCTTCCTCAAGAAGAAGGCCGGGCGCATCGTGTTCATCTCCTCGATCGTGGGCTTCACCGGCGGTCCCGGGCAGGTCAACTACGCGTCCTCCAAGGCCGGGCTCCAGGGCATGGCCCGCTCCATCACCCGCGAGCTCGGCGGCCGCGGCGTGACCGCGAACGTCGTGGCCCCGGGTTACATCCGCACCGACATGACCGCGGAGCTTCCCGAGGACGTCTCGGCCGGCTACGCCGAGCGCATCCCGGCCAACCGCTTCGGCGAGCCCGAGGAGGTCGCCGAGGTCGTGCGCTGGCTGGCCACCTCCTCCGGGGCCGCCTACATCAACGGAGCCGTGATCCCGGTCGACGGCGGCTTCGGCATGGGCGTCTGAGGCCTCCGCCTTCCCGGACGCACCCGACAGCATCCGCGGCCCTCGAGCGGTCGCAGACATCCAGCAGCAGCGAGCACAGGAGAGCACCATGGACTCAGTGGCAGGCAAGACTGTCGTCATCACCGGATCCTCGCGCGGCGTCGGCGCCGACACCGCCAAGATCCTCGCCGGACAGGGCGCGAACGTCGTCGTGAACTACCGGCAGAAGGCTCCGCGCGCCAACAAGGTCGTGCAGCAGATCGAGGAGGCCGGCGGCAAGGCCGTGGCCGTGGGCGCCGATCTCACCGATGATCAGGGCATCAGCCCGCTGCTGCAGGCTGCGCAGGACAGCTTCGGGTCCGTCGACGTCGTGATTCTCAACGCCTCGGGCGGCATGGAGTCGGACCTCGGCGAGGACTACGCCATGCGCCTGAACCGCGACGCTCAGGTCCGCGCCCTGGAGACCGCGGCCGAGGCTCTGCCCGAGGGCGGTCGCGTGGTCTTCGTGACCAGCCACCAGGCGCACTTCATCCGCGAGGTCGAGACCATGCCCGAGTACGAGCAGGTGGCGCTGTCCAAGCGCGCCGGCGAGGATGCGCTCACCGAGCGGATCCCCATGCTCTCCGAGAAGGGCATCGACTTCGTCGTGGTCTCCGCGGACATGATCGAGGGCACCGTCACCGCCACGCTGCTCAATCGCGCCCGCCCCGGGGCCCTTGATCAGCGCCGCGAGTCCGCCGGACGTCTCTACACGGTCCAGGAGTTCGCTCAGGAGATCGCCGCCATGGTCACCGCCGACGTCCCCACCGGGCATGTGGAGCTCGTGGGCGGGGCCGAGGACTTCCTGGCCCAGTCGCAGGGCTGATCCAGCAC
>NZ_JALXVH010000073.1 GCF_025149945.1 Kocuria sp. p3-SID1428 | reverse complement strand
AGGCGGTGACGGCTCCGGCGATCAGCTGGTCCCCGGAGCCGTCCACGCCGAAGATCGTGCCGAGCATCCCCTGGTAGATGTACGACCCCGGGAACAGCGGCAGCAGCGCGATCATCATGGACGCGTTCGACGGCAGCCCCAGTGAAGGAGCGGCGCGCACGCAGATCGCCCCCACCACCACAGCGGCGGCCAGGATCGCCACGAAGGAGCTCAGCCCGACCGCTTGAGCGATCAGCACGAGCACCTGCACGAGGCCGCCGAGCGCCGCGAGCGCGACCAAGCGGATTCCTCGCCCGCTGCTGGCCAGGCCGTAGCCGCCGGATACCAGCACGGCGCCGGTGATGGCGGTGGCCCAGGAGACGCCGTCGGGGCGCAGAGCCTCGATGTAGGCCACCGACTCCCCGACGAACGGCGCCATCAGGTGGATCCCCAGCGCCACGCCGGCCACGAGCCCGGCGGTGCGCGAGGCGATGTCCATGACGTGTCCGGCGGCGGAGAGGTACCAGCCGGTGATCATGTCCTGGGCCGCGCCGTAGGCGGTGATCCCGGCCAGCCACGCCGCCAGTGCGGCCACGATGCACAGGGCCGTCTGGGCGTCGTCGATCACAGCGGTCGCGGCGGTGGCCCCGAGCACTGCGGTGAGCCCCGCGGCGGCCAGGGAGAAGATGCCGGGGGAGCGCAGGTGCTGCATCGCGGCGAAGGCGGCATAGGCGGCCACCGACAGCACTCCGGCGCACAGCGTCGTGGCCGCGGTGCCGCCCATGAGCAGGCAGAACCCCACGCCCAGGAGGCTGAGCCCGGCTGCGGGGATCGCATGCCGAGCACCGGCGTGCTGAGCGCCTCCGGGCCCGTCGGCCTCCCGGGACTCGAGCTCGGCCAGGCACTCGCGCACGGTGCGCCGGCCCTGGGCGAGGTCGTCGAGCATGGCCGTGATGCGCCGACGCAGCTCGAGGTCAAGGGAGCCCGGCGGCGCCTCGGAGACGTGGGTGATCGCAGCACTCGTGCCGCGACCGGGGCGGCTGAGAATGATCTGGCCCATGGTCACCCCGACGGTGGCGTCATCCACTCCGGCGCTGCGCAGTGCACGCTGCAGGCACGTGGTCGTGGCGGCGGAGCTGGCCCCGCCGCGGATCAGCGCCTCGCCCAGCAGCACGGCCAGGCGGAAGGCGTCGTCGTCTCGTGAAGGCATGGCCAGGACGTTAGCGACGCCCCCGGCGCAGGGGCTGGGCCAGCGGTGCTCAGCACCGGCGGGCGCAGTGTGAATCGTCTGGACTGCGCCTTTCCCGCTCCTGACGACGCCCCGCCGGTCCCGCTAGCCCGCGCCTACGTGCGGAAATGCGCAATGCGCCTGCCCAAGGGCATGTGGCCACGTACGCGCGGGGGATGGCGGGGCGTGGGAGCAGGCGGACACGCCGCGCCTCAGCGCCACCCCCCATCCGTGAAGAGGACCCCATGGCCCAGGAGACCTACTGGGAGAACGGCCGGGAGAAGATCGGCACCATGATGTCGCGGGAGTTCTGCTCCACCGGCATCTCCTTGCGGAAGGTGCGCCCGGGGTGGGTCCTGGCGAACTGGCGGGCGCGAGTGGCCCACAGCGCCTCCGAGGCCAGGTACTGCCCGAGCAGGCCTCCCACGGACAGGCAGAAGGCCGTGATGGCGCCCTGCAGCAGGGCGTCCTCCGCGCCTTCGACGGAGAAGATGATCCCGAGCAGCCCCTGGTAGACGTACATGCCTGGGAACAGGGGCAGCAGCACCACGGTCATGCTCGCGTTCGAGGAGACGCCCAGCGCCCGGGTCAGCACCACGCATATGCCCCCGGTGATCACCGACGCCGCCAGCGTTGCCGCATAGGAGCTGACGCCCATTTCGCTCAGGCTGAGCACGCCCACCTGGACCAGTCCGCCGAACACCGCCAGAGAAGCCAGCACTCGACCGCGCCCGCCCGCCGAGAGCGCGAAGCCGCTGGAGACGAGCACCGCGCCCACGATGGAGGGGACCCAGCGTGAGCCGTCGGTCTGCAGCGTCTCCAGGAAGCCGGGGTCCCGGCCCAGCAGCGGCTCGAGGAGATGGATGCCCAGCGCCACGCCGAACACCAGGCCCGCAGTGCGTGTCAGCACGTCCATGAGTCGCCCGGTCGCGGAGAGGTACCAGCCGGTGATGACGTCCTGGACAGCGCCGTAGGCCGCGACGCCTGCCAGCCAGGCGGCCAGGGCCGCGACGATGCACACCGCCGTCTGCACGACGTCGACGACGGCGGCGAGCCCGCTGGCCCCGGCCACTGCCATCAGGCCGCCGGCGCCCAGGCTGAAGATGCCTGGCGCGCGCAGGTGCTCCAGGGCGGCGAAGGAGGCATAGACGACGACGGCCAGAAACCCCGCCGCGATCGTCGTGATGCCGTTGCCTCCGAGGATCATGCTGAACCCCACGCCGATCGCGCTGAACCCGAGAACGGAGGGCCAGTGCGACGCCAGGCTGCGCTGCGTCTCGAGCTCGTCCAGGGCCTCGAGAGCCTGTGTCGCCTCCAGATTCCCCAGGACCGCGTCCTCGAGGATCCGATTGGTCTGGGAACGCAGATGGATGTCGAGCGTCCCGGCGGTCGTCTCGTGGACGCGCGTGCTCGGGGCTGCCCCATCCCGTCCCGGCCGACTGATGGTGATCTGGCCCATGGTGATCGCCACGGAGACGTCATGCAGCTCGGAGCTGCGGTAGAGCGCCAGCAGGGACGAGGTGGTGCTCGCCGAGCTGGCGCCGGAGCGGATCAGGGCGTCGCCCAGGCGTATGGCCAGATCGTCAGTGGCCTGATGGTTTTGTTGCATGCACGAGACCGTATCGTGCGGAGACGACTCGGGCTGCGGCGCATGCGTTGTCGGTGCTCCCGCGTAGTGTGAGGTGCATGACTCCTCGCGTGCTTGTCACTGGATCCACCGGCTATGTGGGCGGGCGCCTGGTGCCGCGTCTGCTGGAGGCCGGCTATGCGGTGCGGGTGCTCGTGCGCTCGCCGCAGCGCCTTGAGGGGGTGCCGTGGCGCCAGGACGTGGAGGTGGTCCAGGGCGATCTGGGCGACGCCGAGACCGTGGAGAGGGCCTCCCGCGGCGTGGAGACCTTCTACTACCTGGTGCACTCGATGTCCTCGGGCTCAGACTTCGAGGCGACGGAGCTGGCCATGGCGCGCACGGTCGCAGCCGCCACCGCCCGGGCCGGAGTGCGTCGGATCGTCTACCTGGGAGGGCTGCACCCGGAGGGCGTGGAGCTCTCCCCGCACATGCGCTCGCGCACCGCGGTAGGCGATGCGCTGCTGGCGGGCGACGTCCCCGCGGTGGTCTTCGAGGCCGGCGTGGTGATCGGCTCCGGCTCGGCATCGTTCGAGATGATCCGCCACCTCACCGAGAACCTGCCGGTCATGCCGGCGCCCAGCTGGGTGCTGCGCCGGATCGAGCCCATCGCGGTGCGGGACCTGCTGCACTACCTGGTCCACGCCCCCGAAATCCCGGAGGGCACCAACCGCCGCTTCGGGATCGGCTCGCGCGAAGTCCTGACCTACGGGGCGATCATGTACGGCTACGCGCACGAGGCCGGTCTGGCTCAGCGCCGGGTCTACGCGCTGCCGATCCCCGCACCGCGCCTGGCGGGCTGGTGGGTCGCGCTCACCACGCCGATCCCGCGCCCGCTGGCGGTCCCGCTGGTGCAGTCCCTGCAGCACGACGCCGTGACGGATGACCACGACATCGATGAGCACATTGCCCCGCCGGCGGAGGGGCTGACGGGCTACCGCCGGGCCGTGCGCCTGGCGCTGGGCAAGCTGGCAGCCGACGAGGTCGAGACCACCTGGGCCTCTGCGGCCAACACTCCGCCCTCGGACCCGCTGCCCTCGGATCCGGACTGGGCGGGGCGCAGGGTCTATGTGGATGAGCGCAGCCGCTCCGGCTCGGCCTCACCGGACGACGTCTGGGCCGTGATCCAGGCGATCGGCGCGGACAACGGCTGGTACTCGTGGCCGCTGGCCTGGTCGGTGCGCGGGGTCATGGACAAGCTGGCCGGGGGAGTGGGACTGGCTCGGGGCCGGCGCAGGAGCGACCGCCTGGCCGTGGGCGAGGCCGTGGACTGGTGGCGCGTGGAGTCGATCACCACCGGGCCCGACGGAACCCGGACCCTGCTGCTGCACGCCGAGATGAAGGCCCCGGGGCAGGCCTGGCTCGAGCTGTCCGCGGTGCCTGAGCACGGAGGGGGCACAGAGTACCGCCAGCGCGCGATCTTCTTCCCGCAGGGAGCGGCAGGCAAGGCCTACTGGTGGGGCGTGTACCCGTTCCACGGGTTCATCTTCCCGTCCATGGCGCGCAACATCCTGGCGCGGGCGGCTGAGCGGGGAGCAGACCGGGCTGCTGAGACGGGAAGCCGAACGGACCCGGCGGACTGAGAGGGGAGACCGAACGGGCGCGGCTGACTGAGTGGGGTGGCCGGACCGGCCCTCCCGGCTGAGTGGGGAAGCCGCCTGGGACCGGCTGAGGCCGGTGTCAGGCCGCTGGCCCGAGCCACAGGCCCAGGCCCAGCCCGAACCCTGCCGCACCGACCGCGATCACCAGAGTCCCCAGCCCGTGCACGATGCCTGCGGTCCAGCGCCGCTGCTGCAGCAGGCGGACGGTGTCCACGCTGGCCGTGGAGAACGTGGTGTAGCCGCCCAGGAACCCCGTGCCGAGCACGAGGCGCCAGGCCTCGGGCAGCAGCCCGCTCACGGCGAATCCCGTGACCAGGCCCAGCAGCAGCGAGCCGGTGATGTTGATCAGGACGGTGGGCCAGGGGAAGTCGGCCTCTGAGAGGGACTTCAGGAGTCCGTCGAGCACGAAGCGGCAGGCCGCTCCCACGCCGCCGGCCGCGGCGATCGCCACGAAGAGCAGCGGCGTCATCATCGGGCCTCACCCGAACGAGGGTCGGTGCTGGGGTGGGTTGCGGGGCCCGCGACGGATGTGGCCATGAGGTCAGAGTCGGCCTCAGGGCAGGATTCCGCGCCTGCGTCAGGCCGCAGGGCCGCGGCCACCGCGATGCCCGCCAATGCCGCGATGCCGCCGGCGATCACGCTGCCCAGCAGATAGACCGCACCCAGCGCAGGTGCCCCGGAGCCGAGCATCTGCGCCGCGTCCAGGGCCAGCGTGCTGTAGGTCGTGAACCCGCCCATGAACCCGGTGCCCAGCAGGAGGCGCAGGTGCGTCAGCGGCGCCTCGTGGGCCCCGCGGCGGGCCAGCGCTTCCAGCAGCAGCCCGAGCAGGAAGGCGCCGAGCAGGTTGACGGCCAGGGTGCCCAGCGGGAATTCCGAGTCCGTGCCGAGGACCAGGGAGACACCCTCGCGGGCGGCCGTGCCCAGCGTCCCGCCCACCAGCACCAGGGCGATCGCGCCCGCCCGCAGGTGCGCAGGCCGCGGGGCAGCAGCGGGCGAGGGGACGGCTGAGCGCGGGGCCATGGGGATCCTTCCGGGCGAGAGACAGCAGGCATCCTCTCACTCCCACCCTCACCCTCAGCCCAGCGCGACCCCCGTCAGCTCCTCGACCGCGCCCTGCGCCCAGGCGCGGGCCGCGTCGTGCGGCGGGATGGCCGCGGCTGCGCCGCGCCGGCGAGCTGCCACGCGGCCTGAGCGGGGACGCGCTGAGCGGGCCGGTCTCCGTGGGCTGCTACACCACGCTCGCACCCACCGCGGTCCCCGAGCTGTGGACGGCACTGGCGCAGCGGCATCCGGAGCTGGAGCTGTCCGTGCGGGAGGGCTCCGGGACCGAGCTCGCCCAGCTGGTGCGCGACGGATCCCTGGACATGCTGATCGCCTACGAGCTGGCCCTTCCTGCCGACCTGCCCCGGCGACAGCTGTTCCTGGCGCAGCCGATGGTGGCGCTGGCTGGTGACCACCGGCTGGCGGATCGGCAGCGGATCGAGGCCTCGGAGCTGGCCGAGGAGCCGCTGGTGCTCTTCGATCAGCCGCCCAGCGGTCAGTCCACGCTCACGCAGCTGCGGCGGCTCGGGCTCAGTCCGCGGATCGCCCACCGCACGGCCGACTTCGAGCTCATGCGCTCGCTGGTCGCCCGCGGCATTGGGTTCAGCATCCAGTACCTGCCGGCCCCCGTGCCGCTGAGCCGCGAGGGACTGCCGATCGTGACGGTGCCGCTGGCCCGCGACGCCGTCCTGGAGCCCGTGGTGCTGGCCTGGTCGCCCGAGGCGGAGCGGACCGCGCGGGCCGCAGCGACGATGGGGCTGATCCGCGAGCGTCTGGGCCAGCAGGACCGGATCACCTGACGGGGTCGGGCACCCCGAACGGGTTGGGGACGCCGTCGGTGACATCCCAGTCCGCCGGGTCGGTGGTGGCGCAGTAGGCCTGGATCTCCTGCAGGGCCGAGGCGCTGGGGATTCCGGCGGGGAAGACATCCGAGTAGCAGGCGCCGCCTGCCTGGAAGTGGGCGAAGGCCTCGTCGGAGAGCCCCGCGGGGTTCTGGGCGCTCTGGTCCTGTCCGGTGGCGCCCGTCTGGCCCGGCTGGCCTCCTGAGGCAGGCTGATCGGCCTGGCCCTGCTGCGCCGGGGCCTGACCGGCCGCCGGCTCCTCGGTGAAGCCGGGGATGTCTGCGGGCCCCGGGTTGGCGGGCACGACGCCTTCCTCCATAGGGGCGGAGTGCGGTGCGGGGGAGGTCGTGGACTCGGCCGTCTCCTCCGCCGGTCCCGACGACTGCCCGGACTCAGCCGGCCGCTCGGACTCCGTCGAGGGGGCGGCCTCCGGGGAGCTCGCAGCCTGCGAGGTCTCCTCGGCCGGCGTCGTGGCCTCAGCGCTGTCGTCGTCGGAGCCGCAGGCGGTCAGTGTCAGGGCGAGCGCCGCGGTGAGGGCGAGGTGACGGGGTGCGAGCTTCATGGATCTCCTGTCATCTGCGCGGATCTCAGCCGGAGGAAGGGGCGGCCGATGGGGCTTCCGCAGCATCTCCATTCAACATCGTCGCGAGATCTGGCGCATCCGGGCGGGGGTGGTCAGTGCTGGTCGAACAGGCAAAGGTGTTGGCGCCGATCTGCCGGGCTGGATAGCGTGGCGAGTCTGATCTGGTTGCCAGGAGGCCGTCATGTCCAAGAACCGTCGCGATTCGACGCCGGAGAGTGCGCGCGATCGTCGGGATGAGCGCAGGGAACGCAAGCGCGAGGGCATCGGCATCCGCCGTCTGCGCGTGGTCCGCGTCGAGGACATCACCCCGCGGCTGCGTCGGATCGTGCTGACGGGGGAGGACCTCGGCGGCTTCCCGTTCCAGGAGTTCGCGCCCTCGGACAAGGTCAAGCTGCTCTTCCCAGAGCCGTCCACCGGCGTGCTGCCCATGCCGGAGTCCACGGAGAAGGGCCTGCGCTGGCCCGGCGGTCACAAGCCCGAGACCCGCAGCTACACCGTGCGCGGCTTCGACCCAGAGAAGGCCGAGCTGCTGATCGAGTTCGTGCTCCACGACCACGGGATCGCCGGCAGCTGGGCCATCCGCGCGGCTCCGGGTGACGAACTGGGTGTGCTCGGCCCCAAGGGCGCCCGTGCGTTCCCTGCCGCTGCGCATTACGTGGCCTTGGGCGATGAGACCGCCTTGCCGGCCATCTCCCGCCTGATCGAGGAAGCGCCGGCCGGTTCTCGGGTGTCCGCCGTCATCGAGGTGGCCGACGCCGCCGAGCAGCAGCAGCTGGCCTCCCGCACCGGGGCCGACGTGCGGATCCGGTGGATGCACCGCGACTCCACACCCCTTCCCGGCGGCTGCCTCAGTCTCCTGGAGCCGACCGTGGACGAGCTCGATCTCGGGGATCCTGAGGAGCTCTTCGTCTTCGCGGCGGGGGAGTCGCACGCCATGAAGGCCCTGCGCAAGCGGATCTCCGAGCGGGTGCGGCTGAACAAGCACCAGCTCGATATCCACGGCTACTGGAAGGACCGCACGCGGGCCGACCCGCGGCGTCGTCGCTGAACCCGCCGCCGCCCCGCGAGACAGGCCCGAGGGCTAGACTGCTCGGGCATCTCGTCGGGTCCGGACCCGACGGCACCGATCCGCGAGCACGAGAGGCAGGCCGGGTTCCGCGTGACGACCTCCGCATCACCGAAGCTCGAGACCCAGGCCCTGCGGATCCTCGAATCGGTCTTCGGCTACGAGTCCTTCCGCGGCAAGCAGGCGGAGATCGTGGAGCACGTGGCCGCGGGCGGCGACGCCGTCGTGCTGATGCCCACCGGCGGCGGCAAGTCGCTGTGCTACCAGATCCCCGCGCTGCTGCGGTTGGGCACGGGTGTGGTGATCTCCCCGCTGATCGCCCTGATGGAGAACCAGGTCGACGCCCTGGCCGCCGTCGGCGTGAACGCGGCGTATCTGAACTCGTCGCTGTCCTTCGAGGAGGCCGACGAGATCGAGCGGAGGCTGCTGGCCGGTGAGCTCGACATGGTCTACATGGCCCCCGAGCGGCTCGTGCAGCCGCGCACCCTGCAGCTGCTCTCGCGGGTGCAGGTCTCGCTGTTCGCGATCGACGAGGCGCACTGCGTGTCCCAGTGGGGCCACGACTTCCGCAAGGACTACCTGGGGCTGTCCGTGCTGGCCGAGCGCTTCCCCGACGTCCCCCGGATCGCCCTGACCGCGACGGCCACGCAGGCCACCCATGAGGAGCTCACGCAGCGGCTGTCGCTGCAGGACGCCCAGCACTTCGTGGCCAGCTTCGACCGGCCCAACATCCAGTACCGGATCGTCGAGAAGGACCAGCCGCGTCAGCAGCTGCTGTCCCTGATCCGCAACGAGCACCCCGGCGACGCCGGCATCGTCTACTGCCTGTCTCGCAAGTCCGTGGAGCAGACCGCCGCGTTCCTGTCCAAGCAGGGGATCGACGCCGAGGCCTACCACGCTGGTCTGACCGAGGCCGAGCGCTCGCAGCGCCAGGCACGCTTCCTGCGGGAGGACGGTGTGGTCATGGTCGCCACGATCGCCTTCGGCATGGGCATCGACAAGCCCGACGTCCGCTTCGTGGCCCACCTGGACCTGCCCAAGTCGATCGAGGGCTACTACCAGGAGACCGGGCGCGCAGGCCGTGACGGGCTGCCCTCGACCGCCTGGCTGGCCTACGGGCTGCAGGACGTCGTGCAGCTGCGGCGGATGATCGATCAGTCCGAGGGCACCGCCGAGCACCAGCGCTCGCAGCGCCAGCACCTTGACGCCATGCTGGCGCTGTGCGAGACCATGACGTGCCGCCGCGTGCAGATCCTCAGCTACTTCGGTCAGACCGGTGAGCCCTGCGGCAACTGCGACAACTGCCTGAACCCGCCCCAGGGCTGGGACGCCACCGTCCCCGCGCAGAAGATCCTCTCGGCGATTATCCGCCTGGACCGCGAACGACGCCAGCACTTCGGCTCGGGGCAGCTCATCGACATCCTGCGCGGCAAGCCGAACCCGCGCTCCACCGAGTCGAATCACGAGGCCCTGAGCGTGTGGGGCATCGGGCAGGACCTGAGCCCGCAGCAGTGGAAGGGCCTGGTCCGGCAGCTGCTGGCCCGCGACGTCCTGGCCGCGGTGGGCGACTACGCCACCTTGGCGCTGGGACCCGAGGCCGACGGCGTCCTGCGCGGGCGGACCACCTTGGAGCTGCGCAAGGAGTCGGGGCGCAGCCGTGGTTCGGCTGCGCGCGGATCGCGGACGACGGCCGCCGCAGCACGCAGCGAGCTCACCCCGGAGGAGATGGAGATCTTCGAGGCGCTGCGGAAGTGGCGCACTGCTCAGGCGAAGGAGCAGGAGGTCCCCGCCTACGTCGTGTTCGCCGACGCCACTCTGATCGCGATCGCCCAGCGCCGCCCGGAGACCACCTCCGAGCTCCACGGCGTCAGCGGCATCGGCGCCAGGAAGCTGGACCGCTACGGCTCCGCCGTCGTCAACGTGGTCACCAGGACCCTCAGCTGACCCGTCCCGTCGTCATCCGCAGGCCGCTGACGCTGTCTGATGCGCC
>NZ_JALXVH010000072.1 GCF_025149945.1 Kocuria sp. p3-SID1428 | reverse complement strand
TGCGGCGGGCAGCTGCACCGAAGACAGGTTTTTCCTCAAGGCTGCTCACCTCGAACAGCTCGATGATCTCGGCCTCCACTTCCTCGAGCGAAGATCCCCGAATGGCTCCACGCCGCCGTAACTCTGTGATCGGCGCCCAATCGTTGAGGCGGGCACGCCGTTGCACGTCGTCGAGCCCCTTCTGGAGCCCCTCATCCATGGACTGCTGCCACAGCAGGTAACGGTCCTGGAGGTTCAGCCACAGCTCCGGGCTCGTACCGAACGCCGCGCCGACCTGTGCTGCCGACTCACGGGTGAGCTCCTTCTTGCCGCTGATGATCTCGGAGACGAACTGCGCCGGGCGCTTCAGAATGTCCGCGAAGTCAGCCTGCGACCAGCCCCGTGCCTCCAGCTCTTCTTCGATGTACTCCCCGACGGGGAACGCCTCTGCAACGCTCACGATCGCTCATCTCCTCTCCTCGGGCACAAAATCAGGGGTGATAATCCACCAGCTCGACCACCACCGTGACCCGGCCAGGTTCCTTCGTCTCGAAGCGCGCGATGAGTCGGTACTGGTCGTTCACCCGCATCGAGTGCTGTCCAGCCCTGTCCCCTTTGAGCTTCTCCAAGCGGCGGCTCTTCAGCTCCCGCAGGTCTCGTTCATCCTGGGCCGCCGCAATCTGGCCAACCACCTTGCGGTAGGCCTTGGTCAGGTCTCTACCGATACGCGGGTGGACGAACTGGGGCTCTTCGGCCAGTCGCCGTAGCTCGTCGTCCTCGTACTCGATGCGCACCCAACCGCCCCTCCCCGGGAAGTCACTTCCGGAACGGGCACAGCCTAGTGTACTTCAAATGCACATCAGTGCATCACCCTATGGGTGATGTTTACCTGTGATATAATAGACATAGGCCCCACACGGGGCTGTGCGAACAGCCGCGAGGAGGTGAACATGGCACGACGACGATCGGTGTCTCGCAGCGCGAAGACGGGGCGCTTCGTCACCACGAAGCACGCCGCTCGATCGCCGAAGACGACCACGACCGAGCGGGTCGGTCCGGGGACCGGGAACACGAGGTCAGTGACGCGATCGGCAACCAGCGGACGGTTCGTCACGACCCGATGGGGTCGCGAGAACCCCGGAGGAACGATCAACCAGAGGGTCTGATCCTTCCTTCGCGGTGCCCCCCCCGCACAGCAGGTGGGGCACCGCCCTGCAACCCCTCATAAGGGACATTATGAGGGCAGCATTCGGCTAGCCTGCGGCCATGACAGCGCCCCTGGAACCGGCTCTTTCACCGCTCTCGAACGCCCAACGCTACGGACCGTTGCTCGGCGCATGGCTGGCTTCCTACAGCTCGGCGAACACACGGACGGCCTACCGCCGCGATGCGCTCGTCCTGCTCGAGCACTTCGACGCTCGCAGCCTCGACCTACTGACTGCTCGCCGGCGGGACCTCGACCTGTTCGCCCGGACCCGTCAAGCCGCTGGCGACTCCCCGGCCACCGTCGCTCGTCGGCTGGCCGCCGCCTCGGCGCTCTACCGGTATGCCCTCACCGAGGAGCAGACAGAAACCAACCCTGCCGCCCATGTCCGTCGCCCCGTGGTGGATCCCGACCACACCACCACCGCAGCCCTGACACGCCGCGAGGCCGAGGATCTCCTCGAGGCTGCGGCGAAGCACTCACCGCGATCACTCGCGCTGGTGGATCTGCTGCTGAGCACTGGGGTGCGGATCAGCGAAGCGCTCACCGCAGGCCGCTCCGGTCTGACCTCTGACCACCTGACCGTCACCCGTAAGGGCGGAGCTCAGGCAGTGATCCATCTCCCCGGTCATACCGCCGAAACGCTGCGCGTCCTCACCGGCACCACCGGAGCAGAGCTGGCCCGCGGCAATGAGCGCGACCGGCTGATCTTCACCACCGCCACCGGGCGCCCATGGGATCGCAACGACGCCGCTCGCACCCTCACGCGCCTGGCCTCTCATGCCGGGACCACCAAGCCCGTGACCCCCCATGTGCTGCGTCACACCCACGCCACCCTGGCCTTAGAGCTGGGCGTACCGCTGCACCACCTCCAAGACTCCCTGGGCCACCGCGACCCGCGCACCACGCGCCGCTACGACCACTCCCGGACCCGCCTGGAGAACTCCTCCGCCCATGCCGTCGGAGCACTCTTTCGGTAAACACCGTTATTGGTATTTACCGAACAGCTATTTTTCCGACACGGAGGTGACAAAACTTCCCATGGGGTTTGTGGCGCGATCGGAGGGAAGACTGGTGGCAGTACCCCCTAAAAACGCTGTTCGCCGACCCCGAGGACAAGACCCGTGAGCACCCTCTGTACCCATTGCGGAACTAAGATCAACAACTACACGATGCGCGGCGAGCACTACTGCAACCGCTGCCGCGCTCGTCAACAAACCAGCGCCTCGTCCATCGATCACATGCGGCTCGGCGACTTCCTCCCCACACCCTCGGCACCTATTCACAGCGGCTACACCGAGTATGGCGACACAACCTGCTCGAGCTGCACCGCACCCATCCGGTGGTGGACTTTCCGCTCTGGCAGAAACGCTCCTTTCGAAGCCCAACCGCTGACCGGCCTGCCCCATCGCGTTCGGTTCCTAGTGGACTCCTCAGGTACTGCACGCCTGGCACCCACGCCCGGACCCACAGATGCGTACTGGCTCTGCCACTGGGAGGTATGCCCGCAGCGCGTGTTCACCCGTCCCGCTGAGACTGCTTTGGCGCGCATCTGGGAGAAGCACCGTGCCCGCCTGGAGGAATGACAGCGGCCGTCACGCAATAGACGGTTTTTACCGGAATACCGTTTACGGTTTTTACCGTGTAGCATGCAACCATGCGCCTGGTCATCACCAACACCAAGGGCGGCGTAGGGAAGACCACCACCGCGATCTTCCTGGCCACCGCCCTCACCGAGTACGGGAGCGTAGAAGTCTGGGACGCCGACCCCCAGGGCTCAGCCTCCGAATGGGCGCTGCGCGCTGAAGAAGACGGAATACCCCTGCCGTTCGCGGTGGAAGCAGTCAACGTCGCCAAGCTGCGGAGAGCTTCCGAGAAGGCGGACTTCACGCTGATCGACACCGGCCCCGGTGACACCCGCGGCATCGATGCCGCCCTCGAGACCGCTCGGGCCGCGATCATCCCGACCGCACCGAGTGCGATCGACATGTCCCGCGTGTGGGACACCGAGGCCGTCTCCTCTCAGGCCGTCGATTCCTACGTCTTGCTCACCCAGGTCGATGGACGCACCCGTTCCTACCGAAGCGCGCTCGAGGTTCTCGACGAGCACGGCATCGGCCACTTCGAGACCGCGATCCCCCGCCGTGAAGCCATCCGTCAGTCCTTCGGTACCCGACCAGAGCGAGAGCTCTTCGGATACCAGCAGGCAGCCCTCGAGATCCTGGAGGCCACCACCCATGAAGCCTAAGAAGACCGCCGCCAACAACATGGCCCCCCGCACTCGGGAAACCGCGGTGCCCATGAAGGAGGCCCTGCCGCAGCACGAGGAGTCCGACCCGCTGCGTCACCTGACCATCCAGGTCCCGGAGTCCCTGCGGCGCGAACTGAAGACCCGTGCCAGTCAGCAGGGCACCACCGTCCGAGAGATCGTCGTCACCGCCATCCAGCAGGAACTCAACAAGCAGTAAGTACTGCTATACCGATTGCGGTATAGCAGTACTTACTGCCCCGTGCCGCGTGTCCTGGGGGTGTCCTTAGGTGGTGAGTTCCGCGTAGCGCTGGAACAGCAGTGTCGCCCGGTCATCGTTCGAGCGCAGAGTTTGCGCGGCCCCGAAGGCGCGGTCGACCAGGCGATCAAGCGTCTCATGGGCAGCTACCAGCGCCGGGTCCATCGCGAGGGGGCTGTAGTGCTGGGCCAAGGAACGCCCCGAGTGCAGCTCTCTGGCTTCGAGGATGCCCTGGCCGGCCTCTGCGATAGCGGTTCACCCACTTCGAAGCGGTTGCCCTCGAAACACCCATCTCCGCCGCGACGTGTGAGATCGGACGGTTCGCGCATCGCTCGACGAGTCGCCGCCGACCTTCTACCGACAATGGGGCATTGGTATGCGTCATTGTGGCCGCCCGCCCTGTATCTGCTCAGTAAACCAAGCACTTTGACCGGTGACCGCGAAAAGTTCGGACCACTGTTTAGCTGAGAGGTCACGCGGCAGTGGAGTACCCCGAAATTGTTGGTCAGCGAGCCACTTCTTGACTGCGGTTCTGCCGGATCGACCAGCCACCCGAGGCAGGATCTGATGCAGTCCGTGCCCCTTACCGGTGAAGACGGCATGGACGAACCTGCTGTATACGGGCCGAAGCGCAGGATCGACGAGCGGGGTCCGCCGTCGAGCGATGGTCATTATCCCTGCATCGACTCCCGGACGTGGTGTGAACGCAGACGCGGGAACACGACCTGCTAGACCGAACTCGTACCAGGGCCACCACTGCGCCGTCATCATCGTCGCACCACCGACCGCCGCCCGCCGACGTGCAACCTCCCACTGCACTATAAGGACCGCAGCGGTCCAGTAGTCGGCATGGAGGACCCTCCGCAATATTGCAGTTGTGTGATGAAACGGCAAGTTTCCCACCACGGTGCAAGGAGTTTGGGGCAGCCGATAGCGCAGGAAGTCTGTGTTAACGACTGTGGTATTAGAACTCACGCGCCGCCGGAGCTTTAGCGCATAGCTTGAGTCGATCTCGATAGCCGTAATCGGCCGCCGCAGTCTTTGTAGGGGCAAGGTCAATGCGCCACCGCCCGAACCGATTTCGACGATCGGGCCATCTGTGCGAGAAACTAGTTCGACGATCGAGTCGATCGTCGTGCGTTCGGTCAGGAAATTTTGGCCGAGTTCGTGACGGCCAACACGATAAGCAGGCATGGGAAGTTACTCCGAGCACTAGTTCTGTGACCCGGGCAGCACAAGTACACCGCCCAGCGAATGAGGTGCTGAAGCGGCGGAGCGTTAAACGGTTAGCTCTCCGCCGCTAGGCGCGGCGGATCTTGGTCACTGCGATGCTCGTAATTCCCACAAACTACATCCTACGCCACAGGCACCACGACGTAAGCAACCTCATGACCAGCAACAGCTAGCGCTCCATACCGCGCTCTCGATTGCTAAGTCCCGGCCCTCGATCCGGGGCTGGCTGGACACGGCTCGCCGGCAGTCTCTGCGCCTTGGCGGAACCCGGGAAGCTGGCCTTGCGCGTCAGAGCCAGTGCCTGGCGGGCATCCTCCAGCGCCTGCTGTTCCTCAGCGCGTCGATACCGTGGTTCTCTCGCTCTGCCACCACGGTCTTCTTCGGTGTCGTGCTGCGCCGGGGAGCTTTCTCCAACCCGAACCGATCCTCCAGCTGAGTGCACGCACTCTGAGCTGCCCGGCGATCGTTGCGCCCGTGCCACACCTCGCCCTCATCACTGACTCGAGATACCACCACGTGCACATGGTCGGCCCCGTGACGGACCATCACCCACGGGTGCTCCGCAGAGCCCATCTCCTCAGCAAAACTCTGACCGGCCTAAGCCCACTCAGCATCACTGAGCAGCCAATCCTGGGCGGTGAAGCGCCACTGGTCTACGCCCGTTCTCTCCAGCAGTCCACGACCAAACGTCTGATCTCCTACACGAAGCCCTGCTCGCATAGCGGCTCTTCCTGGGCCGCATGCGGAGAGGTGAAGGCCCTGCTCACGTCTCAGGGTCAGCTGGTGCGTCCGCCGCGGTACTTGCTGGGTGCTCCACTGCGTTCTGCGGGTTTCTGGGAGGCGAAAGACTCGCCGGCATCGATCGTGGCTTTGGAGCGGCGCATCGCGACTTCGGCGCGCTTCTGGGCCGCACTCCAGTCGATCGGTGTGGTCTCGGTGGGCTTTTTCCGGGGTTTGCGGCGACTCATATGTCGTGTCGTCATGGCTCTCTCCTCGCGCCTGGGAATCGTCGCGCGATGACCCCAGCAAGGGTGCGCGGCGGCCCTCGGCCTGTAGGCCACAGCGTACCGAGCGGCAGTGATTCACTCGCCCCTTGCCCGCTTCATGAGCAGGGGTGGTCTGCGCGGTTTTTCGTGCGGGACCAGACCTCGTCGATCGAAGCCCTGGATCGTCACACCTCTTGCATCATTGATGAGCGCGGTTCGGTTTTTTCATCACGACGTTTTAAAATCGGTGGCATGGACTCGCAGAAGTGTGCGTGGTGTGGTGAACGGCTGGAGCCGCGGGCGGGTCGTGGTCGGCCGGCGGTGTACTGCTCGGCGCGGTGTCGCAGGTATGGGTATGAGCAGCGTCGGGCGGCTTCCCGGGTGGGAGATCCGGTGCAGGTGGTGACGCGGCAATCGGCTCCGGAGGTGGTGGAGCGGGTGCGGCAGCGGTGGTCGCAACCGGAGCCGCAGCAGGTCGCTGAGGCGTTGGATGAGGACCCGGAGCTGGCGGGTCCGGTGTTGCGGCGAATCGTGGAACTGGCCACAAATGGGCGACTCAGTGAACGGTCTCGGGTCGCGGTCGGCAAGCAGCTGGGCCGGTTCGCGGTCGAGGCGTTTCGGGCTCGAGTGAGTATGGATCGGCGTCCAGCGACGGGGTTGGTTCGGGAGCTGTCTGCCGAACAGTGGGGAGTCCTGGCGGCGGTGGCGGATCGGTCGGCATACACGGATCAGGTTTTGGCCCGGGAGCGAGAGCAACTGAATCGGAGTGGGCAGCTGTTGGAGAAACGCGAGGCAGAGCTGACGCAACGCACCCAGCAGGTGCAGGTTCGGGAGGATGAGCTGGTGGAGCAGCACCGGCAGGTTCGCGAGTTAAAACGTCGTCTCAGAGCCGCCCTGTCACAATCGGCAAGCTCGCCTGAGTGTGGGCACAGTGGGAGCAGCTTCTTTCGATCCTGAGGGGATCGGCAGGGACAGGGACACGGAGCTCGCTTCGCTCGTGCTGTTCTTTGAGGCCCTGCCCTCCGCCTTGCTGCCTTCGTGCTGTGCTCGGGATCTCGAGCGCAACCTCCGACCAGCCTGGGAGGGAGGGAGGGAGCGGAGGGCAGGGCGATGCCTTGGACGCCCCGAGGACACCCGGGCGGGGTGTGGTGGGGACGTTCAAGGCATCGTCAATCGGTGGTGCGGGACCAGCCCGGTCGGTCGGTCGGTCGCATCGGTTGGCCACCGTTGGTCACGCACCGTGAGGGGTGCGTGGGGTGGCTGACAACGGCTCAGGGCGTTACTCCTGTGCAGTGGCGGCATGTGCGTGCAGCTCTGGTCACACGCTCGGGGCAGGGCTGCTGTCTCCCGAGGGCGGCTGTAGGGCTTGGCACTCCTTCGCTGTCCGGGGATTGCTCGACCCGGTGACGGCCCCTGGCTGCACGCTCGGCAAAAGAACCGGCTCTGACCCGGGAGGGGCCGCGAAGGCAGTGCCTCACAAGCGGCTGGCGATGTTGGTTCACGGGGCTTCGCATCCCGACGCCAGGGTGTTCCGATCGCTGGCGGGTCCAGTTGCAGGCCGTTGGCGCGGCGGTAGACTGGTCTCGGTATTTACTACAGACCTCATGGTAGGCCCCCGTTGGCGCGGGGGCCTACCGCATACCTAGGGGGCGTGTCGTCAGACACGCCCCCTAGGTGTTGTGGGGCATGAGGTTCTTGTCACCAGCGGCGCGCTGAGATGAGGCGAGCGGGCTCCTCGTCACAGGATGGAAGTTCCTCAACAAGCCATCCACGGAAGACAGAGCCCGCTCATGCCCCACGCTAAGCGAAGTTTTCTACGATGCAGTAGATCCCGCAGGGTACGTAAGTAGAACAATTCAGCACATCGCCAGTCATGCCTTCACCCCTAGTGAGGTGCGTCAGCTTTTAGAAACCTCCGGCTTCAAGAATATTGCAATGTATGGGGGTTTTTCTTTCGGCCCCCTAACTGATTCAAGTTTCGACATGATCATCACTGAAAGCCCTAATTAAATGACCAGTCACAATTATGGGTATATATTTCTGCCAGACCATTTCACCTCAACCTACTCAGGGTGGATGAATGGCGACACCACCCCCCTAACATCACCTGCTCCGACGGAAGTCGATATTGTATACCTCCTCACACCCCAGCCCTGGATTTTCTGGATCGGCATCGGATGCGTTTCCGGCAACTTGATACATCCAATTCTTGTATTCAAGAACCCTGTTCCTGCGATGCATATCCCTCACCTAACAGCATATTCAAATGAGCATGCTATGCAGCTGGAATCTAGCACTAAAAATTATTTGGAGAAAAATCTAATACTCCACAATCCCGGACTCCCTGGAGTGGTTGAGCACATCGAATCTGTGCCTCTCTCTGAGATCAAGAAAAATTTTCGACAGTCATAACAGACATTATGTTACGGCCGGCCGCAGGCAGGCGCTGGCTCTTTAAGTTCCTGACGGCAATCAGCGGCGAGATCGTGATGACCGCACTCTCCTGGCCGAGGGGCTCGGTTGCCTACTGTTTGTTCATCGACTCGCAATGCGGTGACCCACAGCTCATCAAGACAGCCGCGCTGGAGGTCGCAGGAGCGGCCACACGCGCCGCGGGGCGCGTGGAAAACCTTGGGGGCATGCAGAACGTCATGGCCAAGGCGGCCACGAGGGCCTACGAGACCGCGTGTGACCTGCTCACCGCACGCCCGGCCACGACCTAGACAGAGAAATGCCCCCGACCATCTGGCAGTAGGCGCCAGGACAGGAGGCTGGGGGCGACACCGAAAGGACGGCGCAATGCCTGATTCTATCCCAGTTCCCGCCTGCTCGGCGTCATCGAGGCCGCGGAACTGCTGGGCATGACCCGCCAGGGCTTCAAGGACGCCGGACAGCCCGAGCCGGATGTCTGGATCGGAGACACCCGCGGATGGACCACCGAGACGCTGCGCGAGTGGGACCGCACCCGGAACCGGCGGCAGAAGATCACCGCCGAGAAGCGCGCGCGCATCGTCCAGATGTACCGCGACGGGGTACAGCATCGCCCAGACCGCCGAGGAATGCGGGATCAGCAAAGCATCCGTCATCCGTATCCGCGCCACAGAGAAGCAATAAGCAACTCCTGCCACACACGCCTGCGGCCAAAATAGCGCATAGGTTTATATGTTACAAACCAATAAGATCGATTCTTGGATTGCTTAAAAGGGAGTCGACCGCTTTTCCTAATCCAGGATTGTGAATCAATAACCGCCTTCTTAAAACTTCCCACATGGGCGGCCTCAAGACGCAATTTGTAGAATTATCAAGCTTCATGAACTCTACAAGCGGAACGGAATTTTTAAATACGATCACAGGATATGCTTTACCGTTGAATGCTAAACCCGCCGCGACCCAAAAAGCCCAAGGAGCCGGACTCACAAAGAAAATCGCTGAGTCTTCGGATGCCCTCTGTGAACTTGTTGGCTCAAGCCCGCCCCGAAGCCATAATTCGTACAGTTCGTGCTCATCTACCGTAAGTTGCAAAAATTGAATTGGTCTAGAGCTCGAGGCGAAATTCATAAGTCACCGCTTCTCGGAAACAACTACCAATTCCTTGCTATCCTCAAGAAGCGGGGCTTTATCGAAAGAACCGAAAATAGACTTAACATGAAACCCACACTTCTCTAAAAGAAGTGATATCTCGCTCTTCACCACGTGGCGAGTTGCCTCTCAACAGTAGGGGCACCCTTGACCAGGGCGGAACGCCAGTCGACTTTGCCGTCCTTCTGCAGGCGCCCGATCACAACGATGGGGTGCACCTGCTGGCGGACGGCCTCCTCAGCCACCCACTTTTGCCGGACCTGCGCGGGGGGCTCGGCCAGCGGCCCCTGGGGGAACACCAGGCGCGCGGCTCGCTCATCGGCGGCACGCTCCATAGCGTCTGCTTCGCCGGCAGATGACTCGCTGAGACCGGTGTCGATCTGGGGCTCGCCTATGCTCACGTCGCCGTTGAGGACATGGGCGATCTCGTGCAGCAGGGTGAACAGCACCTTGTCGAGGCGCTTTCCGCGTCCAGACAACGCGATCACGGGGTTGTCGCCCAGCATGAAGGCCGCCCCGTCGATCTTCCCGCGCGGGAAGTTCGGCTCGTGCACGAGGCCGACCCCCGCAGCACGGAGCTTCTCCGGCAGATGGCTGAACGCCTCCGAGGTGGAGAGAACCTGGCTGAGTGTCGAAGCGAGATGCTCGAACTGCTCCGAGTCGTAGCTTGGCAGGTCTTGCTGACGGGCCTTGCGCTTAGCGAGAGCCAGCCAGGCGATCTGAAGCTTGGTGACATGCTCGTTGTGGTTGC
>NZ_JALXVH010000071.1 GCF_025149945.1 Kocuria sp. p3-SID1428 | reverse complement strand
GCCCCGCCGCCGTGATGGCGACGGGCCCTGCTGCATGCTGCGGGAGCATCGAGCTCCAGCGCGGATCAGTGCCGCCGGTCCCGATCCTCCTGCCTCCGCCTGCGGCCCTCGCTGGTGCGCTGCGCCTTGGGGTCCGAGCGGTTCTCGGAATGCTTGTCCTCCCGGTCGGCCTGCTCGTCCTGATCCTGCTGGTCCTGCTGCTCATCCTCCTCGTCGCGGTACTCGTCGAGCTTCTCGCGCTGCTCTTGGCCGCGCTTGGAGTAGGTCGCGATGCGCACGGCCTCGGCGTCGTCGAAGTTGGAGCCCAGGGCGCCGGCGAGCATGCCCATGGACACGGACAGGGACGTGATGGCGATGTAGTCCCACGGCCCGGGCGCGTAGCCCAGATGCCCGGCCAGGAAGTCGACGTCGATCACGATCAGCGAGAGCAGCCCCAGGGCGGCGAACAGCACGGCGAAGAACGCGATGATGCTCAGCAGCACCGTCACGAACGTGGCGATGTTCTCCACGAGCGCTCGCCCCGAGCCGGTGGCCGCACGGTCTCGGAACCATAGCTTGTTGCTCGTGATCAGCCACAGGGTGAAGGTCACGATCATGATGGCCGCTATCAGCACATGCCGCACCGGGCTCAGTGCCACGGAGAGGCTCCAGATGCTGCCGAAGAACACGCCGAACCCACCCGAGGCCATACCTGCGGCGATGCCGCCGCCCAGCGCCGTGATCAGACGTCCCGGGCGGTTGGCGCGCACCATGCCCGAGACCTGGCGCAGCCGAGCCGTCGGGCCCGGGCGCACCAGGTAGTGCACGCCCTCCTCCAGCCCGGCTCGGGAGACCAGTCGGGAGAGCCGCAGCGCCTCGATGAGCTCATCGCCCTCGACCGGGCTGTGCGCGTCGCGGGCGCTCGTGGCCACCAGATCCACGATCAGCTCGAGGGCCGAGGACTTCAGCCCCACCGCGCCCAGCGACGGGAGGGAGACCATGGCCGAGCGGCCTGCCTTGTCGACCTCGGCGACGACCGGAACGCCGTCCAGGGCGCGCGGGAGATCGGTCGCATAGACCAGGTAGCGCCAGCCGTGGCGGTCCAGGATGTCCGGGGCGCGATCGCTGAAGGGCACGGTGCCGTCGTCGTTCAGGGGGAAGGTCACATCGCTGACCTCGGTCTCCCAGGGCGTGCCCGTCCTGCGGGTGAGCTGCTCGGCGATCCTGCCGGCGAGCGCGTCGATGACCTTCTGGGGCACGCCGGGGTCTGCGAGCAGTCCGAGAACCTGGGTTCGATAAGCCATCTGCTCATTCTTGCATCCTGACGCCGTGGGTCGCTCCGGAGGCGTTCGAGGATCAGCAAGTCACGGCAACCCGTTGTCGGGCCATCACCCGGCCGCGGTGGCTGGGGAGCATGTCATCAGAGTCGATCGCATCTCATCCGGACCGCCTGCACCATCGCGCGCAGCCTGCTGGCCGATGTCGAGCACCTGCCCATCGTGTCCCCGCACGGCCATGTGCCGCCGGCCATGATCGCCGACGACACCACGTTCCGGGACCCCGCGGACCTGTTCATCAGCCCGGACCGCTACCTGACGCGGCTGCAGCACGCCAACGGGGAGGACCTGGCGGATCTGCGCGTGGGCGGGCGCACCGAGACGGATCCCCGGGAGTCGTGGCGGATGGTCTGCCGGCACTGGAAGGACTTCGACGGCACCGCCACGGGCTACTGACTGCGCTCGTCGTTCGTCAACGTGTTCGGCATCGACGACTCGAAGATCGACGAGGCCGGCGAGGGGCTCAGCGGCTACGCCGGCTACCAGCGCGCCATGCAGAAACGCCGCCGCTACTTCATCGACCAGGGGGGGCGGTGTCCTCGGATCACGGCACCCACGATGCCCTCACGCTCAAGCTCGACGAGGCCGAGGCCGATCGCCTGCTGGCCAAGGGCCTGGCCGGGGAGTTCACCGCGGAGATCCTGCTGGACCTGGGCACCCGCAAGGACACCGGCATCCTGCCGACGGCAGCTCGCCAGGAGATGGAGGCCGCTCGCGGTGCCGCAGGCGCCTCGCCCGCCGCTGCCCCGTCGTCCGCCGACGGAGCCGACCATGCGGAGCACGACGGGATCCCGCCGAGCGCCCCGGACGGTCAGGGCTCCGGCTCGCGCTGAGCCGCCTGCGGCGCCGCCCCCGTGCAAACGGGGGAAAGTCCGCTGAGAACCGCCCACCGGGCCGTAGCCTGGCGGGCGGTCTGCCGCGGGAGGCGACGATGCCTCCGCCGAGCACCGAGGAGAGGAACTGGAGAGGAACTTCTGTGATGGTCGCCAACGAGCAAGCTGCCAGGCCCACCTCTGTGGTCGTCGTGATGGGGGTCTCCGGATCCGGCAAGACGACCATCGGCGCCCTGGTGGCCGATGCCAAGTCCGTGCCGTTCGTGGACGCCGATGATCTGCATCCGATCGACAACGTCAAGAAGATGGCCGCGGGCACTCCCCTGGATGACGAGGACCGCTGGCCCTGGCTCGACATCGTCGGCCGACGCCTGCAGGAGGCCGAGGACTCCGGTGAGGGCGTGGTCATGGCGTGCTCGGCGCTGCGCCGCGTCTACCGCGACCGCATCCGCACCACGGCCCCCAGCACGATCTTTCTGCACCTGCACGGCTCGCTGGAGGTCCTCACCGCCCGCATCGAAGGGCGCAGCGGGCACTTCATGCCCCCGGCGCTGCTGAACTCGCAGATGGAGACCCTCGAGGCGCTCACGGAGGACGAGACCGGCTACGTCCTGGACATCGGCCAGAGCGTCGAGCAGATGATCGACGAGGCCCTTCCCGCCCTGCAGTCGATCCGCGACGAGATGCCCCGCGGCTGAGCGGATCCGCCTCCGGGCGGCGTCTGCGGCGGCCGCTGGTGCGGTGCAGAGCTCGGAGCGTCGTCAGCCGACGCGGCGACGCGGACGGCCCGGCTCCGAGCCGCCTGCCTTCTCGCTGCGCTCCCGAGCGGCAGCCACCTGCTGCTCCAGGTCCGGTCGGGTCAGGGCCCAGGCCTGCAGCGCGGTGATGCTGATCCCCCGCGGGCCGGTGCGCCGGGTGGTCCCGCGCACCAGCAGCAGCCGCGTGCCGAAGAGCACCGGCCCGGACAATCGCTGCGCCTCGTCGAAGAACGCGCAGTCGGCCGTCCCGCTGCCGTCGTCCAGGCTGATGAACACCACGCGGTTCCCGCCGCGCATGGGCGGGGTCATGGTGGAGACCCGCACTCCGGCCACGAGCACCTCGGCCTGCGAGCGCAGCTCCAGCAGATCGCCCGCGGCGGTGGCGCCCAGTCGGCGCAGCAGCGGGGCGTAGCTGTCGACCAGGTGGGCGGAGACGTCCAGAGCCATGTGGTCGAGCTCGGCGCGCACGGTCTGCTCGGTGCTGGGGCTCGGCAGGCCCGGCACCAGGCCCCGCAGCTCCGGATCGCCCAGGGGCAGCTCGAGCTGCCCGGAGACCTCGCGGCGGACGGCGGACGGGCGGGCGTCGGCTCGGTGGCGCATGGCCTGGACCAGGTCCGCGCGGTTGGCCGTGCTGCCGGAGCTCTCGAGCAGCCCGTCCAGCGCGCCCACCGAGGCCAGGCGCTCGAGCGAGCGCCTGGTCGGCCGAGCCCTGGCGCGCAGGTCCCCGAGCGAGGCATAGGGCTGCCCGGCGACCAGGCGCGCGATCTCGGCCTCCGAGACGCCGCTGAGCTCGCGCAGGGACAGCCGGATGCCCAGCCGGCGGCGCCCCTGAGCGTCCAGGCCCTCCTCCGGGGCCAGCTCCTCCACGCGGTGGTGGTCATCGGAGCGGTTCACGTCCACGGGCAGCACGGGGATGCCCATGCGTCGGGCCTCCCCCACGAGCAGGCGCTTGGGGTACATGCCGGGGTCGTGCTCCCACACCCCGGCCAGGAAGGCCTCTGGATGATGGGCCTTCAGCCACGCGGATTCGTAGGTGGGCACGGCGAAGGCCGCGCCGTGGGCCTTGCAGAAGCCGAACGAGCCGAAGGCCGAGAGGATCTCCCAGACCTGATCGAGCACCGCGGGCTTCCAGTCCCCCTGCGCGCGGGCGGATTCGCGCACGAAGCGCTCCACGTCCGGTTCCTCGGGGCCGCCGAGCTTGCGGCGCAGCTCGTCGGCCCGGGCCAGCCCGCAGCCGGTCACGGTGTCGAGGATGCGCAGGATCTGCTCGTGGAAGACCGTCACGCCGTGGGTCTCGGCCAAGATCGGGTCCAGGCGCGGGTCGATCGAGGGCACCGTGGCGAAGCCGTGGCGCTGATCCAGGTACGGCCGCACCATGTTCGACTGCATGGGCCCGGGACGGAACAGGGAGATGTCCACGATCAGGTCGTCGAAGCTCTCCGGGGCCATCTTGCCGATCAGCTCCCGCTGACCTGGCGACTCGATCTGGAAGCAGCCCAGGGTGTGCGTGGAGCGGATCAGCTCGAAGGTCGCCGGGTCGTCCCGCGGCACCGCCTCCAGGTCGATGCGCGGCGGGACGACGGCGGCCTCATCCTCCTCATCGCGACGACGGGCGCGGATCAGCTCGAGGCGCTGGATCTCGTCGAGCGCGTAGGTCAGCGTGGACTGCATGCGCACCCCCAGGACGTCGAGCTTGAGCATGCCCATGGGGTCCATGTCGTGCTTGTCGAACTGGCTCATGGGCAGCCCCAGCCCGGAGGCCTGCACGGGGGTGCGCTCCAGCAGGGACTGATCGGAGAGGATCACCCCGCACGGGTGCATGGAGATGTGCCGCGGCAGCCGGTCCAGGCGCTCGGCGACGTCCACCAGCAGGTCCAGCTGCTTGTCCTGGGCGACCTGCTGGGCGAACTCGGCCAGCTCGGGCTTCTCCTCGAGGGCCTCCCGGAACGACGAGGCCGAGAAGCGCCACAGCTGCTTGGCGATCGTGTCCACCTGGGCCGGCTCCATGCCCAGGGCCAGGCCGGCGTCGCGGACGGCTCCGCGAGCGCGGTAGGCGTTCTGCATGCTCATCAGCGAGACCCGCTCGGCCCCGAAGCGCTCGAAGATGCGGTCGTAGACCTCGTGGCGGCGGGCGGACTCGACGTCGATGTCGATGTCCGGAAGGGTCGAGCGGTCCCGGGAGAGGAAGCGCTCGAAGATCAGCCCGTGCTCCAGCGGATCCGGCTGGGAGACGCCCAGCAGGTGGTTGACCAGCGAGGAGACGCCCGAGCCGCGGGCAGCCCGACGCACCCCCATCTGCCCGATCATGTCCGAGACCTCGGCGACGGTGAGGAAGTAGGACGCGAAGCCCAGGTGCTCGATGATCGCCAGCTCGTGCTCCAGGCGCTCCTGCACCCTCTGCCAGGCCGGTGAGCCGGGGGCGGCCTGCGGGTAGCAGCGGGCGACGGCGGCCTGGCAGCGCTGGCGCAGCTCCCGGGGTGCCGGGGAGCTCAGGCCCAGCACCGAGGCCTCCGGCACGACCGGTCTGCCCCAGCCGCAGTCGGCGGCGGCGTCCAGGCGGGTGAGGTCGGCGACCTCGGCGGTGCCGCCCAGCAGCGCCTTCACCCCTGCCGCGCCGAGGTCCGCGCTGCGGGCGGTGTCGCGGGCCAGGTCCTCCATCTGCGCGGCGGGCTTGAGCCAGGCCTGGCCGTTGGGCTGCAGGGACTCGCTGTCGGTCTCCCCCGCTGCCAGCTGGGCCAGCGGGGTCAGGGTGCGGGCGGCGTCCAGGACGTCGGCGGTGGCCGCGTCCTGCGGATCGAGATAGCGCACGGCATTGGAGAGCACGCAGCGCACTCCGGACTCGACGCCGATCCGCAGGGTCCGGGCGGCGTGGCCCGCGCTCCCCGGGGCGCCGGGCTCCGCCAGATGGTGCACGACCTCCAGGGCCAGCGCCTGTGGCGGCAGCAGCTGCTTCCAGCGGGCCAGGGCCTGCCGAGCGCTGCGATAGCGACGGGCCGCCAGCAGCCTGCCCACATCCGAATCCGGGCCCAGCAGCACGACCAGCCGAACGGGGGCTCCCGCCCTCGCCTCAGCGGCCGTGCCTGCTGCTCCTGACTTTGCGCTGTGCTGCGCGGACGAGGTGCCATCTGAGGAGCCGGTCCCGGGGTCTCCCAAGGCCCCCGGGACCGCCCGCCGACGCAGCTGCTGCCTGGTGATCCCAGGCAGGAACGAGGCGCTCGGCCCCGACCCGAGCCGCGAGCGCAGCCGCGCAGCGCCTGTCCGGGCGCCGCCGCCGGAGTCTCCCCGTGCACCCGCCCCGGCCACACCGTCACCGGCTGCACCGTCACCGCGCTCACCAGTCGCTGCTCCGCCGGTCTGCTCCGCCGCCTCCACCCGGTGCGCGTCCGAGATCAGCCGGCACAGCGCGGCATAGCCCTCCCCCGGCTCCACTCCGGCCCCGGCTCCGGCAGCGAGCACCACCACACGGTGGAAGCGCTCGCCGTCCGGGTCCCCCACCCGCAGATCGACGCCCAGGATGGGGTCAATGCCCGCAGCCCGGCAGGCACCCAGATGCTTGACCGCCCCGTAGAGGCCGTCGCGATCCGTGCACCCCAGGGCATCGGCGCCGTCGGCCGCGGCGGCGGCCACGAGGGCCTCCGGGCGGGCGACGCCGTAGTGCGCGCTGAAGGCCGTGCGCACATGCAGATGGGTGAAGGTCACCCCCGTATTCGAAACTATGTTCGAACCAGAGTCAACTCACCGCAGGCGGCTCGAGGGCGTCGGGTTCACGAGGCGGAGTCGAGGGCCCGCAGCTCGCCGATCCTGTCCTCGACCCCTGAGGGCCCCGCCGCCTGCTGAGCGAGGGCCTCCTGGCGCCGCAGGGGCAGATCGATCACCCCGCCTCCGGTCTCCGTGGTGGCCCGCAGCAGGCGCCAGCGCCCGGTCTCCATGGTGTGCACGAGCTCCAGGGTGATCAGTGCCGCGCGCGGGCTCAGCCGCACCTGCACGCGCCACATCTCCTGATCGACCACCTCCGTGTCCCGCGGGGCGCGATGCCCATCCACCCACCACGAGCGACGCCGATGCCAGCGCACCGGCTCCTCCGCGACGCTGTGCACCCGCCCCTCCCAGAGCACCCGCACAGGGGCCCCCGACCTCCCGCACTCGACCTCCACGCCCTGCGTCAGCAGCCCCATGATGTCCTCCGCTCTCCCGCGTCCCGCCTGTCCCGATCGTCGTCCGATCGATGCTTCGAAGCTAGAAGAGGTGTACGACAGCACAAGACGAATATGACGCTCATGGGAACACCAGTTCCCAGGGCGAGGATGGGGTGCTCGCGCCTCAGGCCTCCCGGTCGGCCGCATCATTGAGCTCGAAGGAGCCCCTCCCGTCCAGCGTCTCCCGGAGAAGGTCCGCGTGCCCCGCATGACGGGCGACCTCGGCCGCGATGTGAGCCAGGCACCACCGCACCTCCCAGTGCGTGACGTCCTCGGGGATCCAGGGCGAGGGCGGGACGGGCACGAGCGCATCCAGGTCGGCGGCCTCGTCCACGACGAGGCCTTCCAGGACGAGCTGATCGCAGCACTCGCCGAGCACACGGGAACGGAGCTGCGCCAAGGCTGAAGCGTCGCCGGTCCGCGGAGACGGCGGCCGGTCAGGATGCCGCAGTGCCGACCGGAGGCGGCTCAGGCCGGCCGCGTCTCCCAGAAAGCCACCGCAGACGCCGCGGCCACGTTCAGCGAGTCCACCCCGTGGGACATGGGGATCCGCACCGTGAGATCGGCGTGGTGGATGGCAGGCGGCGTGAGCCCGTGGCCCTCGGTGCCCAGCAGCAGGGCGAGCCTCTCCCCCGATTCCCGCACACGGGTGCCGAGCTCGTCCAGGGACAGGGAGTCATCCTCCAGCGCCATGGCGGCGGTGAGGAAACCGGCGTCCTTGACCTGCTGCAGATCCGCCGTCCAGTGCTCCAGTCGCACCCACGGGACCTGGAAGACGGTGCCCATGGACACCCGGATCGCCCGGCGGTAGAGCGGGTCGGCGCAGCGCGGGGTCACGAGCACGGCATCGACCTGCAGGGCCGCCGCCGAGCGGAAGATCGCCCCCAGGTTGGTGTGATCGACCACGTCCTCCACGATCGCCACGCGCTGCGACGAGGCCAGCACCGAGGCCAGCGGCAGCGGCTCCGGGCGCTGCATGGCCGCCAGCGCCCCGCGGTGCAGGTGGAACCCGGTGACGCCCTCGAGCACCTCGTCCTCCCCCACATAGAGAGGGACCTCGGGGTGGGCGTCGAGCACGTCGGCCAGATCGAGCACCCACTTGCGGGACATGAAGAACGACCGCGGCCGATGCCCGGCCGCAAGCGCCCGACGCAGCACCTTGGAGGACTCCGCCAGGTACATCCCGCGCTCGGGCTCGAGCTTGCGGCGCAGCGAGACGTCGGTCAGCGAGGTGTAGTCCGCCACCCGAGGATCGGCCGGATCACTCAGGACCGTCAGCTGCGGGAACCGCGCGCCGAGCTCGTCGAAGGACGGGGGGATCTGCTGGCTCACAGCACCTGCCTCACCATGTTGGCCAGGGCGGCCAGCCCCAGGACGACGATCACCGTGCGCAGAGCCACCGGAGAGAGCCGGCGGCCCACCTTGGCGCCCAGCCACGAGCCGACCGACGACGAGATCGCGATCAGCACCACGACCCACCAGTCGATGCGCTCGAAGGAGAAGAGGATGTAGGACACGGCGGCCACGATGTTCACCGCGGCCACCAGGAAGATCTTCACGGCATTGGCCGACTGCATGGACGCCAGCAGGAACACGCCCAGGATCCCCAGCAGCAGCACGCCCTGCGCGGCCACGAAGTAGCCGCCGTAGATGCCGGCGATGAACACGAGCACGTAGAGGATCGACGGCTGCGGCAGGGAGTCCGGATCCAGCTGTGCCGGCTCCTCGCCATGGGCCCGGGCGGCGTCAGCGATCTCCTGAGCCTGAGCCTCCTTCCGCTGCCGCACGATCCCCTGCAGCTTGGGCTGGAAGACCACGAAGAACAGCGCGACGACGATCAGCACCGGCGCCACATAGGAGAAGACCTCCTCGGGCAGCACCATGAGCAGCCCTGCGCCGATCGCACCGCCGGCGATGGAGCACGGCAGCAGCTTCAGCAGAGTGCCGCGCAGCCCGCGCAGCTCGGCGCGGTAGTTCCAGGCCCCGGTGAGATTGCCCGCGATCAGGCCCATGGCATTGGACATGGTGGCCGTCACCGGCGGCACGCCCATGGTGACCAGCACGGGGAAGGTCACCAGCGTGCCGGAGCCCACGATCGTGTTGATCAGACCGGCCCACACCCCGGCCACGAGGATCAGCCCCGCCTGCCACCAGGTGAACTCGAAGGACTCGAGCAGCCCGGAGATCCACTCCATCGAGAGGACCGGATCAGTCGCGGCGGAACGCGGCGAAGCGATCGCCCACGCGCACGAGCTTCAGCGGCATGCCGAAGGTCTCCGAGAGATTCGACTGCGTCATGACCTCGCCCACCGGACCGGCGGCGACCACGCGGCCCTCACTGAGCAGCAGGGCATGCGTGAAGTTCGGGGGCACCTCCTCGAGGTGATGGGTCACCATCACCACGGCAGGGGCCAGCTCGGAGGCGGCCAGCTCGTCGAGCCGCGTCACGAGGTCCTCGCGCCCGGCCACGTCCAGCCCGGAGGCGGGCTCGTCGAGCAGCAGGATCTCGGGATCGGTCATCAGGGCGCGGGCGATCAGCACGCGCTTCTTCTCGCCGGAGGACAGCGAGCCGAACTTCCGATCGGCCAGTCCCTGCAGGTTCCAGTCCGACAGCAGCTGCGCGGCGCGCTGCGTGTCGGCCTCGTCGTAGCGCTCGCGCCACCGCCCGGCCACGCCGTAGGCGGCCGTGAGCACGACGTCGGCGACGGTCTCCCCGCCGGGAATCTGATCCGCCAGGTGCGAAGATGTCAGGCCGATCCGCGGACGCAGCTCGAACACGTCCACCCGGCCCAGGGTCTCGTCCAGGATCTCGACGGTGCCGCGGGTGGGGTGCTGACGTGCCGAGGCCAGGGAGAGCAGAGTGGACTTGCCGGCGCCGTTGGGCCCCAGGACCACCCAGCGCTCGCTGTCCTGCACGGACCAGCTCACCTGATCCAGCAGGTTCTTCCCGCTGCGGACGAGATCGACATCGGTCATCGACAGGGCTGCGCTCATGATGGCCACTCTAACCCCGCTGGCATGCCTGCCGAGTGCGAACCGCTCGGTCATCGATGCCGGATGACAAGCCCACTGCCGCTACACTCGCCGCCATGACCGAGCAACTCGCCCTGATCGCCCTGGCACGGACACCGCATCCGGAGACCGTCGGGCAGATCATGGAGACCATCGAGGAGGCCGGGGGCGACATCGAGTCCCCCGGCCGCGTCCGCGTAACGCCCAGCGCCTCCGGCGGCGGCTCGGCGGATGGAGACCTCAACGGCTACAACGCCGCCTACGCGCAGTTCACGGGCCTGACCCTGGACGAGGCTCGCCGGATCGTGCGACCAGATCCCCTCTCCTCCCTGTGGGACGACGTCGACGTCAGCGTCGTCCCCGCCTCGATCCTGGATCCCGAGCGCCGCAAGCTGCTCGTCATGGACATGGACTCCACCTTCATCCAGCAGGAGGTCATCGACCTGCTGGCCGCCAAGGCAGGAGTGCAGGACCACGTCGCTGAGATCACCGAGCGCGCCATGCGCGGGGAGCTCGACTTCGCCGCGTCGCTGCGCGAGCGCGTCGCCCTGCTGGAGGGCCTGCCCGACTCCGTGATCGGCGAGGTCGCCCAGGAGCTGCGCCCCACGGTCGGCGCCGCGGTCCTGGTCGAGACCTTCCACCGCGCCGAGTGCACCGTGGGCATCGTCTCCGGCGGCTTCCGCCAGGTGCTCGAGCCGCTGATGGCCAAGCACGAGATCGATCACTACCTGGCCAATGAGCTGGAGGTCGTGGACGGTCGCCTGACCGGACGCATCCTGGGCCCCATCGTGGACGCCTCGGTGAAGGCTTCGATGCTGCGCGCCTGGGCCGAGTCGGACGGAGTCGCTGCCGATCAGACCATCGCCGTGGGCGACGGCGCGAACGACATCCAGCTGCTGGACGCCGCCGCGGTGGGCATCGCGTTCAACGCCAAGCCCGTGCTGCGCGAGGTCGCCGACGCCCAGATCAACATCCCCAACCTGGATGCGGTGCGCTTCTTCGCCGACCTCTGAGG
>NZ_JALXVH010000070.1 GCF_025149945.1 Kocuria sp. p3-SID1428 | reverse complement strand
GCCGGTGCTCCTGTGCCTTCCGGGGCATCTCGCGGCAACCGGGCGCATCGTGGTGCGCGGCGGCCTGAGGGAAGGCATCGGAGCGGGGCCGGGACTCGCGCACCTGGACTCGTTGCATGGCAGTGCATGGGCCTGTGACCTGGGGCATCGCCTCTTCACCTGCATGACGACCCTGCGTCATCTGCCGGAGGGGGAGCGGACGGGTGGGCTGCCGAGGATGGGGCCATGTCTCCCATCTCCCGCCGCGGTCTGCTCACCGCCACCGCCGCCACCTCCGTGCTCGCCGCCTCCGCCGTTCCGGCCGTCGCCTCGCCCGCCGTTTCCTCGCCCGCCCAGCCCGCCTCGGCCGTGGGGCTCGTCCGCCGTCGCCTCCACCTCCCCTCGGGCATCATGACGGGGGAGGCCTCGAAGGACTCCGTCGTGGTGTGGTCGCGCTCCTCCGGCGACGGCCGCATGATCGTGAAGATCACCGCCGTGGACGACGCGTTCGAGCCTGCCCGGGGCCGCGGGCGCTTCGAGAAGACCGTCGCCTCCGGCTGGGTCACCGCCGAGACCGACCACACCGCGAAGATCGGCGTGACCGGGCTGCCTTCCGGCTCGCAGTTCCTCTACGCCGTGCAGTTCGAGGATGAGTCCGGCGTCCGCTCGCCCGCGGAGTTCGGGACCTTCCGCACCGCCCCGGAGGGCCTGCACCTGGGCCGTGGCCAGCGCACTCGCCGCGCCTCGGGCACACGTCAGTCCTTCGTGTGGACCGCCGACACGGCAGGACAGGGCTTCGGCATCAATCCGGACCTGGGTGGCATGCGCACCTACCGGGCCATGGCGGCCACGAACCCCGACTTCTTCATCCACGCAGGCGACACGGTCTACGCGGACGGCCCCATCGAGGCCGAGTACCAGGAGCCGAACGGCGAGATCTGGCGCAACGTGGTGACCGAGGGCGTCTCCAAGGTCGCCGAGACCCAGGAGGAGTTCCGCGCCCGCCATCGCTACAACCTGATGGATCACAACATCCGCGACTTCTACGCGCACACCTCCCTGTTCGCGCAGTGGGACGATCACGAGACCACCAACAACTGGTACCCCGGTGAAACCCTCGAGGATGAGCGCTACTCGGTCCTCGACGTCGACACGCTGGCCCAGCGCGGGCGCCGAGCCTGGCAGGAGTACCAGCCCATCGGCGATGCTCGCGCCCTCAAGCCCGGGACCTCGGGCTTCGAGGACGCGCGGATCTACCGCAAGATCGAGCGCGGCTCGCAGCTGGATGTGTTCTGCCTGGACATGCGCACGTTCAAGGGCGCGAACACCGACGGCATGGAGGCGCAGGAGACGGACATCCTGGGGGAGGAGCAGACCCAGTGGCTGATCGACGGCCTGCGGGACTCCACCGCCACCTGGAAGTGCCTCTCCGCCGACCTCCCGCTGGGGCTCGTGGTCCCCGACGGGAAGGCCCAGGAGTCGATCTCCAACGACGATCCGGGCACGCCGCTGGGCCGTGAGCTGCAGCTGGCGCGAGTGCTGAAGTCGATCAAGGACAACGGCGTGAAGAACGTCTTCGTGATCACCGGCGACGTCCACTACTGCGCAGCCCATCACTACACACCCGACAATGCGGCATTCCAGGACTTCGAGGAGTTCTGGGAGTTCGTGGCCGGGCCGATCAACGCGGGCAGCTTCGGGCCCAACGAGCTGGACGGGACCCTCGGCCCGGAGGAGGTCTTCTCCAAGGCCGGCCCCACCATGGGCTCGCCGCGGGATGCGGCGTTCCAGTTCTTCGGGCACGTGGACCTGGATGAGCAGGACCTCATGACGGTCTCGCTGCGCGATGGCAACGGCGAGATCGTCTGGGAGAAGCAGTTCGAGCCGCAGTCCTGAAGCGGCCCCGGAACGACGAGAAGCGCCCGGACCCTGTGGGGTCCGGGCGCTGGTCATGTCATGACAGGCCGATGGCCGCGAGTTGACGGATGCAAGGCACCCGGCGCGGGGAGAGATGCGCCTCCAGAAGGAGAATGCTCGCGGCCATCGGCAGACAGTCATGTCTCAATGAGGGGAGTCGTGGGCTGAGCGACTTCTGCCACTGCCGCTGCCGGCGACGAAGCACCCCCCAGTGCGGCCGTGCCGACGTCTGCGACAGTGGTCCCTCATTGCTGTGTGGCGCGATGGCCACGTGCGGAATCATATCCCAGCTTGGGGGACAGCGGTGCCTCCCGGAGTGAAATACCTGACGTGTGTGAAGTGCCGCACACGCGATGGAATGCGCCCCCGACGTGGGCGGTCACGTGCGCCGGCCGCTCAGCCGACCGTGGTGTTGAACGCAAGGCCCAGCAGGTAGGTCGCGATCGCTGCGCCGTAGCCGATCCCCAGCTGGCGCAGGCCCCGCTTCAGCGGAGAGGCCCCGGACAGCAGGCCCACGGCGCCGCCGGTGACCAGCAGGGCGATGCCCACCAAGACCATGGCCAGCACCAGTGCGGGCGTACCGGACATCCCCAGGATGAACGGGATGATCGGGATGATCGCCCCGGAGGCGAAGAAGCAGAAGCTCGAGGCGGAGGCCCCCAGATCCGTTCCCAGGGCCACGTTCTCCTCGCTGGTCTCCGTCTCGTCGTCCTGGTCCTGGTAGGACAGCGACGGGTCGCAGTCGCAGTCGAGATAGCCCAGGCGCTCGGCTGCGCGATGCGCCGCCGCCTCGGCGGTCATGCCGCGGGCGCGATAGACCAGTTCGAGCTCGTTGGCCTGCAGATCCAGCTGGGGGGCCACATCGAGGGTGACCTGGGTGGGCTGGGAGGCGTCGAGCATCTCGCGCTGCGAGCGCACGGAGACGAACTCGCCGGCGCCCATGGACAGGGCTCCGGCCAGCAGGCCGGCGATGCCCGTGAAGAGCACCTGGGAGCCGGCCATGCTCGTGGCGCCCACACCCATCACGAGGGCCAAGTTGGACACGAGGCCGTCGTTGGCGCCGAAGACGGCGGCGCGGAAGTTGCCGGACAGCCGCTGCCGACCGTCGTTGGCCAAGGCGCGCACGATCTCCTCGTGCAGGGCCTCGTCGGCGGCCATGGAGGCGGGGACGTCTGCGTCGTCGGCGTACGGGGAGCGCGACTCGGCGCGCTGCAGCAGCGCCAGCACGAACACCGTGCCGAAGTGCTCGGCCAGCAGCATCAGGGCGCGCGAGCCCAGCGACGGGCGAGTGGGTCCGAGCCCGTAGGGCGCGAGCTGACTCTGCCAGTGCCGGCTGTGCCTGCCCTCGGCTTCGGCCACCTCGAGCAGGATCCGGCGGTGGCGGCCCTGGGAGCGCTCGCCGAGCCTGCGGTAGATCTCCGCCTCGGCCTGCTCCTCGGCCAGGTAGCGCTGCCAGCGGCGGACCTGGGAGCGCGTGGCCGCCCCGGGGTCGCCGGGAGTCAGCGAGACCGCGGAATCGGCAGAGGGCGTGGGGGAGTCGTTCATGGAGGAGTCCTGTCCTGTCGGGGAACGGCGGCGCAGGGCCTGCCATGCCGTGGGACGAAGGTCTCGCTCATCCGCGTGCGGACGGCTCGCCGGGACTCCTCCGTGAATCCGGTATGTCGACGAGCCTCCGGGGGCCGATGGCCGCCCTAGGAGCTACTCCCCTTCGATCGTGCGAGTCTACCGGCCGCAGGCGCTCGTGTCAGGGCTGTCGGCGTGGACTCGCTCACAGCGCATCCGGGCCGAAGGTGCTCAGCAGCTCGGCCGGGGGAAGGACAGCACCGAGGCCTCTGCTCCCGAGGCGTCGAGGTCCTCGTCCGCGGAGCCGGTCTCGGCATCGCCCACGCCCCAGCGGTAGCGGTAGGGATTGGTGCACATCCGCCCGAAGCGCATGCCCTCGATCATCAGATCGGCGGCCTCGGAGGCGGGCACAGGCCCGCAGTTCCAGGCGATGCCGCCATGGGCGGGCTGCCGCCAGCGGTCCCCGAGGAAGTAGTCCTCATCCAAGGGCCACAGTGCGCTCGAGCCGTTGACGCCCGAGAGACTGACCACAGCACCGTCCGGTCCGGTGCGTGCCCAGGCCGACGGGGGAGGGGGCGCCTCCTCCTGGGCGGCCCCGGAGTAGCGAAGGACCAGGAGGTCCTTCCAGGCGAGCTCCTCGAGCTCGTCCAGGAGGCGGTCTCTGAGCTCGTCCCAGGTCTCGTCGGGCCACTCGTGTGCGGCCGCGGGGGCCGCGATCAGTCCGATGCCGGGATCGTCGAGCTCCTGGATCTCCCGGGCCGTGGGAAGGGCCCGCTGCCTCGGCTCGCAGGGCTGACCGCCGTCCAGGCCGATCCCGGCCAGCGCCCGGGCCCAGTCGCCGTCGCCCAGACGGTGGGCCACGACCGCAGCGGCCGGCGGCCAGCGCAGCTGATGGGCTTGGGGGACATCGGCGACCAGACGGGTCTCCAGGAGCAGCTCCTGATAGCGCGACGGGCGCAGCACCGGGCGCCGGCCGGAGCTCACGTGCCGGCGCAGCGTGCCGACCAGCGTGAGGCAGTTGGCCAGGACGGCTCCGGAGGGGTCGTAGCGCCCGGTCAGGTCCTCGAGGATGTCGACGTCCTCCGAGGTCAGCAGCGCGGCGCCGCAGGGATCGGGGGTCAGGCCCTCTGCCAGGGCTGCGACGATCTCCACGCCCAGACGCAGCTGGCGCTCGTCGTAGGGAGGTCGAGGAAGGGCGGCCGGCTCGCCGAGGACGTCGCGGCGCAGCCAGTCGTCCCAGCTGCTCGGAGCTCTGTCCGGGAACAGCGTGTGCAGACGGCGGCGGATATCGGCGGGGGCGAGCCCGGAGGCGACGAGCCAGTCGGCGACCTGGGCGGGGGCATCCGCTGACTCGGGCCGGTCCGCGGAGATAGGGGACACGGCGATCACTTCCTCGGCAGGCAGAAGGTGGGTGCGGGGCAGGCCGCGGGCGACGTCACGAGACGAGTGCGCTCGACGGGGCAGCGCCAGGGCGGTGAGCGGTACACGGGCAGGGCGCACAGCGCCAGTCCAGGTGCTTGCGCGTCTCGTTCGCAGGATGCATGTCCCGGACACTCACGCGCGGCCTCCACGCTAGACGAATCCGGGCGCAGTCTCACGGGATCACAGGCCCCGCACCCCATTATGACGCCGCGGGCATCACAGGGAGTCTGGCGCGGGGAGGCGTCAGTCCCGCAGCAGCTCGAGGACGTCGTCGGCGCTGAGCTGGGAGGCGAAGGTACCGTCGTCGTCCATCACGGAGTCGAACAGGGCGGCCTTGCGGCTCTTGAGCTCCATGACCTTCTGCTCGATCGTGCCCTGGGCGATCAGACGGTAGACGAGCACCTTCCGGGTCTGACCGATTCTGTGGGCACGGTCGATCGCCTGGTTCTCCGCCATGGGGTTCCACCAGGGATCCAGCAGGAAGCAGTAGTCGGCCTCGACAAGGTTCAGCCCCGTGCCGCCGGCCTTGAGGGAGACCAGGAAGACCCGGGTGCGCCCCGAGCGGAAGTCCTCGATCGCCGAGGCGCGGTCGCGGGTCGAGCCGTCCAGATAGGAATAGGGGATGCCGAGCCGGTCCAGGCGCGCGGCCGCGAGCTTGAGGAACCCGGTGAACTGCGAGAACACGAGCGGGCGGTGGCCTTCGGCGATGATCTCCGGCAGATGCTCGAAGAGCACCTCGAGCTTGGAGGAGGGGACCTCCATCTCGGGGTCCACCAGCGACGGGTCCAGGGCCATCAGCCGCAGCTTGGTCAGCGACTGGAAGATCGTGAATCGGTTGCCGTTGAGGTCCTGCAGCAGACCGAGGACCTTGGAGCGCTCGCGCTGCAGGTGCAGGTTGTAGAGGCGACGGTGCTCCTCGGACAGCTCGATCTCGAGGGTCTGCTCGATCTTGGGCGGCAGCTGCAGATCCACGGACTCCTTGGTGCGGCGCAGCATGAACGGGGCCAGGCGCCGGCGCATCCGCGACAGCGCGGCGCGATCGCCCGTGGTCTCGATGGGGCGCTGGTAGGTCTCGGCGAAGCGTCTGCGGGACGGGAACAGCCCCGGAGCGGTCAGCGCCAGCAGTGCCCACAGGTCGGTCAGCCCGTTCTCCAGCGGGGTGCCGGTCACGGCGATCGTGGTGTCGGTGCGCAGAGCCCGCGCGGCGCGGTGGGCGCGGGTGCGCGGGTTCTTCACGAACTGGGCCTCATCCAGCACGACGGCGGAGAAGTCGATCGCGCTCCACAACTGCTCGTCCAGGCGCAGCAGCGCGTAGGAGATCACGACGACGTCGTGATCTTCGGCCAGCCGCTGCGGATCCTCACCCGTGGCCGAGGCCGTGCCGGGCATGGAGCGCACGGACAGCTCCGGGGCGAAGCGCCGGATCTCCGAGACCCAGTTCGCCACGACGGAGGTGGGCGCGACCACCAGGAAGGGTCCGCCGGCGGGAGCATCGGGCACGCCTGCGGCGGCGCGGTCGCGGGCCCGCTGGAACATGGCGATGGTCTGCACCGTCTTGCCCAGGCCCATGTCATCGGCCAGCACGCCGCCCAGGCCGAGGTCGTGCAGTGCGGCCAGCCAGCGGAAGCCGTCGACCTGATACGGGCGCAGCCGCGCGTTCAGCGCCTGCGGCACCTCCGGCGGGTCCTCCTCCTGGAGGTCCGCGCCCAGCCGGGTCACGGCCTCGCGCCAGCGGCTGACCGGCTCGGAGCGATCGGCCAGCTCCTCGAACTCCTCCCACAGCCCGAGCTGGTGCCGCGAGATCATGGGCGCATCCGTGGGCGTGTCCTGCAGGGAGCGGGCCTCCTTGAGCAGGTCCCTCAGCTTCTCGAAGCGCGGGGCGTCGAGGCTGAACCAGGTGCCGTCGGGCAGCATCATCACGTCCTGGCCCTGAGCCAGCGCCTTGAAGATGTCCGAGAAGGCCACGTGGAAGTCGCCCACGCGGATCGAGACGCCCAGATCGAACCAGTCGCGGCGCTGGCTCGAGGCCGTGGACACCGTGATCTCCGGCGGATCCTGCGAGGGGCGGTAGGCCGGCTCGGTGCCGCGGGTCTCGATGCGCAGGTCGTGGATCCGCTCGAGCTCGGGCAGCCAGTCGCGCAGCAGCACCACGGCGTCGTAGCCCACGTAGGCGCTGCGTCGGAACTCGAGCTCCGGGATGCGCCGGTGCACGGCCGTGGTCATGGACGACTCCCAGGTGGAGTCGCGGCGCACGGGCTCGGTGCCGAGGGGATCGGCGGGACGGAAGGGCAGCCGAAGGCGCTCGGCGCCCAGCTGATACTCCCACTCCCATTCCAGCCGCACCGTGAGGTCGTCGTGGGTCACCGTGAGGACCATCTCCGGAGCTGCGACGTCCGGCAGCTCGATCGAGCCGTCGTCGCTGGTCATGGAGATGCGCTGCTGCAGGCGGGGGAACCAGCGCTCGACGAATTCCTGGACCTCCTCCTGCGGGACCGTCATCTCCTGCGCGGTCTCCAGGAAGCGGCGCTGCTCGCGGGTCAGTCGCGTGCTCAGCGGAACCAGGCGCAGCGACATGGCGTTGAGATCGGACTCCGGGTCCAGGTGCTCGGGCGCGGAGCCGGAGAAGGCCGGAGGGCCGTCGTGCTCGGCGACCGGGAAGAACAGGCCGTGGCCCGGATCGCCCACCACACCGGCGGAGGTCAGCGGGATCACGCGGCGCACGCCCTCGTCCTCGACCACGACCTCAGGGTGCAGGACCAGCCCCTGGTCCTCGTCGCGGCTCAGATCGACCTGGAAGCGCCCGGCAGGATCCAGCACGACGGGACGGCCACTGCCGGCGCTGATGAGGGAGATCTCCAGCTGCTCGGCACGCTCGAGCAGCGACCACAGCATGGGCGATTCGTAGTGCTCCACCCTGATCCAGTGCCGATCGTGGGCGATCTGGCGCGAACGGACGTTCGCGAGCACGCGCAGCTCGTCGAACCAATCCGCCTGCTCGGGGCTCACGGCTCCCGTGCGACCGGCATCCACCACGCGCTCCCAGTCCAGCCCGCCGCGGATCCAGTTCCCGCGCGCCCCGCGGCGCACCGGTCGCATTCCCAGTGTGTAGGGAGCCCCTGCCGCCGGCGCCGCCTGGCGCACCCGGCGCAGCAGCGGCAGCTGCAGGTCGAACTCGAGCCCGACCTGGGCCGATGCCCCGTCATCGGCGGAGGCCTCGAGCGCCTCGTTCTGCTCGTCGTCGAGCATCCGCTCGAGCGCGCGCTTCCATCCGGAGGGCTCGGAGGTCGGTGAGGCGGTCATCCGAGCGATTCTACGTGGGACCCGGGACCTACAATGGGAGGTGCTGCCCGAACGCACCCGTTCGGGCGGGGACTCTGGCACCAGAGAGCCGGCTGCGGACCGTGGCCGGCAGGCATCCGGATCAGGACGGCGGCTCGGGGAGCCGCGGACGGAGGAGCAGTTGGCTCACACACGAGGGCTCAGCCTCGGAGACCATCGGATCGCCCGCAGCGCCGCGGAGATCGAGTACCTGCGCTGGAACGACGCCGTGTGCGCGGCGCTGTTCGGAACGGACAAGGCCGGTGAGCTGGTCCCGCTGGATCTCGATGACTCCGTGCTTGCCAGGATCGGCGCCGAGCACGAGATGGACGGTCCCTCGGTCCTGCGCGCGATCGCCGATTCGGTGACGCCGCTGCTGGTCCTTGATGGATCGCGCACCCCGGTCCTGGAGACCTTCACGCGCATGAACACGCTGTGGTACCGCGACTCGCGCCGTGCCCTGGACTCCCTGGAGGAGCTGGCCCCGCCGCCGGTCGTCGCACTGCTGTGCCTGTTCGCCGTGGCCGGACGCCACACCTCCCGCCTGGCCTCGCGCACCGGGGCCAAGGCGGCCACGGCCTTCTACCTCCCGCTGTCGGTCCTGCTCGGGGCAGGCCAGGACCATGCCAAGGCGCTGGAGACCTCCTTCAAGAAGGACGCCGAGGGCTACTGGGACGCTGTGCGCTACTGGCTCGAGCTGCGCGACGGCGAGGTCGGCCTGCCCGTGGGCGATGCCCTGAATCAGCGGCCGGTGGGCCTGGCGCTGTCCCAGTCCCTGCTGGGGGAGTCAGAGCGCCGCCAGCTGCACCAGATGTTCGAGGACATGGAGCTGACCATGGCCCAGGGGCTCTCGGCAGGGGAGCTCGGCATCTACCTGGACTTCTGGCTCGACGTGGCCGACACCGAGGTCTCGGCCGAGATGAAGAAGCTGTGGTCCACCTCCTCCACCCGCGATCCCGGGCTGGAGATCGCCCGCTCCGAGCTCATCCGCTGGGAGCGCTCGCGCGACTCCGCAGGCGGCCCGGTGCCCGTGCGCCGCTCGGCGACCTCCCGCCCCGGCGAGCACTCCGCGTCCCTGACCCTGGTCGACTCCGTCGACTACGTCGGCAACCCGCAGTTCGAGTTCGGCTTCGTGGTGCCCAAGCGCTACATGGCCGACCGCGATGTGGAGCTGGAGACCACCGCAGGCCCGCGCTCCGTCTTCCTGTCCTACATGGGCGATGCCTACCTGGGGATCTCCGCCTACTCCGCGCGCATCGACCCGCAGTCGCTGCTGCGCGGCGAGCTGAACCTGTCCGCCGGTGCGCACAGCTTCCATCGCTCGCCGCGGCCGGTGGTCATCTTCGCCAAGGACGGCTTCTCCGACACCTACATCTCGGTGGACCACATCCCCGCGGCCTGGCCGTGCCGGGTCCTGATCCGCGACGACGAGGATCTGATCGCAGGCATGCGCGCGATCCTGGAGGACTCCGCCTCGCCGGACTTCACCTTCCTGCCCGCGGGCACCGCGGGGCTGCCGGAGGGGTGGGCGCTGTTCGACGGCGTCCAGGTCCTGCGCGCGGGCAACCCCGAGCTGACCGCGGACGACAACTTCTCCGGCATGGTCCCGCGCCTGGTCCCCTCGATCCGCCTCTCCGGCGGCCTGCGCATCCCCGGCGACGTCATCCGCTGGTCCACCCAGCGCCCGCCGCAGATCACCGTGGTCTCCGACTCGGATGATCCCCTGACCCTGGAGGTCGAGTGGCGCCACGCCGAGACCTTTCGGCTGGAGCGGCACAAGCTGGCGGAGAACCGCACCCCTCCGTTCCAGATCTCGGTGGATTCGACCCCCATGGTCGGCCCGGACGGCCGGCTGCGGCCCAACGACTACATCCTGGTCCTCAAGGCCGGGCGCACGGTCAAGCAGCGGATCGCCTACCAGGTGCGCGACACCAGCTTCTACATCACCCAGCGTTCGCTGGGCTACGAGGGCGAGATGCTCCACGAGCCGCAGGACGCGCTGTGGCCCGTCACGGCCGCCACGGCCCAGGAGCTGCCCGAGGAGTATGTCCAGGGCGCCTTCGACAACCTGGAGGCCCGCGCGGTCGAGACGGATGTCGAGCTGCCGCTCGTGCCGGGGTGGCACTCGGCGGAGGGGCAGCTGCTGGTGCCCCGGGAGAATGTCCTGCCGGAGCACGAGGGGCCGTCGTGCCTGAAGACGGGCCGGCACCGGATCGTGATCCCGCCCATGGACCCCAAGTCCAAGGCCCCTTGGATCTTCGGGCGCTGCCGCGACTGCGGGATGGAGAAGCGCTATCCGGGTCGGCTGACCAAGGCCTCCGCGGTCTCCGAGGTGGGCTCGGCGGACGCCCTGCAGTTCATCGGCCCGGAGATCGGGGAGCACCCGTCGTCGTGGGCGCCGTTCCGCGACGCCCTGACGTTCCTGGGTGGCGGCAAGCGCTCGTCGCTGTCCATCGTGGCTCGCCAGCTCGAAGACACCGAGCGCTTCGAGGAGTGGTTCGTGGGCAATCTCCACGCGCTCGGGTTCCTGGAGACGATCCGCGACGCCAACTGGACGGTGCGCCGCTGGCAGGTCTGCTCGCCGGCGCTGGCCCAGCTCGTGGACGGCACCGTGCTGCTGACCGGCGGATGGACCCCGCAGAAGGAGGCCCAGGTGGCCGCGGCGGCGGAGAAGGCCGGCGGCTCCGTGCTGACCCTGTCGCCGGAGGATCACTCCATGTCGCTGATCATGGACGCCGAGCTCGAGGCCGTCGTGGAGCATCTGCCCGAGGGCCTGTGCGACGTGGTCTACGGGGCCGGTCCGGTCATGCTCGACACCCTGCCGCCGCTGTCGGAGGTCGAGCAGGGGCTGCCGCGCGCGGAGATGCAGTACAACGGCGTGGCCGAGCGCTTCGACCCGGCCGATGCCACCTGGCACGCCACGACCGACCGCGAGCAGGCCGGGCTGTTCCGGATCAACCACCACCACCGCACGCGCTACCGGTTCCGCACGGAGGCCGACGTCGAGTCGGGCCACAGCCGTCTGGTGAACTCCGGACTGGGCAAGCACCTGGCCGCCCGCCAGGCCGGGGCCCCGCTGGCCTCGTGGGATGAGTCGCTGCAGCTGCTGTCCGTGCCGATCGGCGCGGAGCTTCCCGGGCTCTACGCCCGTGCGGCCGTGCTGTGCTCGGGGCTGATCCCCACGCGCGTGGACGACGACTTCTCGCTGAACTACGGAGACATCACCCGCGAGTTCGCCGAGGTGCTGGTCGCCAAGCTGATGGGCTGAAGTTCCTCCTCGAACGGTGAAGCGGGGCCG